>JALYTX010000065.1 GCA_030854055.1 Gemmatimonadota bacterium | reverse complement strand
GATCTCGGTATCGGCGGGAGCGCGGTCGGCACCGGTGTGAATGTGGAGCCGCAGTATCCGCAACTCATGGTGAAGTATCTCAACGAGAGTATGGGCGGTGATCTGCGTGCAGGCACCGACCGCATCCAGCTCATGCAGAGCATGGGCGACGCCGCGGGTTTCAGCGCGGCAATGAAGGTGCTCGCGCTAGACCTGAGCAAGATTGCGAGCGATCTGCGACTCATGGTCAGCGGTCCGCGCACGGGACTCGACGAGATAACGCTGCCCGCGGTGCAGCCTGGCTCGTCCATCATGCCCGGCAAGATCAACCCATCGATCGCGGAAATGGTAAACCAGGTCTGCTTTCAGGTGGTCGGTCTCGACGCTTGTGTTGCGGCGGCCGCCGAGCATGGGCAGCTGGAGCTGAACGTCATGATGCCGGTGATCGCATATAATCTTCTGCTTGCCGAACACATACTGGCAACCGCGTCACGCACGCTGGCGGAGAAGTGCGTGCAGGGGATCCAGGCGAACGCCGAACAGTGCGCTTACTGGGTCGAGCGCTCGGCGGCACTTGCGACCGCTCTGGCTCCGCAGATCGGTTACGCCAAGGCGGCGGACATCAGCAAGCGATCCGTTAAGGAAGGAGTTCTGATTCGCGACCTCGTGAAACGTGAGCACGTTCTTTCAGACGCGGAGATCGACGATGTGCTGGACCTCGCCAGGATGACGGAGATCGGGGTGCCCGGCTCACACTGATCGCCGGTCGCCGCCGCGCATCGATGGGCGGCCGTTCCCACTGGTGCGAGAAAGCTTACGAGGTGCAAGGTAATTAGCTACTTTGCTAAGTACGTAACTGTTTTTCTCTCAAAAGGGCCGCCATGTTCATGGTTCTCGCCGCAACGCTGCTCACGGGGTCGACCGGTATGCCTGTTGTTACCGACTCCGCCGAGTCGCGACCGATCACGCTGGACACGCCAACCGGAAAACTCTACGGCACCGAACTCTTGCCTGCCGGCTCCGGACGCCATCCCGTTGTGCTCATCGTCGCCGGCTCCGGTCCAACCGACCGTGACGGCAACTCACCGGTGCCGCTGCCTTCGGGCAAGCCGCTGCACACCGATGCGTACAGGCTTCTCGCCGAGGCGTTGGCCGCGAACGGCATTGCCTCTGTGCGGTATGACAAACGGGGCGTAGCGGCGAGTGCATCGGCCATGGCCGGCAAGAGCGAGATCGATCTCACGTTCGAGACTGGAATACAGGACGCAGTTGCATGGCTCGATTTGCTTCGCGCCGATCGACGGTTTTCAAGTGTCGTTGTTGCCGGACACAGCGAGGGATCGCTCGTTGGCATGGTCGCGGCCGCGCGGGCGAAAGCGGACGGTTTCGTGTCGCTGGAAGGTGCGGGCCGTCGTGCGAGTGCAGTGCTGCGCTCGCAGCTTGCCGCGCAGGGCGTACCGTTGGAGATGTACGGCACGACACTGGACACCCTCGATGCCGGACATACGGTGAACGGCACCGCACCCGCCCTCGCGATGTTGTTCCGTCCGAGCGTGCAGCCGTATCTCATCTCGTGGTTCAGGTATGATCCGGCAGCCGAGATTCGTAAGCTTTCCGTTGCAACCCTGGTCATCCAGGGAACGCACGACGTACAGACATCGGTCCAGGACGCGAAGCTGCTCGCCGCGGCGCCAGGCGCGAAGCTGGTCCTCGTGGATGGGATGACGCACGTTCTCAAGGACGGGCCCGCCGACGCCACTGCGCAGCTGGCCGTTTACACGGATCCCTCCACCCCGCTCGATCCGACAGTGGTAGCGGCAGTAGTGGCCTATGCCCGCGCCGCGCCTCAACCTAGGTGACCGACGCGTTTCGCGCGCTAGCAGATCCAACGCGTCGCGCGATCCTTGACCTGTTGCGAGCCGGGTCGCGAACGTCGGGTGAGATCGCAGAGCAGTTCGGAACGTCGTGGCCCACGATCTCGCGACATCTCAGCGTGTTGAAAGACGCCGGGCTCATAAACGCTGAGAAGGAAGGGCAGTTCATCCGGTACGAGCTGGCGACCACCGTATTTCAGGATGTTCTGGAAAAACTTGCTGCCTGGACGCATCCCTTACCTCAGAAATCAGGCCGACATGCGTGATGCTCGCAGACTCATCTCGTTCGTGCTCGTCGTGGCCGCGTTCGTCGCCTCGGCGTTTGCGTACTCGCATCTTCCAGCTGTCGTGCCAACACACTGGGGGGTTTCGGGAAAGCCCAATGCCTTCGGAAGCAGAATCCAGGGTGCGCTTGTACTGCCTTTAGTCATGCTGGGCGTCTGGCTACTGATGATTCTGTTGCCGCGTTACGACAGGCTGGTGTTTATCCGATACGACCCGAGCGATTCCGACGAGTCGACGGTGCGTCCCATCTACGAAGTCATAGCGGCGATCGTGCTCGCAATCCTGCTCGCGGTTCACGTTTTCAGCTTGGCGAGCGGGCTCGGTCTGGCAGCCGGAAACCGACAGCCCGTTCTGTTCGCGACAATGGGTTCGCTGGGCGCGATAATCATCGGTAACTACATGCCCCGCGTCACGCGACGCAATGCGTTCATCGGATTTCGTGTGCCATGGGCATATGCGAGCGAAGATGTGTGGCGACGCACGCAGCGCGCGGCCGGCTACGGCATGGTCGCGGCCGGCGTCGTGGGAATTATCGGCGCGGGGCTTGTTCACTCGGCGCCACGAAAGCCCCTCTTCGCTGCGATGGCTGTACAGATATCAGTTGTTGCGGCCTATTCGTACTATCTGGCACATTCTCGCAAGGGCAGGTGAAGACGCTCGCACCCCAACCGCTGTGCCCCAACCCTTGCTACCCACCCCTCACCCCGGTATCCTCAACCCATGCGGATCACCACGTGGGCCGAGTATGGCGTAATTTGCGCGCTGCACCTCGCGCGCCGTGCCGACGAGGGTCCGGTTACCGGCCGTGACATTGCAGCGCAGGAACGATTGCCTGCCGATTACGTCGAGCAGATCCTCCTCAGACTCCGCCGCGCGGACGTGATCAAGAGCGTTCGCGGCGCTCGCGGCGGCTACATGCTTGCCAGGCCGTCGAGCGAGATCACGATTCGCGACGTCATTCACGCGTCAGAGCTGGAGACGTTCAGCCTCCACTGCATCAGTCATCCCGTGGAAGAGGCGCGCTGCTCAGCGTCACACAACTGCAGCATCAGGCCGATCTGGGTCATGTTGCAGCAGAAGATCGACAACGTGCTCGAAAGTGTGCACCTGTCGGATCTGCTGGAGGACGAGCCAGCTGTACGCGAGCGTGTCGGGCTTCCGATATTGGAGACAGTCTAGAACGACGGGGATTTCGCGTCCGCGGGAATCACGAATCGCTCGACGCGTAGTGAAACATGCTCGGGGCGGGACTCGAACCCGCACGGCCTTTCGGCCACAGCGTTCTGAGCGCTGCGTGTATACCAGTTTCACCACCCGAGCAGAGGGGCAGGAGCCTCTCAACATAGCCGCGCGCCCGGGGTGGCGCAACGCCGGCCCCCACGCCTAACTTGCCACACATGCCCGACGTTACCGGCGCGCCGTCGCGCCAGTCCATTGCGAAGAACCGCAGGGCGTCGCACGACTACACTCTGCTCGAGACATGGGAAGCCGGCATCGCGCTCACCGGCACCGAAGTCAAATCCTTGCGCGACGGCAAGGCGAACATCTCGGATGCTTACGGGATAGTGCGCGATGGCGAGGTGTATCTTCTCAATCTTCACATATCTCCCTACGAGCGCGGTGGCTACGTCAATCACGAGCCGACCCGAACGCGCAAGCTACTGCTGCACCGCAAGGAGATCAGAAAGATGATCGGCGCCGTTGAGCGCCAGGGCCTCACGCTCGTTGCGCTCGAGCTCTACTTCAAGGGCGGACGCGCGAAGGTCGCGCTTGCGCTTGGCAAGGGGAAGAAGTTGCACGACAAACGCGACGATGCGCGCAAGCGCGACGACGAGCGGGATATGGCTCGTGCCATGCGCCGGTCGTGACGAATGCGTCATCGTGAACGCGTTGCAATGAGGGAGTCGTGATGCTTGCCGCACTAGCATTCCTGCTCCAGACCGCAGCCGCTGTTGGCCATCCGGCGCGACCCGCGACGGCGCCAGTAGCGAGCGTCGCAGAGTCGGTGGTGGTTCGCGCGCGGTCGCGTGTGACTGCAGTAAAGGTGACGCGGATGGACGGCTTCGCGATGGTTGCGGCGGAGAGGCTCGCCGATGCGCTGGGAGGAACATTCGGGACGACGTCGCCGACCCATTATTCGCTGACTGTTGGCGAGTCCCACATCAGCTTCACAGACGGCGTTCCGTTCGCCGGCGACGACTCCACGATTGTGCCGATGCCGACGGCGCCGCGCCTGATCGGATCGACGATGTACCTTCCGTTCTTCGTCGTCACGCAGTTGGTGCCCAGGTTCTTCGCCGGCTATATGTATGACGTCGCCGCGCGCGAAGTCCGCGTGTTCGACACGACCGCGCGACGCGTGCAACCAGCCGACAGTCCAGGCGCACGTGCCGAAACGCCCGCAGCAGCTATGTCGCCTCGCGACATCGGCGAGGCTCGGGCGATCGATCGTGTCGCCGGCATCGCGCTTACCGGCACCAAACGTCCCGGTCACCGTCTGATCGTGGTCGATGCGGGACACGGCGGCGTGGACCCCGGCATGCACGGCCCGATAGGCGGCGGTCCGCAGATAGTTGAGAAGAACATCACGCTCGCCGTCGCGAAGCTCGTCGCCGCCTCGCTGCGAGAGGGCGGCGCTGACGTTCTGCTGACCCGCACGACCGACACGCTCATCGGACTCTACGATCGCGGGCCGATCGCCAACAAGGCGCGGGGCGACATCTTCGTGTCTATTCACGTCAACGCGACCGGACAGCGCGGTGCAGAGGCCGTGCGTGATCGCGGCTACGAAACCTACTTTCTCGCCGAGGCGAAGACGGAAGACGCGAAGAGGGTAGAGCGCATGGAAAACGAGGCAGTGCGTTTCGAGACCGGCAGCGCGAGCGCGAAGAAGGGCGACCCGCTCAATTTCATCATCAATGACATGGCGCAGAACGAGCATCTTCGCGAGAGCGCCGACCTCGCCGGTCAGATTCAGTCCGGCTTCCGAAGCTTTCATCCGGGGCCCGATCGGGGAGTGCAGCAGGCCAATTTCGCGGTGCTCCGAGGCGCCTTCATGCCGGCCGTTCTGGTTGAGATCGGCTTCGGTACCAATCGCCAGGAAGCGGAATACATCAGCGATTCGGATAACGAGCGACGCATCGCACGCTCGATCGCGAAGTCGATCATGACTTACATGGACCGGTACGACGCGCGCATCGGCGGCGGAGCGTCGGGCGCCAGGTGACCGATCTCCGCGTCACGGCGGCCGGGATTCAGTTTCAAAACCCGGTTCTGCTCGCCTCTGGCACCGCCGCGTTCGGACGCTCGATATCCGGCGTCGTGGAGCTCGATGCGCTTGGCGGCATTGTGACGAAAGCCGTGAGCCTCGAGCCGCGCATCGGAAACGCATCGCCGCGCGTCGCGGAGTTCGATGGCGGCATGTTGAACGCAGTCGGTCTTGCCAATCCAGGCGTGGATGCAGCGAAGCTCCATGATCTCCCCTGGCTCGCCGCGAATCTGCGACGCGCACGCGTCATCGTGAACGTTGTCGGTAGCCGCATCGAGGATTTCGCGGAAGTCGTGCGCGCACTCGATGGGTGCGACGGAATCAGCGCGTTCGAGTTGAACGTGAGCTGCCCGAATGTCCGCGCCGGCGGTGTCGAGTTCTGCGCCGACAGCGCTTCGCTCGCCGCGGTGGTCGCCGGCGCCCGTGCGGCAACGAAACGTCCGCTGTTCGTGAAGCTGTCACCCGTGCTTCCGGCCATCGGGGAGACTGCCGCGAGGGCCGCCGACGCCGGCGCTGACGGAATCACGGTGGTCAACACGCTTCCGGGGCTTGTCATCGACGTGGATCGTCGTCGCCCGCGGATCGGTTTCGGCACCGGAGGCACAAGCGGGGCGGGGCTGCTCCCCGTTGGAGTGCTCGCAACACACCGTGTCCGCGAGGCCGTGTCGCTGCCCATCATCGGCGTTGGAGGAATTGGTTCGGCTTCGGACGCGCTTCAGTACATCATCGCCGGTGCGTCACTCGTTGCCGTCGGTACCGCCAACCTGCGCGACCCGCGTTCGGCCGAGCGGATCGTCCGCGACCTCGGCCGATGGTGCGACACGCAGCGAGTTTCTGCCGTTCAAGACGTCACAGGCAGTCTGGAGTGGCCCGAATGAACCGTCAAGAGTCGGCGCACGAGAAACAGCCAGGCGTTCCCCTCCGTGCAACACCGATCGTCGCGCTCGACTTCTGGATGCCGGACGCGGCGATGCAGATGGTGGATCTGCTCGGCGACCGCTGTGACTTCTATAAAGTCGGCAGCGAGCTGTTCACCGTTGCGGGTCCGACCATAGTCCGGCAGTTGATCGAGCACGGCAAGCGCGTCTTTCTCGACCTCAAGCTCCACGACATTCCCAACACAGTGGAGAAAGCAGTTGCGGCCGCCGCCGCTCTCGGCGCGTCAATCGTCACCGTGCACGCGAGCGGCGGCGAGCGGATGATCCACGCAGCTGTCGGGAACGCGGGTTCGGATTGCGAGGTATTCGCGGTGACCGTTCTGACCTCACTCACGGGCGACGAGCTGGGCCGGCTCTGGGGCGGTGATCCCCGCCTTGACGATGTGAGCGAGGACGTCATGCGGTTGGCGGTCCTCGCCAAGCACGCGGGGGTGGCCGGAGTCGTCTGCAGCGGCCTGGAGGCGCCTGTTCTTCGGGATCGTCTGGGGGCGACGATCAAGCTGCTGGTGCCCGGCGTCCGGTTGCCCGGGGCGGACCGGGGCGACCAGAGCCGCGTCGTGAGTCCGGCGGAGGCAGCCCGCGCCGGTGCGTCGTATGTCGTACTGGGGCGTACGGTCACGTCCGCGACTGACCCTGAGAAGGCCATGGACGAGGCGGTTGCGTCCCTGACTTGAGGGGACTATTTTCAAAGGCTGACCCAAAATTCGGAGCAGTTGTGAAAGTACGTAGCAGCGTCAAGCCGATTTGCGAGCATTGCAAGGTGATCAAGCGCCAGGGCGTCATACGGATCATCTGCAGCCGCAATCCCAAGCATAAGCAGCGTCAGGGTTAATTAATGGCACGTATTGCGGGCGTGGATCTTCCGCGCGACAAGAAGCTCGAGATCGGGCTGACATACATCTTCGGCATCGGTCGGAAGACCGCCCAGTCGATCCTCGAATCGACGGGTGTCAACGCTGCGCAGCGCGTGCGTGACTTGAGCGATGTCGATACCAACAAGCTTCGTCAGGCCATCGAGCGCGACATCAAGGTTGAGGGCGCACTGCGCACCGAAGTCGCGATGAACATCAAGCGGCTCATGGACATCGGCTCATACCGCGGCACGCGGCATCGCCGCGGTCTGCCGGTACGTGGGCAGCGCACGCACACCAACGCCCGCACCAAGAAGGGACCGCGCCGCGCGATCGCCGGCAAGAAGAAGGTTACCAAGTAACTCATGGCAACTGCAAAGAAAGCAAAGAAGATCGTGGAGGCCGAGGGGCTCGCGCACGTCGCGGCCACGTTCAACAACACCACCATCACGATCACGGATAATCGTGGCAACACGATCTCGTGGAGTTCCTCGGGAAAGGCCGGATTCAAGGGCTCCAAGAAGTCCACGCCGTTCGCCGCAACCGTCGCTGGCGAACAGGCTGGACGCGAGGCGTTCTCCGCTGGCGTTCGCCGCGTGAACGTTCGCGTGCAGGGCCCCGGATCGGGACGTGAATCGGCGATCCAGGCGCTCGCGACCGCGGGCCTTCAGGTCAAGTCCATTCGCGATGTAACTCCGATTCCACATAACGGTTGCCGTCCGCCCAAGCGGCGGAGGGTTTAGTACATGCGTTACACAGGACCAAGCTGCCGCCAGTGCCGCCGCGAGGGAACGAAGCTGTTCCTCAAGGGCACCAAATGCTTCACCGAGAAGTGTCCCGTCGAGCGTCGTCCGACGCCGCCCGGACAGCACGGTGCGAGCGTCGCCCGCCGTCGCAAGGTGTCGGAGTACTCCAAGCAGCTGCGTGAGAAGCAAAAGATCAAGCGCATCTACGGCGTGAGCGAGAAACAGTTCCGCAACACCTTCGAGCGCGTGACCACGCTGCCGGGTGTCACGGGTCACAATCTGCTCGCCGCACTCGAGAGTCGTCTCGACAACATCATCTATCGCATGGGCTTTGCTCAGAGCCGGAAGGCTGCACGCCAGCTCGTCCGCCACCGTCACGTCGAAGTGAACGGCAAGTCCGTGGACATCCCCAGCTTCCTCGTGCAGCCGGGTCAGGAAGTTCGCGTACGCGCGAAGTCGCGCGAGCAGGTCTCGATCATGGTCTCCATGGATCAGGCCTCACGCGGCGCTCCGCTGTCGTGGATCGCCGTGGACAAGGGATCGTTCAGCGGCAGAATGCTGGAGCGGCCGACGCGCCCGAACATTCCGATCGCCGCTCAGGAGCAGCTCGTCGTCGAGCTCTACTCCAAGTAGCACCCGAGTTATTTGAAGGGGCCGGCCCCCGCGCCGGCCCTTGTTGTATCGCAGCGAATCGTAGCACACGAGGCCCTAACCTTCGTACCGACTTACCACGCGTTAGGGGCGGGGTAACGGTTAAATCAGACAACACACAATGGCTAACGCAATCGATCTCCGCGGGCTCGTACGTCCGCAGCTAGTTGAGTCCACCAAGCGCGAGGATACGCCCAACGTCGCCGAGTTCAGGCTGCAGCCGCTCGAGCGCGGCTTCGGCTATACCCTCGGCAACGCGATGCGCCGCATGCTGCTCTCGTCGCTCCGCGGATCCGCCGTCTGGGGCTTTCGAATCGATGGTGTCGTTCACGAGCACCAGACCATTCCTGGCGTCGTGGAAGACGTGCACCAGATTATCGCGAACCTCAAGACGCTCACGCTCAGCCTCGACGACGCTAATGAGAGCACTGTCGTTCGCGTCACGAAGACAGGGCCGGCGATAATCAAGGCGAGCGACATTCACGGCGCCGCTGGCCTCACTGTGCTCGAGCCGGACCACCATCTCTTCACGCTCCAGGACGACCGCGATATTACGTTCGAGCTTTACGTGAATCATGGTCGCGGTTACGTGGAGGCTGACCAGCACGTGGTCGATCGCAATCTGCCGGTGGACCTTGTTCGCATCGACTCCATATACAACCCCGTTCGCCGCACCAACTTCAGCGTCGACGCGACTCGCGTTGGTCAGCGTACTGACTACGATCGGCTCACGCTCCTGGTCGAGACGAATGGCACGATCACGCCCGAAGAGGCGGTGAGCTACGCTGCGGCACTCGCGCAGACACACTTCCAGTATTTCGCCGGCTTCGGCTCGCATACATCCGCGCCGATCACCGCAGCGAGCGAGCTAGGCGGCAACGATGCGGCACGCCTGTCACAGCTGCTCTCGACTCCCATAGAGGATCTCGAGCTGTCCGTTCGTTCCGTAAACTCGCTCAAGAACAGCGAGATCCGGACGCTTGGCGATCTCGTAAAGCGCACCGAGGGACAGATCCTCGATGTCAAGAATTTTGGCAAGAAGTCGTTGAATGAGATCGCCGAGCTGCTCGAGCGCGAGAACCTCAACTTCGGCATGAAGTATGAGCAGTCCGAAGACGGGGTACGCATCACGGATCGCGGAACACCGCCGAACCGTGCAGCACTCGCCGAAGCCGCCATCGGCGACGACGACGAATAACGAACTGGATATTAGAGGATACTTCGATGCGACATAGAAAAGTCGGGCGTAAGCTCCGGCGCACTCCCGAACAGCGGCTCTCGCTACTTCGCAATCTCGCGCAGTCGCTGATCCAGCACGGCGCGATCGAGACAACCGAGGCCAAGGCCAAGGAGCTTCGTCCGTTCGTCGAGAAGCTCATTACTAAGGCCAAGGAAGGAACGCTGCACTCACGGCGCCTGGCTGCACGTCACGTGCACCAACGGGCCGTGAACGACAAGCTCTTCCAGGAAGTCGGGCCCAAGTTTGCGACACGCCAGGGTGGCTATACCCGAATCCTGAAGACCGGGCACCGTAAGGGCGACGGCGCCGAGATGGCGCGTATCGAGCTAATGCCGGAGACCAAGTGAAAGTGAAGAGCCAACTCGCCCAGAAGCGCACCAAGGCCATAGAGCGGAACAAGTGCTATGCCTGCGGCAAGGGAGTTACGTTCGGCAACAACGTGTCGCACGCCAACAACAAGACACGCCGGACCTGGAAGCCGAACCTTCAGGTCGCACGCGTCGCGGTTGGCGATATCATCGTCAAGGTAAAAGTCTGCACCAGCTGCCTCGCGGCAGGCAAGGTCGTGCGTGCGCCGCGGGGTCAGGCGGTAGCCTGAGCAGCCGGCCCGCTTCAGATTCCTCCTCATTCGGGGCGACTCGTCAGTCGCCCCGTTTTTGTATCTTAGAAGGCCATCATGCCCAAGCGAACTGACATCCACCGCATCCTCGTCATCGGCTCCGGGCCCATCGTCATCGGACAGGGCGCGGAGTTCGACTATTCCGGGACGCAGGCGACCAAGGCGCTGAAGGAAGAGGGCTACGAGGTGATCCTCATCAACTCGAATCCGGCCACGATCATGACGGATCCCGAGTTCGCCGACGCCACCTACATAGAGCCGGTTACGCCGGAGTTCGTCGAGCTCGTGATTGCGAAGGAGCGGCCGGATGCGCTGCTACCCACCATGGGCGGCCAGACGGCGCTCAACGTTGCCATGTCGCTCACACAAAACGGTGTCCTCGAGAAATACGGTGTCGAGCTCATAGGCGCGGACGAGCGCGCGATACGGACCGCGGAGGACCGCGCGCTGTTCAACGAAGCCATGAAGCGCATCGGTCTGCAAGTTGCGCGCGGCGGTACGGCCACGACCCTCGACGCCGCGTTTGCGCTGGTCGAGGACACCGGCTTTCCGTCCATCATACGGCCGGCGTTCACACTCGGCGGCAGCGGCGGCGGAATCGCATACAATCGCGACGAGTTCGAAGCGATAGTGCGCCGCGGCCTCGATCTGTCACCCATGAGTCAGGTACTCGTCGAGCGCAGTTTGATTGGTTGGAAGGAGTTCGAACTCGAAGTGATGCGCGACACGGCAGACAACGTTGTCATCGTATGTTCCATCGAGAACATCGATCCGATGGGCGTCCACACTGGCGACTCGATAACCGTCGCACCGGCGATGACGCTGACCGACCGCGAGTACCAGTTGATGCGCGACGCTTCCGTCGCGATAATACGGGAGATCGGTGTCGCCGCCGGTGGATGCAATATCCAGTTCGCGGTGAACCCGGCCGACGGCGAGATGATTGTCATCGAGATGAATCCGCGCGTCTCGCGGTCGTCGGCGCTCGCATCCAAGGCGACGGGATTCCCCATAGCGCGCATTGGCGCCAAGCTGGCCGTCGGTTACAGGTTGGACGAGATTCCCAATGATATTACGCGCACGACGCCTGCGTCATTCGAGCCGGTGCTAGACTACGTCGTTGTGAAGTGTCCGCGCTTCGCATTCGAGAAGTTCACGTCCGCCAACGCGCATCTCACAACGCAGATGCAATCCGTGGGCGAGTCGATGGCAATTGGCAGAACGTTCAAGGAAGCGTTTCAGAAAGGGCTGCGCGCGCTCGAGACGGGCCGCTCTGGCTGGGAGATTGGACCGCGCCTGAGCGACGATCGCCTCGGCGACGACAGTCTCGACACGCTCCGCGCCGCTCTGCGGCAGCCGACGCCCGAGCGTGTCTTCCAGGTAAAGCGCGCGATGCTCGCGGGGATGACCGTCGCCGAGCTGTTCGAGCTCACGTGGATCGACCCCTGGTTCCTGGAACAGATGCGCGAGCTGATCGGTGCGGAGCAGCGGTGGGCGCTCCTTCCCGAGATAGACGCGCGCGATATGCGCCACATGAAGCGCATGGGCTTCTCGGACCGCCAGCTCGGGGACCTGCGAGGCGCGACCGAGGGTCAGATTCGCGCCGAACGCTGGGCAATGGGTGTGCGACCGGCTTACAAGATGGTTGATACGTGTGCCGGCGAGTTCCCATCTGCGACGCCTTATCTGTACGGATCATACGACGAGGAGAGCGAGGCGCCGCCGAGCGGGCGCAAGTCGATCGTGATTCTGGGAAGCGGGCCGAACAGGATCGGGCAGGGCGTGGAGTTCGATTACTGCTGTGTGCGCGCCTCACTCGCGCTGCGCGAGCAGGGGTTTGAGACAATAATGATCAACTCGAACCCGGAAACGGTTTCCACCGATTTCGACATCTCCGACAAGCTGTACTTCGAGCCGTTGACGCTCGAGCACGTGCTCGAGGTTGTGGACCGGGAGAAGCCCGTAGGAGTCATCGTTCAGCTCGGTGGTCAGACACCGCTCAAGCTGACGCGCGGTCTTGAGGCGGCGGGCGTTCCAATCCTTGGAACGTCGCCGGACGCGATCGACATCGCGGAAGACCGCCAGCGCTTCGATGCGATTGCGCGCAAGCTGGGCATCCGGCAACCGGAGAATGGTACGGCGACCAGCGTCGAAGCCGCGGTCGAGGCGGCGACGCGGATCGGCTACCCGGTGCTGGTTCGACCCTCGTATGTGCTGGGCGGCCGAGCGATGGAGATCGTGTACGACGAGGCCTCGCTGCGCGACTACTTCGAGCGTGCCGTACGCGTATCGGAAGACAGGCCGGTGCTCATCGACCAGTTCCTCGAAGATGCATTCGAAGCCGATGTGGACGCGATCTCGGACGGTGACCAGGTCGTGATTGGCGGCATCATGCAGCACATTGAGGACGCCGGCATCCATTCCGGTGACTCGGCGTGCGTCCTTCCGCCGTATCTGATCGGCGAGGAGGCACAGGACGCGATGCGACGACACACAGTCGAGCTCGCCGAAGCGCTGGGTGTCGTCGGCCTGATAAACGTTCAGTACGCGATCAAGCACGGAGTGGTCTACGTGCTCGAAGTGAATCCGCGCGGAAGTCGCACGGTCCCGTTCGTGTCAAAGGCCATCGGCGTTCCACTCGCATCGATTGCCGCACGCGTCATGGCTGGCGAGAAGCTGACGGATATCGGCTTCACGGAGGAGATCATCCCGCCGTACGTCGCAGTTAAAGAAGCCGTGTTCCCGTTCAACAAGTTTCGCGAGTTCGATCCCATACTCGGCCCCGAGATGCGCTCGACGGGTGAGGTCATGGGGACGTCCGAGACATTTGGGAGCGCGTTCTACAAGGCACAGCTTGCCGCCGACAACGGACTCCCCAACGAGGGTGCGATCTTCGTGTCCGTGAACGATTCTGACAAGGCGTCGGTTACGCCGATCGTCCGCCGATTTCACGAGCTCGGCTTCGGAATTCATGCGACGGAGGGGACTGCACGCCACCTGCGGAAGCTTGGAATTCCGGTTACGCGGGTATACAAGGTTCACGAAGGCAGGCCCCATGTCATCGATCTCATCGTCAACCGGACCGTGCAGCTTCTTATCAACACTCCGATGGGCAAGCGCGCGCAGGAGGACGACTATTCAATGCGACAGGCAGCGATAGCGCATCACGTGCCGTACACCACGACCCTATCGGCGGCGAACGCGGCGTGCGACGCCGTGCTGTCCGTGCGCTCCCGTCCGCCCTCGGTGACGTCACTGCAGGAATGGCACTCGCGCATCGAACGTTCGGTGGTGACAACGTGAGCGAGGCAGCGATCATACACCCATCAGCCTTTGTCGACGACGGAGCGCAGATCGGAGCGGGGACGCATGTGTGGCACTTCTGCCACATACTCGGCGGCGCGGTGATAGGTGAGAGGTGCTCGCTCGGGCAGAACGTCGTCGTCATGAACGGGACTCGCATCGGCAACAACGTCAAGATACAGAACAACGTTTCCGTGTACGAGGGAGTGACTCTTGAGGACGACGTTTTTTGCGGTCCGTCAATGGTGTTCACGAACGTGATCAATCCGCGCAGCCATGTGTCGCGCAAGCACGAATACCGCAGGACGCTCGTAAAGCGCGGCGCGTCCATCGGCGCAAACGCCACGATCATCTGCGGCGCGACACTTGGCGAGTTCAGCTTTATCGGCGCGGGCGCGGTTGTGTCGAAGGACGTTGCGCCGCACGCTCTTATGGTGGGTGTTCCGGCCAGGCGCGTAGGCTGGGTTTGTGAATGCGGAGAGAAACTTCCCGAAGGAGTTGCGCCGGGATGTCAGGAATGCGGCAAGCAGTATGTGAATCATGGTGACAGGCTCGCCCGTGTCTGAGACGCTCAGAGTTGCTGTAGTCGGTTGCGGCCGCATCAGCACAAATCACTTCGACGCGATCGCGCGGCTGGACGACCTGCGGCTCGTGGGCGTCGCGGACATCATTCCTGAGCGCGCGGAGGCAGCGGGCGAGCGATACGGGGCCCCCGCGTACGGCTCGCTCGAGGCGATGTTGTCCGGTGTGGGCTGTGACGTCGTTACCGTAGCGACTCCATCGGGGCTGCATCCCCAGCACGGGATAACTGCCGCCAGTGGAGGCAAGCATGTAGTGAGCGAAAAGCCGATGGCGATATCGCTGGCTGGCGCCGACTCGCTCATCGCGGCGTGCGCGGAACACGGAGTGAAGCTGTTTGTCGTCAAGCAGAACAGGCTCAACCCGGCGATACAGCTCGTGAAGCGCGCGGTTGAAAAGGGACGATTCGGCCGCATCCATTCGGCGAACTGTACAGTGCGCTGGGCGCGTCCGCAGGACTACTATGACCAGGCCCCCTGGCGCGGCACGTGGGCCATGGACGGCGGTGCGTTCATGAACCAGGCGTCGCACTATGTGGATCTCATTCAGTGGCTTGCCGGACCTGTGGAGAGCGTGATCGCGATGACGGCGACACAGGCGCGCGCGATCGAAGCCGAGGACTCAGGCGCTGCGGTGCTGCGGTTTCGGAACGGGGCCATCGGTGTGCTGGACGTAACGATGCTCACGTATCCGAAGAATCTGGAAGGCTCTGTGACGATTCTGGGCGACCGCGGCTCGGTGAAGATCGGTGGAACCGCCGTCAACCGTGTCGAGACGTGGCTGTTCGAGGATTACGACGACGACGACAAGCTGATCGAAGCGGCCGCGACGACGCCGCCGAACGTGTACGGCTTCGGGCACGAGGGGTACTATCGCAACGTCGTGAGGGTTCTGCGGGGGGAAGGGTTCCCGGATACGGACGGAGCGGAGGGTCGGAAGTCGCTGGAGATCATTCTCGCTATTTATGAATCGGCGCACACGGGACGGGTGGCGGAAGTAACGGGCTAGCACCGCGAGCGAACTGGGGCCGCGGTTCTGCGGCTCACTCGGGGAAGGTGAGCCGATTAGTTGTGTTGCACGGTTGCAACAGGTGTCAATACTCGCCGCCTGTAGTGGACACAGCCTGTCGTTCCGAGCCCTATATTTTCGGTCGATTTGGGCCCAATCTCCCAATAAGTCGGCCGCAGAAAGGTTTTTTCGGACGGGATGACGTCATCTTCCAAATGTTGACTCTGGCTGAGAACCTGCCTAGGACGCGGTTGAGGCACCGGCGTTGCCGCGCCCGAAGTAACGAGTAACCCTCCCAGCGGAGCAGTCCCCCATGGCCCGTATCAACTACCTGGTTCCAATCGCCGGCTTGTCGCTGGCGCTGGTCGCATCACCCACATTCGCGCAGACAGTAGTCGTGACTCCGTCGAATCCGCACGGCTGGTCCGACAGCACCTATTATGGGCCGACAGCCAGCCATACGGGAACCGGCGCGTTCGCCGGAATTACGACCACGTATCCGAGATCAGGTGCCGGTTCCAGCGAGATACGGCTTAATGACGCTGCTAACAGCGAAGCGGACGCGCTCATGGAGTTCTCGTCCGGCGGCAAGTCATTGAGTTCTATTACTGCCCTCCAGTATGACTGGTACCGGTCGAGCACATCGACGACCGATGGGCCCATTATGCCCGCGTTCGCGCTGCACATGAGCGACAACAGCTACCTCGTGTATGAGCGCGCGTATAACGCCACGGGCAACGCGCCCGTGGATACCTGGACCACGGAAAACATTCTTAACGGGACGTTCTGGTCCTCTGGCAATGGTACCGGGGTGTGCGCGAACTACGGAGCGTTCCAGAGTTTGTCGTATTTCAACACGAACTGCTACGCCGGAGCCGGCAGCGTGACGGGGCTGGATATCTACATGGGCTATACGCAGGCGGGTACGTTCTATGGGGCGATGGACAATCCCACGGTCGGTTTTAATAATGCGACGCCAACGACCTGGAACTTTGAGCCCGACGCGGTCACGGCTACCCCCGAGCCATCCTCGATCGCTCTCCTCGGCACCGGCCTCATCGGCCTGGTACCGATGGTTCGCCGTCGTCGCAAGGTGTAGTCCGCTGCACGCTTGAGCTCGGAAACAAGAAGAGGCTCCGGAATTCTGGAGCCTCTTCTTGTTATGGGATTGTTATAGCCGCTCGTCTGGCGGCTTCACCCGCGCCGGATCCGACAGCAGTCTGGTCAGGAACCGTTGTCCCTCCGCGACCCGCTCCACCTCGAGGCTCATCGCTTCCACCGCACGTTCAATGCGCTCCATTCGCGCGTCGGACGCTTCGGCTGCGCGCAGGGGAGCAGCCCCGGTCCCGCTCTCCACGCACCGCCCGTACGCCCGGGCCAATGGGAAACCGATCCCGAATATGGCGGCCAGCGCGACGAATGTCCCGTCTCGAATGATCGTGTGCGCAGTGAACGGGTCCATTCTTCCTCAGGGGTGAAGAGGGATGGCGCAGGCGACCCATCCTCGTGCGGAAATTAATTGACTTAGGGGCCGCCGACCGGCGATCTTTGGAGGTTGTATAGCCGCCGTCACGCTCTCTCTCGTGATGGCGCCAATCCTCACGAACTCCATGGCCGTACCCCTTCTCGATCTCAAAGCCCAGCACGACACCATCCGCGACGAGGTAATCGCGGCGATGATGCCGGTCATTGACGGGCAGACATTCATCCTCGGCGGGGCTGTGGAGCGCCTCGAGCGCTCCGTCGCCGAGCTGTCTAACAGTTCCCACGCGATCGGCTGCGCCAATGGTACGGATGCAATCCTGCTCGCCCTGCGCGCGCTGGACATTGGCCGCGACGACGCGGTGGTCACCACCCCGTTCACCTTCTTCGCGACCGCAGGCGCCGTACACAACGTGGGCGCGCGTCCTGTATTCGCCGACATTGATCCCGATTCGTTCAACATCTCGGTCGAAGCGGCTGCCGAAGCCGTGCACCACACGCCAGACGCGAAGGCGGTAATAGCCGTCGATCTGTTCGGGCAGATGGGCGCCATAGATGATCTGAGGGCCGCGCTTCCGGACGCCATGCCGATAATCGAAGATGCAGCGCAGTCCATTGGCGCCAGTCGCGAGGTGGATGGCCGGAAGGTCATGGCGGGTGAGATGGCCGATATCGGCACCTTCAGCTTTTTCCCTTCCAAGAACCTCGGTGGATACGGCGACGGCGGGATGATCGTCACTCAGAGTGACCAACTCGACGCGCGGCTGCGCAGACTCAGAACGCACGGTAGCGTGAAGACGTACTTCCACGAGGAAGTTGGCTACAACAGTCGCCTCGACGCGCTGCAGGCCGCGGTGCTGTCGGCAAAGCTGCCGCATCTCGCCGCGTGGAGCGCGGCACGTCGACGGAACGCGTCGATATACGACGACGCGTTCGCGGATCTCGATGGTGTCCGGACTCCCGCCATCGATCCCCGCAACGAATCCATTTACAACCAGTACACGCTCCGCGCCGCGCGCCGCGACGACCTTCAGGCATTTCTGAAAACGCGTGGCATCGGCAACTCTGTGTATTACCCGCTGCCGCTGCACATGCAACCGTGCTTCGCCTATCTGGGTTACGAGGAAGGCGATTTTCCCGAGAGCGAGCGTGCAGCCAGGGAAGTCGTATCGCTGCCGGTGTACCCGGAGCTCACAGATTCACAGCGCGACGAGGTGATCTCGGCGGTTCGCGCTTTCTACGGCCGTTGAGGGCCAACATCAAGAATGGATAACAAGCAGCGTCTCCTGAACAAGATCGCCGATCGCTCTGCCGTGATCGGCGTCGTAGGTCTTGGATATGTCGGCCTTCCGCTCGCCGTCGAATTTGCACGTGCCGGCTTCAGGGTCATCGGCTTCGATGTGTCGCAGCGCGTGATTGATCTTCTCAATTCGGGCAAGTCGCACATTCAGGACGTACCTGATAGCGATCTCGCAGAGATCATCGGCAAGAATCTCTTCGAAGCCACCAGCGACGCGGCCCGCATCCGCGAGATGGATTGCGTTTCGATCGCGGTGCCCACGCCGCTGTCAAAGACACGCGATCCCGACATGAGCTACGTACTGGCGGCCACCGCGACGATATGCGAGTTCGCACATCCGGGCATGCTTGTCGTCCTGGAGAGCACAACGTACCCCGGGACTACCCGCGAGCTCATGCAGCCCAAGCTCGAGACCGCGGGACTGAAGATTGGAACCGACGTGTTTCTCGCGTTCAGCCCCGAGCGCGTCGATCCAGGCAATCCGGTCTGGCACACCAAGAACACACCAAAGGTCGTGGGCGGAATCACGCCGGCGTGCACAGAGGTCGCGAGCGCGCTGTACCAGAGCTGCCTCGACACGATCGTTCCCGTGTCATCAACGGAAACCGCCGAACTGGTGAAGCTGCTCGAGAATACATTCCGCTCGGTCAATATCGGGCTGGTCAACGAGATGGCGATCGTCTGCGACAGGCTGCGCGTCAACGTATGGGAAGTCATCGACGCTGCTGCGACCAAGCCATTTGGTTTCATGAAGTTCACGCCGGGCCCGGGCATTGGCGGACACTGCATCCCGCTCGATCCGCACTACCTCGCGTGGAAGATGCGCACGCTCAATTACAAGACGCGCTTCATCGACCTCGCGAGCGAGATCAATTCCGAGATGCCGGCGCTCGTGGTGGAAAAGGTTGCGCGCGCGCTCAACGATGACCGCAAAGCAGTGAACGGCAGCCACGTTCTCGTCCTCGGTGTAGCTTACAAGAAGAACATCGACGACATGCGCGAGAGTCCCGCACTTGACGTTATCCGCCTGCTGGAAGGACGAGGCGCCGACGTGACGTTCCACGATCCCCACGTGAGCAGCTTCCGCGAGGAAGGTCACACGTTCACCGGAGTCGAGCTCACCGACGACGCGCTGCGAAAGTCCGACGCGGTGGTGATCGTCACCGATCACGATGCGGTGGATTACCAGCGCGTCGTCGATCTTGCGCCCGTCGTAGTCGATGCGCGCAATGCAACCAAGGGCATGACGTCCAAGTCCGGCCGAATAGTTCCGCTCTCCGCCAACGCAGCATAGGCCTGCGTGAACATCGCTGTAATCGGCACGGGCTATGTCGGCCTGGTCGCTGGCGCGTGCCTGGCCGAGACGGGCAACAGCGTGGTGTGCGCCGATCTGGACGAGTACAAGATCGGGCAGCTGCTCCGGAATGAGATACCGATCTATGAGCCGGGCCTGGACGCAATCGTTGCGCGCAACCAGGCCGACGGGCGCCTGGCGTTCACGACCGATGTTGAACGCGCTGTCGCTGCGGCTGAGGTCGTCTTCATCGCGGTCGGCACCCCGCCCGATGAGGACGGATCCGCCGACCTATCGCACGTGCTCGCTGTGGCGGACATGGTCGGCCGCTGCATGGCGCGTGAGACGGTCGTGGTTACAAAGTCCACGGTGCCGGTGGGAACGGCGCGGCACGTCAAGGAGTCCGTCGCGCGGCACGCCCGGTTCCCGTTCCACGTCGTCAGCAACCCCGAGTTCCTCAAGGAGGGGGCAGCGGTGGAGGACTTCCTGCGCCCCGACCGCGTAGTGCTCGGGGTCGAGAGTGAGCAGGCGCGATCGGTGATGGGTGATCTCTACGCACCGTTTGTACGGACCGGCCGTCCAATCATCTACATGGATGTCGCTTCGGCGGAGATGACGAAGTACGCGGCCAACGGAATGCTTGCCACTCGCATCGGATTCATGAACGAGATCGCCGCATTGTGCGAGGCGACCGGCGCTGACGTGGACGAAGTTCGGCGCGGTCTGGGCAGCGATACGCGCATAGGGCCGAGCTTCCTGTTTCCTGGCCCGGGCTACGGCGGAAGCTGCTTTCCCAAGGATGTAAAGGCATTGGTGCGTACGGCCGCGCAGGCTGGGTTACCGCTCGCGATACTCGCCTCAGTGGACAGCTCGAACGAGCGCCAGAAGCGCAGGCTCGGCGAAAAGGTTCGAGCGGCTCTGACTGGTGATAGTTCACGTAATACGCAGAGTCCTAACGGCAATTCCCACAACGGGATAGACGAGTTCGCTACAAAATCACTTCAGGGGTATCATCTTGCTCTCTGGGGACTCTCCTTCAAGCCTGGGACCGATGACATGCGCGAGGCGCCAGCGCTCGTGCTGATCGAGCAGTTGCTGGGTTGGGGGGCAACCGTTTGCGCCCACGATCCGGCCGCCGTAGATGAGGCGCGGCGCCGGCTGGGGGATCAGGGCGGAAGGATCGCCTACGCCGAAACGGGTTATGATGCGCTGCGCGGAGCGGATGCGCTGGTGATCGTGACAGACTGGAATGAATACCGGCATCCCGACTTCAAGCGCCTGAAGGCGACCTTGCGGCGGCCCGTCGTGATCGACGGGCGCAACCTTTACGACCCCCACAAGATGTGCAGCGTGGGCCTCACCTACTACTCGATAGGCCGCCGCTCGGTTGGCGTCCAGGAAGCAACCGCGTGAATTCTGCAGTGAATTTTGCTCGTCGCCCAGTCGCCTTGCTCGGATCGCTTACGCTGCTCATAGGGGCGGCTGCCTGCCACGGCAGCTTCGATCCCAAGGTTTATGCCGCCAATCCAGCGTCCCTGTTCGCGGCGTCCCTCAAAGAGTTCAACGGTCGTCACTATGAGGACGCGGCAAAGGGATTCGAGCAGCTGACGCATGATCTTCCCGCCCGGGACGCTCTGCTTCCACTGTCGTACTACTATCTGGGCGAGTCGCAGGATAAGACCGGTGACCACCTGCTGGCCGCGCAGAGCTTTACACGGATTTCGGACGCGTTCCCGGACGACAGTCTTGCACCGGGTGCGCTTCTGGCGGGTGGGCGATCCTACGCCAAGATGTGGTCCAGGCCTGAGCTGGATGATACGTATGGAAAGTCGGCGATGAATACCTTTCAATCTCTGGTATCGTTATACCCGGACTCCAAGCTGGTCCCACAGGCGGATACCGCCCTGGCTCGGCTCGACAACATGTTCGCGACCAAGGATCTGACTGTAGGGGAGCACTACCTGCGGCGAAAAGCGTACGATTCGGCGATCATCTACCTGAAGGACGTCATCAAGCTCCATCCGAATGCCCCGGCGACTCGTCTGGCGTATCTCAAGCTCCTGACGGCGTACCGTGCCATCAAGTACACGGCGGATGCGACAGATCTGTGCACCGCGGCGCTCAAGGTTTATACCAACGATCGGGAGGTCCGTCAGCAGTGCGAATCGGCGTCTTCGGCGGCAGCTTCGACCCCCCACACGTAGGTCACTTCCTGGCTGCTGTTGACGCTGCCGAAAGACTTACGCTCGACAGGGT
>JALYTX010000025.1 GCA_030854055.1 Gemmatimonadota bacterium | reverse complement strand
CATTATGATCGCTTGGGTCTTAGATGTTCAGTGCTTGCTTGAGCATGCCTTTCGCAGTCTGAAACACGCTGGCGTTCGCCTCATACACGCGGCGCGCGTCCATCATGTCGACGATCTCGTCCGTTACACGCACGTTCGGGTAGTGCACATATCCGTTCTTGTCCGCGTCCGGATGCCCGGGATCGTAGACCAGCTGGCCCTGAGTCGAGTCTTCTTGAATTCCAGCTACACGCACGCCCGTACCGTTTCCGGTCTCGAATCCCGCGGGTCCATTGGTTTCCAATACCGGCACCTCAAAACTTCTCGGTCCGTCCGCGGGAAACTGACCGCTTGGAACCTGGAATGCGTTCACGCCGTTGAATACTCCGCTCGTCCCCGATGACTGGCCCGGAACCATCACACCTTCACCCGGTCCGGCACCGCCCTCGCCAGCAGCGAGAACCGCAACGCGTCGGCGGTAGGGCGCTCCGTTCGCACCGTGCGTCGTCTCTGCGTTCGCAATGTTCGATGCAATCGTCTCCATCCGCACGCGCTGAGCGGAAAGTCCACTCGCTGAGATGGAGAGAGACCGGAACATCGGTTGCGCCTGCGGATTCGCGGGCGACGGAAGCAGACCAACTGGACGAGGCATCGTTTATCAGGGTTTGAGTGCTGTGCGGACCTGATCGTACGCCTTCGAAAGCAGCTTCGAAGTGGCCTCGTACCGGAGCTGCTCGTCCGCCAGGTTGACCATTTCGGTCTCGATGTCAACGCCGCCGCCGGTCTGTGCAGCGGCCGTCGCCGATCCTCCTGGCAGGGCAAACCCATCCTGGTTCAGAAGCGAGGCCTTGGACACACGATCCGCGATCGCCCGGACTCGCTGAGTCCCGATGTCCAACGCGTCCTTCAACTCGCCCGCCGCCGTAACGCGGCCAATGAATCCGGTAACCATTCCGGTGTCGTGCTAAAGCAACGCCGAGACCAACCGGATCACCAATTCAACAGGTGGAATGCACAATGCGCTAAGTGACTGTATTATAATCACTTAGCGCATCACGGACCGCGTGGTTCGGCGCTACTTCGGCAGTTTCTGCCGACTCGGATAAACCGGAACAAACTGCCGAATCGGCACTTTCTGCCGATTCTAGCCGGCCAAGGTTGCCTCGCCTGCCGCAGGGACGTTCAACTTGTTCCGCAGAGTTCGAACGCTTATTCCCAGCAAATCTGCCGCCCGCGTCCGGTTGTTCCCGGACATCTCCAACGCTTTCAAAATCAACTGGCGCTCGGCTTCCTCCACATTGAGCGACGTCAGGCGCACGAGCACGCCGTCGTCGCCGGCCGAACTTTCGCTGAGGGGCATGAGCCCTGCGGCCATCAATGCTCGCTGCGTCGCCGACGTCGGACCACCGAGGGAATTGGCGAGCCCAAACCGGAGCCCGTCAAACGCGTGGGCAGGTACCACCGGGTCGGACGACAGGATCACCGCGCGCTCAACCACATGTTGGAGCTCTCGTACATTGCCAGGCCAGTCGTACCGCTGCAATAGCTCCAATCCTTCCGGAGAAATGGCTTTCACTTCCTTGTTCATCTCCGCCCCCGTCCGCATCGCGAACCTGTATGCCAGAGCAGGGATGTCGTCCTTCCGGTCTCGAAGCGGCGGGATCGCGATAGGGATCGTGCTCAACCTATAGTATAGGTCCTGCCTGAAGGCCCCCCGTTCAGCTTCCGCCGCGAGATCGCGATTCGTGGTCGCGATGATTCGCACGTCAACCCGAATCGTCGACGTCCCGCCAACCCGCTCGAATTCCTGCTCCTGCAGAACCCGGAGCAGCTTGGCCTGAAGATCAAGGCGCATCTCCGAGATTTCATCGAGGAGTAGCGTACCGCGGTTGGCCCGCTCAAAGGCGCCCTCGACGCGCTTTATCGCTCCGGTGAACGCCCCCTTCTCGT
The DNA here is from genome assembly GCA_030854055.1 of Gemmatimonadota bacterium. Lineage (GTDB taxonomy): Bacteria > Gemmatimonadota > Gemmatimonadetes > Gemmatimonadales > Gemmatimonadaceae > Fen-1247. The sequence continues at coordinate 25,579 of JALYTX010000025.1, read as the reverse complement.
GCCCAAATAACGCGCTCTCAACCAGACCCTCGGGAAGCGCGGCGCAGTTCAGCTGGATGAAAGGCCTGTCCCTCCGGTCGCTCTGATCGTGCACCGAACGTGCGAAAAGCTCCTTGCCTGTTCCGGACTCGCCCTGAAGCAGCACCGTCGCGCGCGTCGGGGCGGCGGTCGCGACAGTCTGCATCACACGGCGCATCGCGACGCTGTCGCCGACAATCTGGCGCTCGTTCCTGAACTCCATCACCTCGCGCCGAAGCGTGTCGTTTTCCATCTTCAGCCGAACCAGCTTCAACGCCTGGTCAACGGCGAGCTCCAGCTGCTGCGGCCGGACTGGCTTGGTGATGTAGTCCACCGCACCGGCCTTGATGGACGAAACCGCGTGCTCGATGCTCGCGTACCCCGTGAGCATGATCAACGGCACCTCGTATCCTTCCCGCCTTATGAGCGACAGGAACTCGAGACCGGTCAGCCCCGGCATGCGGTAATCCGAGATGATCAGATCGATCGTGCCTCGCGCTAGCGCCTGCAGGGCCTCCGGAACGTTCCGCGCGCCGACCGCTTCATGACCCGCGCGCCGGAGCGTGTCCTCAAGTATCAACCCGACCGATGGCTCGTCATCTACATATAGAATGGTTGCCATGTTTGATTCGATACCGGGTTAAGCAGCCGCGTCCAACGCTCGATACTCCACAGCATACGCCTTTGCCGGGAGCAAAGCAATACGATGCGCGTCACCAACAGTATGATCCAGACCAACGCCACGCTGGCGCTGCAGAACAATCTGCAGGCAATGGCGCAGGCACAGAACCAGGTCAGTACCGGTCTCAAGTACAGCTCGTTCGCAGACGACCCGCAGGCGCAATCATCCGTGATGCAGACCTCCACTTCGCTCAACGCGCTTACCCAGTACCAGCGCAACATCAGTGACGCGACGGCGCGGGCCAATATGGAAGACACCGTCCTTCAGCAGCTGACGGATACGGTCACGCGAGCGACAGCCATCGCGACGCAGCAGGGAACCGCGACGGCCTCCGCCGCCAACCGGCTCGCGGCAAAACAGGAAGTGGACGGGCTCCTCAATTCTGCCGTATCAGCCGGTAACACCCAGTATCTGGGAACCTATCTGTTCGGGGGTGACAACACCACGACGGCACCCGTCACAAGCTCGCCCCCTTTCTACTCCGGGACCGCGCCTTCCGGCACGCACACCACCGAGATCTCCGCGGGACAGCTCTTCAAGTCGAATCACAATGCCAAGGAGATTCTCCTGGACACCGGAACGCTGCAGGCACTGCAGAACCTGTCCACGGCGCTCGGCAACAACGACACCGCAGGAATCGGCACGGCACTTACCTCGCTCAACAGCGCGCAGCAGGGAATCCAGTCGGTCGTGGGTGACCTCGGCGCGCGCGAAAATCAGCTGCAGGTTACAGGGTCCAACATAACCGCACTGCAGTCTAGCCTGTCGACGTTCAAGTCGAGTCTCTCAAACGTCGATCAGGAAAAGGCCATCACGGATCTCGTCACGCGCCAGACAGCGTACCAATCCGCCATGCTCGCCACGTCACGCGTCCTGGGAATGACCCTGACAGACTATCTGAAATGACCTCAGGCGCTCTGGCTTTATCGATGTCCGGCTCCATCTCCATCGCATCCGACATCCTTGGCCCACTCACCGTGGAACCGAGCTCCGTCCTCACGTTTCCGAAGGGACTTCTCGGATTTCCGGAGTGCCGTTCGTTCGTTCTTCTACCCTCCGAACGCCCAAACGTCTACTGGCTCCAGTCCGTGGAGTATACATCGCTCGCGTTTCTACTCGTCGATCCGTTTGTCTTCTTCGACGGATACACACTGGACCTCGGCGCGACCGACCTGCGCTCAGTGTCCGCGGATGGTTTCAGTGTGCTGGCGATAGTCACGCTTCCGTGCGACAAGGGAGAGCTCCCCACGGCCAACCTTCAGGGGCCGATCGTCCTCAACACCGCACGCGGTGAAGGCGCCCAGGTCGTGTTGTCCGACAGCAGCTACGGGATCCGCGAATCGTTCGTGCTGTAGCGCACTGAAGGCCCTAAAGCTTTCCGCAGCTGTGCCGATAAGTAGTCCATACGGCCAGACTGGCCATCCCGGGTGGAGCAAGGAAGCTCCGCTCACAACCGCTTAAGGAGCGATACCGTAATGTTTATTCAGCACAATACCAATTCGATGAACGCGTTGAACAGTCTCAGCACCAATGAGAGCGCGTTGAGCAGCTCGATCCAGAAGCTGTCATCGGGATTCCGCCTAAATCGTGCCGGCGACGACGCGGCTGGTATGAGCATAGCCAACTCGCTTCGCGCAAATGGCGTAGGACTGCAGCAGGCGCAGCAGAACGCCTCGCAGGCCGGCTCACTTCTCCAGATCGCGGACGGAGCCACCCAGACGATCACCACGATCCTAGATCGTATGAAGCAGCTCGCAACCGAGTCTGCATCTGCCAACGTCACCGACACCGATCGCGCGAAGATCAACGCCGAGTTCACGCAGCTATACGCTGAAATCAATCGTACGGTCGGCAGCACCGTGTATCAGGGATCACAGCTGCTCAACGGCAGCTTTGGAGTCAGCGACTCGGGCACAGGTACCGCAAACGCGGTGGTCGGGTTCAGCGCACTCTCCGTGTCCGGCGCGAATGTCAGCGACACTTACACACTTACCAAGGTTGATGCCACGCACCTCAAGCTGAGCGATGCGAACTCGTCGCAGACGGTCGTCACGTCCCCGACCGGCACGCAGACGCTCAATTTTGACAAGATGGGAATCGCGTTCACGTTCAACGGCGACCCGACAACTCTCGACACAAAGACGATCATCACCGCCAACACCGCCAGCGCAGCGTTCCGCGTCGGTGCAGGCGCCACGAGCGATGCCGACAATCTCGTGAGTGTCTCCCTCGGCGATCTCCGCGCGAGCTCCGCGACCGGCCTCAACTTGGTTGGTGTCTCCGTTGATACCTCCGCGAACGCGACCGCTGCGCTAGCCTCGATCACAGCCGCAGCTTCCACGGTCAACAGCGTCATCGGTTCGCTCGGTGCCGCCGAAAACCGCCTCAATTACGCGAGCACGAACGTAGCATCGCTTTACCAGAACGTCTCGGCCGCCGAGTCGGTGATCCGTGATACGAACATGGCGCAGGAGTACACGAACTTCAGCAAGCTGCAGATCCTGCAGCAGGCCGGTACCGCGATGCTCGCCCAGGCGAACTCGAGCCAGCAGAGCGTTCTGAAGCTCTTCCAGTAAAGGAACCAACCGGGTGAAGGTGGCAGAGAGGAATCTCCGGTCCACCCAAGCCTGGCTCCGAGACCGTAGGGGCCCATCCGGGCTCCTACGGGCTCGTCGCATACAGAGGAATCAGCAATGACAAGCCCCGTAGCAACCTCGTCAGCCCCGGTGGGATCGTTTCCTGGGCTGGGAAGCACCTTCGACTACACGTCGTTGGTCAACTCCATGATTCAGATTCAGTCGCAGCCAGGCGTCGCGATGCAGAATCGCATAACCAGCGCACAGGCGCAGCTGACTGCCTACCAGTCGTATAGCGGACTCCTCACCAACCTTGAGAGCACCACAAGCGTCATGCGCTCAGGGGCTGCATTTCAGGGAGTCACCGCAGGTGTCTCAAACGCTACCGGCGCTAACGGTCAGACGGTTCTCTCGGCGTCCGCATTGAGCGGCGCTGCCCCCGGATCGTACGCAGTGAAGGTGACGCAGCTTGCACAGGCGGAAAAGCTGTCCGGTGCAACGTTCTCCAGCTCGTCTGCCGCTCTGGGCATGTCCGGCGATTTCATCATCAACGGCCGAACCGTCACCCTTACCGCCGCCGATACGCTGACATCGGTGCGCGACAAGATCAACGCGGTGAACTCGGGTAGCAACGCAAGCAACGTCGCGGCCTCGATCGTGACGGATTCAGCCAACGCGCAACGTCTGGTGCTCACCAGCACGCAAACCGGAGCTGCGGGCATCAACCTGGTGGACGGCGCGCAGGGCATCGCCCAGCAGTTGGGCTGGATCGATGCCACGTCCGCTATCAAGCACGTAACGAGCGCCGGTGGTCAGAGCGACAACTTCGGGTCTGCTACCGCGAGCATCGGATCGCAACTCGGACTGACCGCCGCCCCCGGCGCGCAGACGGTGTCCATCGGCGGCCACACAGTCTCGATCAACCTGGCCACTGATTCGCTGACATCGGTCGCCGCCGCATTTTCGGCGCTCCCGGGTGTGCAGGCGACCGTGCAGAGCACCACCGTAAACGGCGCGTCGCAATACCACCTCGACGTAAGGAACACGACCAGCTTCACGGACAGCGGTAACGCCCTCCAGCAGCTCGGAATTCTCACCGCCGGCCGATCATCGGTAGCGCAGCAGATTCAGAGCAGCGCGATGACCGACGGGAATGCCAGCACGCCGGCTACGACATCTACGCTTCTCACAAACTTGTGGAACGGTGGCTCGGCGTCCGGCGCCAGCGTCGGTGACACACTTTCAATATCGGGCACACGCGGCGACGGCTCTGCGGTAAGCATCTCGTTCACTGTCGCATCCGGCAGCACCGTGCAGGATCTTCTGAACAAGCTCAATGATGCGACCTCCGGATTCGGCGCAGGGACGAGGCCGGCAACCGCATCGATCGACGCCGGCGGTCACATTACCGTGACGGACGGCACAGCGGGGCAGAGCAGTCTGGCTCTTCAGATGGTGGCCAACAACCAGGGGGGCGGAAGGCTCGATTTCGGCGCGCTTGGCACCGCTGCTACCGGTCGGTCCCGCGAGCTTGCCACAGGAGCCGACGCGAAGTTCTCCGTGGATGGCGTCGCATTCACGCGCTCCAGCAACGCTGTATCGGATGTCATCGCGAATACGACGATGAATCTCACCGCAGCCGATCCCAACGTAACCGCGACCGTCACTGTGGCGCTCAGCAGCACCGCGGCGCAGACCGCGGTGCAGAACTACGTCAGCGCCTACAACGCCGTCATTGACTACATCAAGACGCAGCAAACTCCGGGCGCGGATCCCACCACGAACCCGACGCTTTACAACGACACATTGCTGCGCAGTGCGCGAAGCGCCCTTGCACAGTCCATGCTGTCCCCGGTCGCTGGTGCTGCTTCAGACATGGCCACGCCGGACACGGTCGGAATATCGCTCACGTCCGACGGTCATCTCACGTTCGACACGTCAAAGTTTCAGAGTGCGTTCACGAACCGGTATAACGACGTCACGAAGCTCTTTACGGAGTCCGGCGTGAGCACCAATCCATCGTTGGTGTATACGGCCTCGACATCTGCGACGCAGCCGGGAAGCTACGCTGTCAACATCACGCAGGCCGCGGCGCAGGCACAAGTGCTGGGGAGTGGCTTCAGCGGAAGTTACAGTCAGTCTGGTGCACCTGACACCATGACCGTCACCGATCTCACCTCCAACTCCTCGGCGCAGATCCAGCTTAGCAACGGCATGACGACGGCGCAGATCGTCGCCGCGCTGTCGGCGGCATTCACGGCAAATGGCGTGGTCTCCGTGACTGCGTCAGCTGTCGGCAACCAGATACAGATCCAGCACAATTCGTTCGGCGCAAGTTCCGGTTTTGCAGTATCGTACTCCGGGAGCGGGAATCCGGCGACGCAGCTCGGAATTGCCTCGGGTAGCTCTTACGGGTCGGACGTGCAGGGGACGATCGGCGGGTATGCCGCGACCGGATCGGGACGCACCCTCGTGGGCGCGTCGGGCACACCCGTCGATGGGATGAGCCTCGCGTATCTCGGCACATCGAGTGGATCCATCGGCAACCTTACTCTCTCGCAAGGCGTCGGGTCTGTGGTCGACAGGTTGCTGCAGGCGTGGACACAGACCGGCGGTTCCATCGATGCCCAGACGCAGCAGATCAACGACAGCATAGGCATGCAGCAGGCGCGTCTTACAGACTTCACTGCGCGCATCGCTCTCGAGCGGGCGGCACTGCTAAAGCAGTACTCGGCGATGGACAGCATCGTGTCTCAGATACGCGCGCAGGGAAACTCCTTCCTGGCTGCGTTTCCCAGCACGAACGGCAGTAGCAGCAGTAGCAGCGGCGGTTCGACCACCGGGACCGGTAATTGACGCGGACTCTGGTCAAGGACGTGCCGGCCGCCGCGCATGCCAAGGCGATCGAAGCGCTGGACGAGTTCGATCGCATCATTGCGCGCTACGAGCTGCATCTCGATACGCAACATGCACTGGTACGCACCGCGAATTTTGCAGGGCTCTTCGAGATGGCTTCGCACGGCGACCGGCTTGTACGCGACGCTGCAATCTGCGGCAAGCGATTCACGCCGCTCGTCGGCGCGGTGGCGGACGGACAGTTCGCCGGCCCCCGCGCGGCGGAGATTCGTCGCCGGAGTCTGGCATCTCGATCCGTGGCCCAGACGCTCGACGCTGGAGCCTCCCGCCTGGCAGACGTATGCAGCTATGAGCGCGACTCGCTGGGTAACGCCGTGAGACAGCTCACCTCTTCGCGCTCGGATAACGGCCTGCCGCCGGCCTATCGCCCGGATCCCGAGCGCTTCATCGATCGTCGCGGCTGACGGATCGCGTATCCCCAGTCGACGTCTGCTGCTATGTGTGGCGGCGCGATCCGTCCATGCGGCCCCCATTGTTCGGCCTGGAATAGGGGTATCCGCGCGACGCCCCGCCCGTTCAAGTTTTTCACGGATTCACCCGACACTGGGCAGCATGGGATACAGTGCCTATACGTCCAAGTACCTTGAGAACGATGTGGTCAGCCGCTCAAAGGAATGGCTTGTCCCGCTGCTCTACGAGCACCTCCTTGCACAGCTTCGGCGCGCTGCCGTTCAAATTCAGCAACGCGATTTCGAAGGCAAGGCTGCAAGCCTGGAGAAGGCTTCCGCGATTGTAATCGAGCTGATGGGTTCGCTGGATCGTGAGCAGGGCGGTGAACTGGCGCAACGGCTCGCGGCACTGTATGCGTACTTCGGGACCGAAATCCTCGCAGTTGGCCGCACGCTCGATCTGGGACGTCTCACCAAGATCATGGACATGGCGTCCAGCCTCCACGAGTCCTGGGTCATCGCTGCGCGGACGCAGTGGCCCGCTGGAAGCACGGCCCAGCCAAACGACTCTCTGTACGACTCGCGAGTGAGATGACAATGTCGGCACCGGGCTCGCTTCTCGAAGAAAACCTCGAGCGCGTCATCGATTCTGTAGTTCGGAACGTGAACGCGGGCCGGGGGGCAGTCCCGGACATCGACGCGCCGGAGTTGCGACCGGCGGCTAACGAAGAGGCCGACACGCGTGCGACGATTGCAGATCTGTGCGGCCACGTGGCGCACGCTTTGAAATCTCTTGACGCCGTTCCGAATGGGCACGCCACGTACCGGGCACCAGTCCCGCTGCCACCGCCACCGACGCTCAATCTCGTTCGCTGACCAGATAAACGACCGACGCCGGGTAAAGTAACGTAGCCCTTCATCCGATACTACAACGCAGGAGGATTTACATGAACGTAAACAAGATCGCAGGCGAAATTATCCGTACGGAGGCGCTCAGTCGAGCTCAAGCATCCGCTGCGTCCGACGCCCCTGCGGCACCGATCGCCCCCGCTCGGGCGGCCGACGCCGTCCAGATCTCCGACGAAGGCCGGGCCCTGGCGGGCAATGGCACTTCCACGCAGTCGGCGACGTCGCTCGATCCGAGCCGCGCCAATGAGATTCGGTCGAAGATCCTGTCGGGAGCGTACAACTCTCTCGGTATGGCCGATCAGGTCGCCCGCGCGGTGATTCGCAGCGGCGACATCTAGCAGCAATCCAAGCCTTTCTGGAGCCAAGCACATGCGCTTCCTCGTCGTTGACGATTCCGCCACAATGCGCCGTATCGTGGTGAACTCTCTCCAACGCGTCGGCTTCGACGACGTGGTGGAGGCGAGCGATGGCGCGGAAGCGCTCGAGAAAATGTCCACCGTGGATTTCGTCATCACTGACTGGAACATGCCGAAAATCAGCGGCGCCGAACTGACGCGAGCGATCCGCTCGAACGAAGAAACAAAATCGATGCCCCTGATCATGGTCACGGCGCGAAGCGTTCGCGACGACATCCTCACCGCCATGGAGGCGGGCGTGGACAGCTATGTCGTGAAGCCATTCACCCCTCAGGTGTTGCGTGAGAAGATCGATGCGGTGCTTGCAGCGCGAGTCGCATAGCCATACCATGACCAACTCGCGCGTTGCCGATGTGCTTTACGATTCGGAGACAGTGCTGCGTCTCGTGGACAGCGAACTGGAGGAGCTGCGCGACGATTCGCGCGATGCCTTGCTTCGGGGGAACCACGTCGGTGTCCTACTGGCTGTAATGCAGCGTGCGTCCAGCGATATTGCGCAGGTACTGTGTACGCTGCACACCAGTCGAGAAGCACTGGAAGGCGTGACTCTCCAGGAGATCCACGACAGCACGCGCAAACTGAGCGAGGTCAGCTCTGCAACGGAGCTCGCGGCCAGCCAGATGATGGATGGCCTGGAGCACTCGCAGACGCTGCTCGATCGGCTCGATGAGCTCGACTCGGCGGAGCACGCGGGAGATGCCGTGATCGAAGCCGCCGCCCTGAGATCTCGGCTGCGAGATGCGCTATTCTCGGTGATGGGATCACTACAATTCCAGGACATCACTTCGCAGCAGCTCGGTCACGTTGGACAAATGCTGTGTGACATCGAGCGCCGGCTGCACGCGACCTCTGCGCTGCTTTCCGGCGGAAGGGCGGAGGCGGTCGTGCTTTCACACGAAGAGGTTCCCACATTCAGCGAATCTGCCTCCACGCAGAACTCGTTCGAGCGGCAAGCCGCTGCCGACTCGATCTTCTGGGATGCCAAACCCAGCAGGTTCGCTCAATAGCGCGAGGGCGCTGCCAAAATCGTGTCATCCTACTCCCTCGTTGCTAGCCTCGCAATAACAGTCGAGGCGATCTTCATCTTGATGCTCGCGCGCCGCGTCAGGGCGCTGAAGCTCAGCAGCGCGGCAGCTAGCACCATTGCGCGCGAGCAGTCGGGGGAGGCCCACGCTAGTATCCGCGGTGTTCTCACCGAGCGCGAGACTCTGATGCGTGAGATGCAGCAAATCCTCTCTGGCCTCGACCATAAAGTGCGCGAGCGCACCCTCGAGCTTGCCGAAGCGATGGAGAAGGCGGAACAGGGGAACCAGGCAAAGAGCGAGTTCCTCGCGCGAATCTCGCACGAGATCAGGACTCCGATGAACGGTATCCTCGGCATGACTGGACTGCTCCTCGATACTGGTCTCAGTCAGGAGCAGCGCGAATACGTGGACACGGTTCGCTCGTCGGGCGAGGCCCTCCTTACAATCATCAATGAGATACTGGATTTCTCCAAGATAGAAGCCGGCCGGCTGGAGATAGAGATCATCGACTGCAACGTGCGAACGACAGTCGAGGAAGTAGTCGAACTGCTCGCCGAGCATGCGACACAAAAACAAATCGAACTGGGATTCTACGTCGATTCAAGGGTTCCTGCGATTGTTCGGACTGATCAGGGTCGCGTTCGCCAGATCCTGCTCAATCTGGTTGGAAACGCACTCAAGTTCACCCAACGCGGACGTGTGTACGTACACGTCACAGTGGAATCGGAGACCGAGTCCGGGGTGGAGCTCCGCTTCGACGTAAACGACACTGGTATCGGGTTGTCCGCGGAAGGTCGCAGCAGGCTATTCCAGCCCTTCCAACAGGCCGACAGTTCCACGACGCGGAAGTACGGCGGCACCGGGCTCGGGCTTGCCATCTCGAAGCACCTTGTGGAACTGCTGGGCGGTGGCATTGACGTTTCGAGCGTGCCCGGCCGAGGGAGTGTCTTCCACTTCACGATTGTGGCACAACGCGGGCCCCGGCTAATCGCGGCTGCAACTGCGCCTGTGATCGAGGGGTCGAGAGTGCTCGTGCTGGTGGGAGGACAGCTGACGCGCGTTACGCTGCGACGTTACCTGAGCGACTGGGGTGCAGCCGCGCACGGAGCGCGCAACGTCGACGCAGCGAGATCCGCGCTCAAGCGAGCTTCAGCAACCGGAACACGCTACGATGCTGTTCTCGTCGATCTGGCGGCACTCGGGCCGGATTCGCTCAAGTGCGTGCGTGACTTGCGGCGCGAGTTCAACGAAGCGATCGGTGCAGTGGTTGCGCTTGCAATGCCGCGCCAGAAACCGAAAGCTGACATGGCGCGTGAGGCTGGGATCGACGCGACGTTTTCGCTGCCGGTGCGACCGACCCGACTGCTTGGGGTGCTGAGCGCGGTACTTCATCCAAGTCTCGACCTGCCGGCGCGCCGGCAGGCGCCGCGTCGGACGGGTGAGGTGGCTGCAAAGGCGCGAGCACGCATTCTCGTTGCGGAGGACAATCCGGTCAATCAGCGGGTGGCGACGCACATGCTGAAGAAGCTTGGCTATCGCTGCGACATCGCATCCAACGGCAAGGAAGCCGTCGATATGCTCGCGCAGATTCCATACGATCTCGTCCTGATGGATTGCCAGATGCCGGAAGTCGATGGCTACATGGCGACTCAACGCATCCGGGAGCGGGAAAATTTGGAGGGCCGCCACACGCCGATCATTGCCATGACGGCTAACGCCATGCGCGAGGACCGCGCACGCTGTCTGGGAGCAGGTATGGACGGGTTCATCCCCAAACCGATCGCGCTGGAAGAGCTCGAAACAGCGGTGGACTGCTGGATCGCCGCAGAGGTAAAGCTCGGGGCGGCGCCGATCGTAAGCCAAGCGAGCGGCTTCTTGTTCACCACCGTCCGTAATGCAGAAAGACTTCACGAGGCCGCTCGACTGGACCACGGTACGCTGCCCTCATTCCCGGTAGATCCGGCGCTCGTAGCCGCGCTTGCGGCGCAGTTTGCGACTGATGGTGCTGATCACGACCAGGCGTCGATCGACCTATCCATTCTGGACAACCTGGCCGGTATGGCTGAGGACGGCGACGATTTCGTCACGCGTTTGATCAGCACATACACATCGGATACGACATCGCGGCTTATGACGCTGCACGTCGCGCTTGACGCGAACGATCTTGTCTCGATCGAGCGTACCGGGCACGCTATCAAGGGCAGCAGCGGAAACATGGGTGCGACGGTGATGGCGTCTCTCGGTGCAGCGCTGCAGGGCGCTGGGCAGAAGCGCGACCTTGTGGGAGCCGGCGTGCTGGTGGATCAGATGGAAACAGAATTTGCGCTCGTGCGGGCCATTCTGGAACGCGCGTTCCCCGTGCATGCGGTGGCTGCGTGAGTTGCAGTTGGGGCTGCCGACGAGTGTGCGCCTCAGCTCTTCAGTCCACGATTGAAGCGCCGATAATTGGCTTATGATCCAGATAATTGAAGACGACCTCGTCACGTGCCACATCATATCCGCTTTGCTCAAGCGCATGCGTTATGCGTACTGCGAAGCGCATACTGGCGCGGAGGCTCTTCAGCAGCTCAAGTCGCAGCCGATCGACATGGTCATCGCGGATATGATGTTGCCGGACATGAACGGGTTGGATCTCTTGAAGGAGAAGCACAATCTTCCGTACCTCAGGGACATTCCTGTGCTCTGCTGTACCGCACAGGCCGACATAGAGACTGTTGAGGCCGCGCTGGGCTACGGAGCGATCGATTTCGTCAAGAAGCCGATAGCGATCCAGTCGTTCGCGGGTCGCATCAATCGTGCGATGGAGCGCTCCCCGGTGCGTTGGGAATCGTGGCGTGAAATGAGCAAGCGTCTGCGCTTCTACAGCCGCACGATCCAGCCGATGCTTGCGATCGCAAGCCAGGTATTGCATGAGCTCGGGGATACGCTGGGCGAGGCACAGACGACGGCACCTGACGTCGCGCGGCTGAATTCAGCGGTGACGCGTGCGCGTGGCGCCGCGCTGAATGTGGGTGCGGTGCGAACGGTGCAGCAGATCGATAAGCTCTGGAAGGGCGAAGGTGCCGCGGAGGACATTGAGAATCTGCGCGCGGCGATCGTGATTGAGCTTGCCTCCTTTGACGATGCGATTCGCAACCGCGCCGCGCAGGGCGAGGCGGCAACGCTGCCGCAGCAACCAGCAGTCGCAGTTGCAGTCGCGGCCGTGTAGCCGTGTAGCCGCGCGTTTTCCGGCTGCGGTCAATTCAGGGGCGTCCTCGCAATTATATTGGAGGATGCCCCTCGTTGCATTCGACGCGCTGCCAGACGACGCCCGGGTGTGGGTCTTTGCCAGTGCGACCGAGCCGAGTACGGAAGCCGAGGCGACGATCCTTCAGGCCGTGGACGAGTATATATCCCATTGGCGGGCGCACGGGTCTCCACTGACCGTGGCGCGCGAGTGGCGTGCTCGGCGCTTCCTTGCGATTGGCGTTGATCCGCGCGTGGAGACCGCGTCCGGCTGCTCAGTTGACGCCCTTTTTCGCGTGATGCGCGGTTTGGAGAGCAGTCTCGGGATTTCGCTGCTGGGAAGTTCGGCAGTCTACTTTCGTGGAACCGACGGTGCGATACGAGCGATTGAAAGAGGGGAATTTGCAGAGCTCGCGCGGGGGGGTGCCGTGGGTCCGGACACGCCCGTTTTCGACCTGAGTGTTGAGCATGCCGGTGGGTGGCGGACCCGGTTTGAGACCGCTGCGTCTCGCTCATGGCACCAGTCGCTTCTACCGGTCGGCGCATAGCTGCTGGCGTTGGAGGCTCCCGTAGCTCGTGGGGGCGCAGTTACCTCCCAGGGACGAGCAGGCTACATTTGCGGGCCGTTCCACGAGAGAGGACTGCGATGCCTCGACACCTGCGTTACAGCGGCTATTCGTTCGTCAAATTTGCCTTTACGGTGGCGAGTGCCACAGCAGTGCTCGCCACGGCCGGGTGCGCGTCCGGAGGTGCACCGGCGGGCGGCGAGATGGCAGGCGTGCGGTCGATAGAAACCGGTGAATCCATGGGCGCGCGGATGGGCAGCGTTCCGGAATTCAAGTCGGCACAGCGGGCCACAGTGCAGCTTGGTATCGCCGACGCGTGGGCGCAGTCGGCGAAGGCGTACGCGTCGCTGGGCATCCCGATCACCATAGCAACTCCGGAAACGCATACGATCGGTAACACGGGAATGCGGCGGACGCATACGCTCGGGGGCGAACGGCTATCCAGCTTTCTGGAGTGCGGGGCCGGAAGTGGCGGCGGCCTCAACGCCGACCTGTATGGTGTGAGCATGAGCGTCATCTCGCAACTTCGCGCATTGTCGGACGGGTCCACCGAGATCGCTACGATGGTGCAGGCCACTGCAACGCCGCTGACGTTCGGATCTCCAGCTGTGACGTGCTCGACGTCCGGGGTGCTCGAACAAAAGATTGCGGCGCTTGTGGCGGGTCCGACGTCAGCCGGCAGATAGTCTTCGGCGGCGCAGCACGCTCGCGCTCGCAACCGACCGTCGCGCTGTGCCGCGCGTATATTGAGAGCAGGACCTAATGGATTCCTACACGTTCTCGCTCGTGCTCGGTGGCGTCGGGCTTGTTGCTATGGCCGCGACGGGAGTGTCGCATTCCGGAGGGCACGCGACGCACGGCGCGCCACCGAGTGCGCCCGGTGGTCACACTGCTGGTCATGGTGCCGGTCACGGTGCTGGTCACGGCGCGCCAGCCCATGGCCAATCGACAGCGCGCGCGCCGGTGCATTCCAGCGGGGTCGGAGCGGCGGTGCTATCCGCTGCATCGCCGCGCACGCTGTTCAGCCTGCTGGTCGGTTTCGGACTCACTGGTGTTGCTCTGAGGCCCTTTTTGGGAGGACTGATACTGGCAGCCGCGGCTGTGGCTGGCGCTCTGGTGTTCGAGCGCGTGCTGGTGGCGCCCGTCTGGCGCTTCATGTTCAAGTTTGAATCGAATCCCGCCGCAACGCTCGAATCGAGCTTGCTGGCCGAGGCGCGCGCTACTAGTGGTTTCGACAACAACGGTCAGGGACTCGTGACGGTGGAGGTCGATGGACAGGTAGTTCAATGTCTTGGCACTCTACGTCGCGATGATCTGGACCTGGGCGTCCGGGTTCGGGCTGGCGACGTGTTGCGTGTCGAAGATGTCGATGCCGGCCGGAACCGCTGCACGGTCTCCTACGTAGGTCGCGCAGATGTCGCGCAGTAGCCAACACAAACAACTTCACACCAACAGACCATGCAATCACTTCTGCTGATAGTCGGCGTTGTATTTCTCGTGCTCATCCTCATCCCGACGATCGTTGCTTCGTTTCTTCGCAACGTCGAGGCGGGTACGATACGCCTGGTGAGCTGGACAGGCGGCGGCACGGTGATCTACCGGGGGCCGGGCAAGTCGAAAGAAATTCCGTTGCTGACAACGGGGACGACGCTGTCGAGCAAGGTCATCAACGTCGACCTCGACATAACAGACCAGACGGCAGATGTCGATGACAACGGCCATCCGCAACCGATCAAGGTTCGGGTGCTGGCAAGCGCGATCGTCTCTGTTGGGGAAACCGATGCCATGATCAAGACAGCGGCCAACCGATTCTTTGCGAAGCCCGAGCCTGACCAGATGAGCACGATCACGGACCTGCTATCGAGCTCCGGTCGTCGTGCAATCAACCTGCTCACGCACGATCAACTCTTCTCGGCGAAGACGGCGCCGCGCGCTCTTCCGGCCCAATCTAGTGCTGACGCGGCCAGCACCGCCATCGCTCTGGCGGCACCCGGCACTGCACTGGCTGCCGTGCAGGCTGCGGACGACGACGACGATCCGCTGGCGGTCATTATCCGGAAGGCGTGCTCTCGCGAGCTCACGGATCTAGGGCTTGGATTCAACTCGCTGAACATCAAAGTCGTGCAATCGGAAGTTGCCGACGCGCGTCGACGGCAATCAGCTGCTGAAGCGCAGGCCAATGCGGACATCGTGTCGGCGCAGCAAACGCGTCGCGCGAAGGAAGCGCAGCTTGAGGCCGAGCGTGTGATATCGGACAAGCAGCGCGAGCTGGAACAGACCAAGGCTTCGAATGCTGCACTGATTGCGCAGGCAGAGGCATTGAAGCAGGACGCACTTGCGGTGCAGCGGACCGCAGAGCTCGAGGCAACGCAGATCGCGCAGGCACGCGCGGACGCGGAGCGTGTGAAGATCGAGGCTGAAGCGGCGGCGGATGCCGAATCGATTCGGATCACGCGGGTGGCGACGGCCAACGCGGAGAGCATCGCGAAGGTGAACGCAGCGATCCAGGCTGGTGGGGAAAGCTATTTCCGGTATCGTCAGATCGAACTTCTCCCTCAAGTAGCTCCAGTGATAGCGAGCGCACTTGCACAGGCGAAGCTCATCAACATTTCCAGTGACGGTGGGAGTGCGGCGAATGGGGCCACGAACAACATCACAAGCGTGATTCAGACAGTGCTCGCGGCGCAACTGGTCACCAAGAGCGGAATCGGAGACCGTTAGGAATTGACGCCGCCTGATGCGCCTTCCGAACACAGCCCCGCGGCCGCGGTTCCCGAAGAGGTAGCCAGGGTATTGAGGCGGTTCGGGGCCATGGATCGCGCGGACAAGATGCAGGCTCTGGTGCAGTATTCCCGGAGGTTGGAACCCGTTCCGGAGCGTTACTCGGACGTCGATCGCGCTGCGTTCACCGTGCCGGAATGTCAAACGAGAGTGGACATCTTCCCTGAAATGCGCGACGGCCTCATGCACTTTTACGCCGACGTGGATGCGCGCCAGTCGCCGACGGTGGCTGCGGTGCTGGCTGTGATCTTTGGCGCGGTGAACGATCAGCCGCCTGCTGCAACGCTTGCGATCCCGTCGAATTTCGTACGGCTGTTGATGGATGGCATGGGCTTGAGCGCGCGCGAGGTGGGCCTGAACGCCATGGTCGCCAGACTCAAGCGGGCCGCCGCGGGGGCAGAAGCAGTATCAACAGCGCAGAGCCTCAGGTAGCTTCTGGCTTTTTCGGTTCCGACACCGCCGCTGCGTCCTGCGGGTTGCTTGCACGTGGAGTCTCGGGATCCGGACCTGTGCCGGGTCCAATCCCCACGCCGCCGGTCTTTTCGCGAACGGCGGCCTCAAGCTGTACGCCGAGCGTGGTGCCTTCCGCGCGAAGGCGCTGCATCAGCGCGAGCATGACAGCCTGCTGAGCGTCGACGTAAACCTGGTAGGCGGGGTCCGTGAGAAAGTAAACTGTTTCAAAATCGATCGTGGTGTCACCGATGGCCGTCATTGCTGATCGCACGAAGCGAGTATTTGGGATGGCCTCAATGACTTCGCGCACGATTTTCGGAATCCGGGCGAGTTTCTCGGGCGGAGTGCTGCCGGAGACGCGCGTCGTGAATAGGGCTCGTCGTTCCTCCATTCGTCCGAAATTTCGAATTCGCCCTTTGATCAGGTCGGCGTTGCCGAACACGATCTGTTCGCCCGAGTCGGACCTGACACGCGTCGACTTGAGACCAATATGTTCGACCTTTCCTGAAAACGTGTCGACCTGAATGGCGTCTCCGATGACAAACGGCTTGTCGGTGACAATGGACATCGCTGCGAAGAGATCGCCGAGCACGTTCTGCAGGGCAAAGGCGATGGCGATGCCACCGACGCCGAGGCTGGCGACGAGCGCTGTAACGTTGTGGCCCAACCCTTGTTCGATTGTGACGACGCCGAGCAGTACCCACAGAATGACCTTGATGACGACCGAAAGCGCCTGGATGGTCGTCGCGCCTGCGCGGTCCCGGTTGTGGCGCGTGATGTATGATTGGGACCAATAATTGACGAGCACATTGGCCCAGATGCCCGCCTGCAGGAAGAGCGAAATGACCGCGATGATCACGAACGCACGATCGATCCGAGGCTCGTAGCGCGCCGGGAAGTCGACGAACATCGGAATGAGCCACGCCGCGAGGAACACCACGAAAAGAAGGCGAGTGCGGCGGGCGAGTTGCTGGACTACAGGCGGGATACTCATATCGACAAAGCTACAGTTTGGTCGTATATCGGGTGACTACGCCGACCTGCGCCGGTCCCACTCCGCAAGCTGGTCGCAGGCGTCACAGTTGCCGCATGTCCAGCCGGGCTCCACTTCTTCGCCGAAATGCTCGAGGATGAAACGAGTGCGGCAGCCTGTGGTCTGGCAGAATTGGATTATCGCATTCAGCTGTGCCTGGTCGCGGGCTCGGCGTTCCTCGTAGTCACTAAGATCAGCGCTGAGGTCGACGGAAGTCAGGTTGTCGCGCATTCGCTGCCAGTTGTTGCCGCGATGCTCGCGTGCAAGACGATGCTTCTTGAGCAGCGCGAGCACGATCTTGACTTTACGCGTCGCGACCTCTGTAATGGCCGCCAGGTCGGCGACAGGAACCAGCGCATCCGCGGTGTATTTCTCGAGTGCGATGGCGACTCGCGCGGCCTCGGACACCTCGGGATACTTGCCGCCGAGAAAGTAGGATTGGATACGCTTGTCCTCGACGCGGTACAGCAGGGTGCATGTAGCCGGCGCTCCATCGCGGCCGGCTCTGCCGGCTTCCTGATAGTACGATTCGATGGATCCAGGAAAGTGATAGTGTATCACGAACCTCATGTCCTGCTTGTCAACGCCGAGTCCGAATGCGTTGGTGGCGACGATCGCCTTGATGGCGCCGCTCATGAAGCGGTCTTGTGTATCGCGCCGATCCGCAGCAGGCATCTTGCCATGGTACAGCCCGATTTCATATTCGCCGTCAAACCTCACGGCCAACTGGTTTTGCAAGCGCGCTGCTTCCTTGACGGTAGCTACATAGATCACACCCGAGCCCCGTGTGTCGCGGAGTATGTTCTCGACGATGTCGTCCTTCAGGCTGTCGTTGACCGTGCGGACAACTTCGAAGCGCAGGTTGGGGCGCGCGAACCCGGTGACGGTCACGTAGGGATCGTGCATCCCGAGCTGTCGTATGATGTCGTCGCGCACCATTTGCGTGGCCGTCGCGGTCAGCGCAAGTATCGGTGGCCGTCCGACCCGCTCGGCGATGGATCCAAGCGTGAGGTAGTCAGGGCGGAAATCGTGGCCCCACTGCGAAACGCAATGTGCCTCATCGACCACGAAAAGCGATATGTCGCGCTGAAGCAACTGCTCAAAAAACTCTCGATCCTTGAAGCGCTCCGGTGTGACGTAAAGGATCTCGCCCTCTCCGTCGGCGATCTGGCGATGAACCTCGCGAGTCTCAGCGGACGACAGGTGCGAGTGCATCGCCACGGAGTCGACGCCAAGCGCACCGAGCTTGTCGTGCTGGTCCTTCATGAGAGCGATGAGCGGGCTCACGACCAGGGTCAGGCCGGGTGTCAGCACCGCGGGAAGCTGGTAGATCACCGACTTGCCGCTGCCGGTTGGCATAACGACAAGCGTGTCGCGGCCCGAGAGAAGCGCGTCGATAGGCGGCCACTGACCCGGTCGAAAGTCGGCGTGACCGAATCTTTCGCGGAGAAGTGAGCACGCGGCAGCCCTGGTGGTCGCGGCGATGCGATTCTGCTTTGGCATCGGAGGGTGAACAAGCAGGATCCGTTCCGCCGTGGCTGGTGCCGGGGCTCCGTTCGGGGCTCGTCGCGTACGGGCGCGTCGCGTACCGGCGCGTCGCGGCGTAGGTTGTGTCCGCAGACTCGGTTGCGCGGAGTGGACAGGTGTGTGTGCCAGCCATTGCGCTGGTCGCACTTCCGACGGACTGTTAACAGCGATAAGTCGAAGCGGCTGCATCGTATTCATATCGCTCATCAGAACAGACATGGCCGGCAGACCCCCAGTTCGGATATTTGTCGCTTTCGCTGCAGCATTGCTGCTTCTGGCCCTCGCGGCGTCGGAGCCGCCGTACTTCAGACACGAGTCCCAGCCGGGGGATTACGTGAAGAAGATGTATATAGGCGGGCGGTTCCGGGATTTTCTGCTTCACATACCAGCCGGTTATGATGCGCGCCGTTCTGTACCGCTGATCTTTGTATTTCACGGAAGCAGCGCGAGCGCTTCCGTAATCGAGCGTGAAACGTCATTCGATATGATCGCCGACTCACTGGGGTTTGTGGTGGTATATCCGGAAGGACTGCACCGCGGATGGAACATTGGTGAATGCTGTCGCTACTCATTCATGGAGCATGTAAGCGAAGTCGCATTCGTGAAGGCCCTAATCGGCCGTCTCGAAGCGGGATTGAACTTGGATCGCTCGCGCATATTTGCAACTGGCTATTCCGATGGAGGAACGCTGTCGATGCTCCTTGCGTGCTCGACGCCACAATTGATCACCGCGGTGGCGTCGGTCTCCGGCACGCTGCTGGACCCGCTTCCGGAGTGCAATGTCTCGAAACCCGTCCCCGCGCTGATCATTCACGGTACTGCGGATTCACACATTCCGTTCAAGGGCCAAGCCGGCGTGAGATCAACCGCCCCGGGACAACATCGCACCCTTTCCGCACCTGAGTTGACGCGGTTCTGGGTGCGGCGCGACCGTTGCAATGAATCTCCGAGTGTCAGCCGCTCCGGCCGCGTTGTCAGGACGGAGTACTCGTGTCCTGATTCTGCGGAAGTTCTGTTCTATGTCATTGAGGGCGGCGAGCACGGTTGGCCTGGCGGTGGGCGCGGATGGATCTTCAGCCCGCGCCCCCCCGCGGACATGGATGCGACCGATTCCATCGTAAGATTTTTCATGCGCCGACGGAATCAGTAGCGCCGCCTCTCCGGCGAGGCGTACGCGTACCAGGCATCGTGCGCGCGTTCCAGCCGCAAAAGCGCGTCATCGCGACCGGTTGATAATCGGCATCCTTCTGCCGCATTCACGTAGCCGATATCTGTACTGTCCAACTCAGAGGTTCTCACAAACGTGCAATCAGGGTACCGCGCGTCGCGGTAAACGGCGTGGAACCCGGACCTGTGCAGCATGGTGTGCAATTGTTTGATTCGAGCGTCGATGGCGAGGTGACGGTCGGCGTTCGCGAGGGGTGTGGCTCCCGTCGATGTCACTACATCCGGAGCGGGTCCGTGCCGAAAAACGGCAACAATCGAATCGAGGATTTTCGCGCGCGGCTGAAAAATCGCTGCCGTGCTGGACAGTGCTGCCGTTGCCTGCGGTGTCAGGACAATCTCCGCCGGGCGTGCGGCGGGGATCCCGCGCAACAGCCAGACAACGCGCCGTCCGACGACTGCGCCGCGCCACGACATGACGGCGTCGCCAATAATAGAAGCGCTCTCAGCGCCGAATTTTCGCACAATGGATGTTCCATCAGGTCCCTCATCCACAACGAGCAGCGCACAATCGGTTGGCGCGGCTTCCGAATAGAGCGAGGGCCAGAGATCGTACTGGTTGGGACGGCCGCCGAGGTTCAACGCGAACACCCGCGGCCGGCTCGGGAGCGTGAACGCCAATTCAGCGGCATCCTGGTATCGGTCTGCCGCGATCCAGACCGCAGAGCATCCGCGCGCCGTTGCGTCCGCTCGCGTCACCACGTGAGCGACATCCGCCCATCCGAACGCTCTCGAGATCGGATCGCGGCGCGGGGGTACGTGAAACACACGTCCGATGCCCTGCGCGGCGACCACGAGCGTAAGAACCGCGCCAAGCACTGATCCGCCAACGAACCACGCACGTGCGCGCCCATTGAGGTCTACAGTGGCCATCAACGGAAGCGCAGCGACGAGCGCGAGAACAGGCCAGTTGGGCTCTACCGGACGCCGAACCGCGCTCATCGCAAAGAATACGACTATGGTAGCTGCCACGACCGCGAGCATGTAGCGTCGCGAGTCAGTCACTCCCCGGAGTGAGCGGATCACGGCAACGACCGCGAAGACCGCCAGTATCGGTGAGATGATCCCGATCTGGCCACCCACAAGGGCGATTTCGCGCGCTATTGCAGAGCCGTGCGCGCCTCCAAGGCCGTGATTGATCTGGAACGCGAACGAGACCCAGTCGTGGTGCGCATTCCATACGAGATTTGGCGCGAATACGACCAGCGCGATTAGTGTCGCGAGGTAAGGCCCGGGCTCGGCGAGGAGTGCTCGGAGCTCGCGTCGCGAAAGAAACGCGATTAGCACTCCGAGCGGGATCAGCACTGCCGTGTACTTGGAGCAGAATGCGATCCCCAGTATCAGGCCAGCGGCGCACCACCAGCCCAGTGCGGCGCGCGAGCCGCGGGTCGCGGCGACGGCGCGCTCGAGCGACGCAAGTGTGAGTGCGGCAGATGCCAGCAACGCGGTGTCGGGCGTAGCGATGACAAAGCCGGCGAGCGCGCCGGGAATAACGAGCAGAAGTAGTGCGGCGCGGGAGGCGGGGTCGTCGAGGACGGAGGCCGCGCCGGTCGCGCGCGCGCGTCCTCGCACACTCAAGTGCACCGACGTGACAGTTATCGCGAGGGAGGCGACGACACCGGCCAGGAGCGATCCGGCTCGCACACCGAGTGTCGTGTCGCCGAACAACGTCGCGCCTGCACGGATGAGGACTGCGACTGCAGGCGGGTGGTCAAAGTAGCCTGCGGCGAGGTGACGGCTCCAGTCCCAGTAGTACGCCTCGTCCGGGAAAAGCGGTATCGCGACTGCCAGGGCAATGCGCAGGAGAGTTGCGGCGGCGATCAGAGCGATCGCGATTCTTCCGACACGCATCAGATCACTTCTTCAAGACGCCCTGCAAGTCGCCGGCAACGAGCGACGCAATATTGGCGATAATGATCGGGCGCGCTGCACCTCCCGGGCTGGCGAGAAAGAGCGGCTCCCACTCCGGGTAGAACCACTGTTTGAACTCACGGATTCCCTGAAAATTGTAGAACCGCTCTCCATAACCGCGAACCGCAACGGCCAACTGGTTCCAGACGGGCGAGCCTCGATGCACATTCAGCCCGCTCAACGACGCCATGCCCAGGTTGAACCATGCGTAGCCTTCGCCGCGGGCCCAGAGCATCATCTCGATCAGCACGAATCGCATTATACCGGGCGGCGCGTCGGCGGTGTAGCGCATGAGATCCGCTTCGACTTCGGCTTTCTGTCCAGACACCCATGCATTCGAGAAAGCGATGATTTGTCCGTCCTTGCGTGCTACCGCGATCGGATACTGCACGACGTAATCTTCCGCGAAAGCACCGAGTGAGAACGACTTCTCGCGCGCCCGCTTCTCCTCGATCCACTGGTCCGACACGGCGCGCAGCTGGGGCAGGATGGGTGCAACGTCTTTCGGATTGACGATCTCGACCGTATAGCCGTCGTCCGTCATCTTCCGCCAGACTCTGCGCAGATTGCGACGATTGGCACCTTCGAGAGAAAAATCAGTCAGCGAAACGCGCGCTTCCTCACCGAGCTTGACAACATTGAGTCCGTGGTCCAGGTACAGATACAACAGCGTCGGCGCGACCTTGTAAAACACGGCCCACCCGCTGTTCTGATCGGCGAGGCGTATGAACGACATGATCAGCTCGGCCGCGTCGCCAGGTGCCGAGATCGGGTCGCCAAGCGCGACCCAACTTCGTCCCTGTACTCCGAACATTATGAAGCCCGTCCGTTTCTCGTTGAAGAGGAACGACTTGTCGCCCAGAAAGGCGAGCTGTGCAGCGGCCTGGTGATACGTGCCGGCGAGCTCGCGTGCGTCTGCCAGATCAGCCTGCGTGGGACGCGGGATCATCGTCCGGGCGGTGCGGAGCAGCCTCATTACCGCGAACACGATCAATGCCGCGAGCACGCCGGCGCTCGCTCTCAGAAAGCGTGCTGCCTCGGCGTGCGTGCCGAAGCGAAAAAAGGTCTCGCTTGAAACACGCAGGTTCGCGTATGACACGAGCCCGAGCGCAATCGAGCCGAGTGTGACGAGCAGAATGGCTGCCACCCAGGATGCGGAAAAGCGCTCCTCGACCAGCGAGCTCTTGCGATAGAAATATTTTCGGCTTGGAACGAAAGCGACCAGCATCAGCGTGAGTACGAGCGCCTGCTCAATGTCGAGCGCGCGAAGGAGCGACAGGAATATGCCGGCGATGAGCATACCGATCGTGAGGTGATACGCCACGTCGAGCCGCCGCTCGACACCGCGAGCGAGGATGAGCAGCATCACGCCGGCGAGGTTGTCGATGAAATGCGACAGCTCCAATATCGGGAGCGGGATCCACGCCCCGAGCCACTGGAGACGTTCCGCTACGGCTGGAGTCGCGCCGGAGAAGAGTAGCAGCGCGCCGGCGAGGAACGTGATGATGGCGAGAAATCGCGGAATAACTGCCGCCGTCCAATCTCCACCGAGTCTGCGGAGCCTCTGAATGGGACCGGTGTGGCGGAAGAGCGCGATCCCGACGTACCCTACCGCCAGTGCCGCCGTGAACCCGAGTACGTAATGATGGTGCTGCGTAATCGGTGGAAGCACTGTCACTTGTGTGCGGGGATGCGTAACGTCACGACACGCAAATATATGCCTGAATCATCTCTAGACCTGTTTTCGATCGCGGCTCCCGGCCTTGGTCCCACCGTCGCTTCCGAGCTGACGTCGCTCGGCTTCGCACCGCGGTCCACATCGCACGGCGGTGTGGCCTGGCGCGGATCTCAACGGGATCTGTATACCGCGAATCTCTGGCTCCGCTCCGCGAGCCGCGTGCTACTTCGCGTTACGGAGTTTCACGCGGCGACATTTTCCGAGCTCGAGCGCCGGGCGCGCGCGGTGCCGTGGGGGCGGTTCGTTCGAGGTCGCGACCGTGTGCGCTTTCGCGTGACCTGCCATAAGTCGGCGCTGTATCACAGCGACGCCGTGGCTCAGCGCCTGGCAGAGAGCGTTTCGGCTACCACGGGGTGTTCAACGGTCACGGACGGCCCGGCCGTCCATGGTGAGGAAGAGGATACCGTCGGCGAACAACTCTTCGTCGTGAGGTTGGACCACGATCAGCTGACCCTGAGCGCGGACAGTTCGGGAACGCTGCTCCACAAGCGAGGCTACCGGCAGGTCAGCGCGAAGGCTCCGTTGCGTGAGACACTGGCAGCGTCCATTCTGCTGGCGAGCGGGTGGCGAGGCGCCGCGCCGCTTCTCGACCCGATGTGCGGCTCCGGGACCCTGCCGATCGAAGCCGCGCTGCTCGCTCGGAGGATGGCTCCGGGGATGCGCCGAAGCTTCCGCTTCGAGCGGTGGCCCGGTTTCGCGCAAACCGAGTGGCTACAGTTGCGGGAACAGGCGCAGGACTCGGCGCTTCCGCAGGCGCTGGCGCCGATAGTCGCGGCAGACCGCGACGCCGGTGCAATCCAGGCGACAGTCTCGAATGCCGAGCGGGCCGGAGTCAGAGCGGATATCGAAGTAGTGGAACGGGCCCTCTCGGAGTCGCGCACGTTTGGCGAGGGGCGTGGGTGGGTGTTGACCAATCCGCCGTACGGGGTGCGAGTTGGAACGGATGTTCGAAATCTTTACGCGGCTCTAGGAGGACTAATGCGGCGTGAGTTGAAGGGCTGGCAGCTCGGCGTTCTTGTGCCGACGGCTGAGCTTGAGAATCAGCTCGGAATCAATTTCGAGCAGTCGTTCGAGACAAAGACCGGTGGCATTCCGGTCAGATTTCTGATTGGAGGGCCGGTCGGTTGAGGTACGGTGTCATCGAATCGCTCAACGTCTCGACCGGCGGGGTCCCGAAGCTGGCTGTGGATCTCGCTGAAATTGGGCCGAGTGGCATTGTCGGAGACGGGCACGACGACAGGAAACACCACGGGGGTCCGGAGCGCGCTGTCTGTCTTTACGCCTCGGAACTAATTACCCGCCTGGTAGAGGAGGGGCATCCAATCTACGCTGGCTCGGCGGGGGAAAATGTGACCATCAGCGGGCTGGATTGGTCATGCATGGTGCCTGGCGTGCGCGTCCGACTGGGCGCCACGATGATCCAACTGACTTCGTACACTTCGCCGTGCAAGACCATTCGCAATTCGTTTGTCAACGGGCGGTTCGAAAGGATTTCCCAAAAGACGAACCCAGGATGGAGCAGGGTGTATGCTAGAGTGCTGGTACCAGGCACCGTCCGAAGGGCCGACGAGGTGGAGATTGTACCGGGCTGACTGGCACAGTCTCTGCCACACTTAATGGCCTGGGGCAACCATGCCGCCACTCATGCAGGAGTTTGCACAATGAAGGCTCTAACGCGTATAGCAGCACTACCTCTCGTCCTTCTTGCCTTTGGGTGCAAGGGAAACGATGCCAAGACCAACGACGCGCTAAATAGCGATCTGTCGCTCGCGTCTCAGGCTCATCCAGTGACGGCGGCCGATAGCGTGTCCGCCCTCGAGCGCGCCCGCGCGAATGGAACGGCGCTCGCCGCTGCCGCACCGGCGACCGTCACGCACCGGACTGTCGTTCATCATGTCTATGAGAACAGTGGCAGCGCAGCCAGTGCGTCGAACGGAACCAGTGCACGGGGTTCTGCTCCGGGCACCTACACCCAGCGGAATACCAACCGCGACGCGGCGATCGGTGCCGGTGCGGGTGCAATCATCGGTGCCGTTACGAGCAAGGACAAGCTCAAGGGCGGCGTGATCGGGGGAATTGCTGGTGGAATCCTGGGCGGTGTCGTCGGGAACAACGTGGACACGAAGAAGGTACCCAGACCGTAGATCGGGGCTTCGTACCGGTCGGCCGCTTGCGGCCGACAAAGGGCGG
>JALYTX010000055.1 GCA_030854055.1 Gemmatimonadota bacterium | reverse complement strand
TCAAACCAATACTATCCAGTGACATGATTCGGTTTTCCAGGCGTCGATTCGCACGGCTACCCTCACGGTTTTCCACCGTCGCCGCCGCGCTGTTATTCAGCGTGATGGCATTCCAGCTCGTGCTCGTGGGGAGTGGGTCGCTGTGTCTGATGCCGCATCACGACGGTATGCCATCCACGGCGACCTCCATGAAGATGGCGACCCAGATCACACATTCGTTCGGAGCCGCGCAACAGGCTGCCGTGCGAACTCGGACGTCCACTCGGATGCCGGCGGATCAATGTGACAAAGGAGATGGCCAGCGCCAGCCTCCACAGTGCGCGACGATGGCCGCCTGCGCACCAAGCGTGCTCCCAATTACAGTAGCAGTTGCGGCCGCGGCGACCCGCGTCGCCTCGCGCGCAGTACCCGCGCCGGTGCTTGCGGCACTCTCGCGGACTTCGGCTCCCGAGCTTCCCCCTCCACGAGCGTAGTCCAGCCTACCACATAGCGGCTGCGTTTCGTGGCCGCCGTAGGTCGTCTGTCACATCTGTATCGCGTCAGCGGTATCCGCACGCGCCGAATGTGACAGCCAAGATCGTGCATCCGGGCTTCGTCACACCTGGCGAATCGGCTGCCGTTCCGGACTTCACGTGACGGATTCATGCAACTCGATTCGCATCTCCTATCGCATCTCTTATCTCGCGTCATTTTTCGCGCCCGATTCCGCGTAAACACGCCGGCGGTGCTCGGTACACTCATCGCTGCAACACTCGCGCTTATAGGACCAGCCCGTCGTGCATCCGGGCAAACCACACTCGACTCGCTAATCACGCTGGCGCGCACGTCGAGCCCGGCCGTTCGTTCCGCTGATGCGCGTGTCACTGAAGCGCACGCCACCATCGGACCGGCCGGAGCAAGGCCCGACCCGATGCTCATGGCGGGAGTGCTGGACTTTCCTTATGGCAAGCCTGGCTACTCCGACAACTTCACCATGAACATGGTGCGGATTACGCAGACGTTCCCGTATCCCGGAAAGCTCTCGCTCGCTACCGCTGCGGCAACAGATGATGAATCCGCCGCGCGTGCGACGCTCGGTCAGAAGCGGCTCGACGTGGAGCGGGACGTCCGCGACGCGTACTACGAGCTGGCTTTCGTCCGGCGCGCACGCGAGATAGTGCAGAACAACCAGCAGACGTTGACAGGCCTCGCCAGAGTCACGGAAGTGCAATACACAACCGGCACCCGCACGCAGGCGGACCTGCTCCGCGCACGAGTCGAGATTGCACGCCTGGAAAGTGAGCTGGCCAGTTTATCCGCCAACGAGCGCTCGGC
Source organism: Gemmatimonadota bacterium (assembly GCA_030854055.1). Classification (GTDB taxonomy): domain Bacteria; phylum Gemmatimonadota; class Gemmatimonadetes; order Gemmatimonadales; family Gemmatimonadaceae; genus Fen-1247. The sequence continues at coordinate 15,533 of JALYTX010000055.1, read as the reverse complement.
TCTAGCACGTCTCAATGCCGTTCTCGATCGTCCGAGTGATACGCCCGTGCAGTTCGCGGTGATTCCGCAAGACATTGCACGGCTCGCCGTTGCCGACTCCGGGTCGCATGTGCACTTCTCATCGACCGCATTGGGCGCGGCAGCGTCGGATTCGCCGCTCCTTCCACTGGATTCGCTGACGACGCTCGCGATCGCACACAGCCCGATGCTCGCGAGCCATGAAGCGCGAATTTCCGCTCAGGCTCGTCGCGTCGATCTGGCCCGGAAGGCGCATCTCCCGGACTTCGACATCTCACTCGAATACGATCAGCGACCGCAGTTCGGCGACTACGTCTCGTTCTTTGTCTCCGTTCCACTCCGATTGCAGCGGAAACGGAAACAGGACCAGGAAATAGTTGGGACGCGCGCCGAGTTCGACGCGATGGAAGCCGAACACGCATCCGACGTGAACACTATTCGGCAGGAAGTCGCGACGCGCATGAGCGACGTCGAGCGTGAGCGTACACAGCTCGCGTTATCGGTGAACGCGATACTACCACAGGCGCATGCGGCACTTCAATCGGCGATCGCGAGCTACCAGGTAGGACGTATGGATTTCACCTCCGTTGTTGACGCGCAAGCGACAGTCTTCAACTACGAGACAGCGTACTGGCGCTCACTCACCGACTTTGCCAAATCACTCGCCGAACTTGAGCGCGTCGTTGGCACGGGGGTACTTCGATGAACGCGAACAATCGAGAAGCACGCCGCATATCGTCACGCGCGAAGCAACTCACCGCCGGGGGGGGCGTGGTGATTCTTGCTGCCGTGGTGAGCGCCGGTATATTCTGGTCGGTCAATTCGAGCCGTAATCAAAGTCCAGGGATGCGCACGACACCGGCTGCCGGTGCGGTACGCGGCATGGCTGGGATGAGTACCACTAACAACGGCGTCGTACAGCTGACCGCATCTCAGATCCGTCAGTTTGGTGTCACGTTTGGAATGGCGACCGTCCGCCCGCTCACCAACGAGACCAGAACGGCAGGGGTTGTCACATTCGACGAGACGAAAATGGCGCAGGTCGCGCCCAAGTTCGGCGGCTTTGTCGAAAGGCTCTTCGTCAATTCCACAGGGCAACGCGTAAAGCGCGGCCAGCCCATGCTCAGCATCTATTCGCCGGAATTGGTCGCGGCACAACAGGAGCTGCTGCTTGCCGCGCAACTCGATCGAAGCATCGGCAAGAGCAGCGTACCGGGTATCGCCAGCGGGACAATCGACCTCGCAGACGCGTCCAGACGTCGGCTAGAACTCTGGGACATCTCCAAGACGCAGATTGACGACATCCTGCGCACTGGACAGGTGCGCCGCACGCTGACACTCTACGCACCCGTGTCCGGCATCGTTGTGGACAAGAAAGTGTTGCAGGGACAGGCCATCACCTCTGGAGAGGAGCTGTACACCATTGCCAATCTCTCTGACGTCTGGGTGGATGCACAGCTGCGGGAGGCCGATGCGGCAAGTGTGCGCGTGGGCTCCGCAACAAAAATCAACTTCACAGGGCTTCCCGGGCGCACGTATGACGGCCACGTCGCATACGTATATCCGACACTGCAACAGGAAGCGCGGATCATCACGGCACGCATCGTCGTGCCAAATCCTGACGGCGCACTCAAGCCCGGCATGTATGCAACCGTGCGACTCTCGACGCCTGCCCGTTCCGCACTCACCGTCCCCAATTCTGCAATCCTTCGCACGGGCGAACGCAACATCGTTTTCATTGACATGGAAAACGTCGACGCCACATCGCAAGCGACGCGGCAGCTCATGCCGCATGATGTCACGTTAGGGTCCACCGCCGGCGATTATACAGAAGTGCTTTCAGGACTGAAGGCCGGACAGCGCGTTGTTACGTCTGCACAATTCCTTCTCGATTCCGAGTCCAACCTTGGCGAAGTCCTGAAGAGCATGATCGGAAACATGGGCGCAGGCGACAATACTATGAAGGATATGCCCGGCATGAACGAGAGCACGAGCAACAGTACGAACGATAAACGTGCGAACATGAAGAACATGCCTGGAATGCAAACGCCCGCGCAGTCACCGCCGTTGGCGCCACGGAGATAGATGATGCTGAAGCGTATCATCGAGTGGTCGGTGGGCCACAAGCTCGCAGTGATCCTGGCAACTGTCGCGCTGGTAGTCGCAGGCACATGGGCGATGTTCAACACTCCGGTGGATGCCATTCCGGATCTCTCGGACGTTCAGGTCATCGTCATGACCGAATGGCCGGGCCAGGCGCCGCAGACGGTTGAAGATCAGGTGACGTATCCTCTCTCGGCCGAAATGCTCAAGGCGCCGCACGTCAAGTTCGTACGTGGAATGAGTCAGTTTGGACTGTCAGCGGTCTATGTAGTGTTCGAGGACGGCACGGATCTATACTGGGCGCGAAGTCGCGTGCTCGAGTACCTGAACAGTGTTCGAAGCAAACTCCCAGATGGTGCATCCACGACAATGGGTCCTGATGCCACAGGTGTCGGCTGGGTGATGCAGTACATCCTGGCCGACACGTCGGGCAAGCTCAATCTTGCACAGCTACGCGGCTTGCAGGATTTCACGGTACGACCAGCGCTCACCGCGGTTCCCGGCGTTGCCGAGATTGCATCTCTTGGCGGATACGAGAAGCAGTATCAGGTCGAAGTGGATCCGGCCAAGCTACTGGCGTACAACATCCCGATCGCAAAGGTGAGCCAGGCTGTTCGTGCGTCGAACCAGGACGTCGGCGCACGCGTGCTCGAGATGGGCGGCTCGGAATACGTCGTGCGTGGCCGTGGGCGATTCACGAACCTTGATGACATACGACAAGTGTCACTTGGCGCAGGTGCGGGTGGCGCACCGGTCACCGTTGGCGACGTTGCGAACGTGCAGATCGGGCCCGAAATCCGACGCGGCATTACTGATCTGAACGGAAAGGGCGAGATCGTCACTGGCTGGGTCATCATGCGCTATGGTGGCAATCCTCTCGATGTGATCAACGGCGTCAAGACGAAGATGGCTGAGCTTCAGAAAGCACTCCCCAAGGGTGTTGTTTTCGTCGATGGCTACGATCGCTCCAATCTCATCGAGAGCGCAATCGCGACGCTTCGAAGCAAGCTCGTTGAAGAGTCCATCATTGTAGCGGCCGTGACACTGCTCTTTCTGTTGGACGGACCCAGCGCGCTGGTCGCGATCCTGACGCTCCCAGTCGGGATTTTGATGGCGCTGTTGGCGATGCACCTCCTAGGGTTGAGTGCCAACATAATGAGCCTCGGTGGCATCGCCATCGCGATCGGTGCGATGATCGACGCGGCGATCGTGATGGTGGAGAACATGCACAAGCACATTGAGCGAAACGAGCGGGAGGGTAATCCGCAAACTCACTGGCGGCTGGTGATCGACTCGGCGAAGGAAGTAGGGCCATCGCTCTTCATCTCGCTTCTCATCATCACGGTCTCGTTCATTCCTGTATTCGCGCTGCAGGATCAGGAAGGACGCCTGTTCAAACCGCTCGCGTGGACCAAGACGCTCGCGATGGCGTCGGCTTCGTTGCTGGCGATCACACTGGTCCCCGTGATGATGGGACTCTTCATTCGTGGCAACGTGCAGCCCGAGTCGGCCAATCCAATCAATCGGTTTCTGATTCGGGTGTACCGGCCTGTCATCCGCTTCGTGCTCAGGCATCGCTGGCCGACGATCATCGCGGCCTGTGCCGTGCTGGTCGCGACCATCTTTCCGTGGTCGCACATAGGAAGCGAGTTCATGCCCCCCCTGAACGAAGGATCGATCATGGACATGCCGTCCCTCTTCCCGGGTGTTGGGAGTGAGCAGGCCAGGCAGATTCTCACTCAGCGTGACGCGGCGCTCGCCGCGATTCCGGAAGTGAAGTTTGTGTTGGGAAAGATCGGGCGCGCAGAGACCGCAACCGACATGGCGCCGATGTCGATGATCGAGACGATCGCGGTTCTCAACGACAAAGCGAGTTGGCGGCCTGGCGTGAGCTACGATTCAATCGTCGCACAGGCGAATGCAACGGTGCAGACACCCGGTGTCGGTAACATGTGGTCCATGCCAATCAAGAACAGAACTGACATGCTCGCGACCGGCATCAAGACTCCGGTCGGAATCAAGATTTTCGGGCCGAACCTGGATACGCTGGATCAGATCGGCAAGAAGATCGAGGGCCTCTTGCCTTCTGTTGTTGGTACGAACACAGTGTTCGCCGAGCGCGCGGTTGGGGGCAAGTATCTGGATGTTACGGTTGATCGTGACGCGGCGGCGCGATATGGGCTTACAAGTGACGACGTGCAGATGGCATTGAGCACCGCTGTCGGCGGCACGGACGCGGGTCACGTGATTGACGGCCGCGAGCGTTACAGCGTCCTAGTACGGTACCCGCGCACGTTGCGCGATAATCCGGAGCAGGTCGGCGACGTACTGGTAGCGACACCGTCGGGCGCCCAGGTCGCCCTCCGCGAGCTCGCCAGCATCCAGATTGTGAACGGCCCCACGCTGATCAAGTCCGAGGACGCCTACCTCAACAACATCGTGTACGTGGATGTCGAGGGGCGCGACATCGGGAGCTACGTTGGTGATGCCAGGAAGCTCCTCGAAGACAGGCTCATGCTGCCCACGGGCTATCGGCTCGAATGGTCCGGACAATACGAGTCACTCGAGCGGGCTAACAGGAAACTCAAGGTCGTAGTACCCATCACGCTCGCGATCATCTTTGGTTTGCTCTTCTTCAATTTTGGAAGTGTCACAGAGAGCGCGATCGTGATGCTGTCGCTCCCATTTGCGCTTGTTGGCGGAATCTGGCTCATGTGGCTGCTGCATTACAGTATGAGCGTCGCCGTCGCGATCGGGTTCATTGCGCTGGCGGGTGTGGCTTCCGAAACGGGGGTAATCATGCTCATCTATCTGGACCAGGAGTACCACGCATGCGGCGAGCGTGATGAACTTAGTAGTCGGTCCGATGTGGACGCCGCCGTCGAACACGGCGCCGTGGGGCGCGTACGTCCCAAGATTATGACGGTTGTGGCGATCATGGCCGGCCTGATTCCAATTCTCTGGAGTCAGGGCACGGGCGCCGACGTCATGAAACGCATTGCTGCGCCGATGGTGGGTGGCATGCTCACCAGCGCGACACTCACTCTCGTTGTGATCCCCGCTATCTACTCCCTGTGGAAGGAGAAGGAGGTCTGGCGTCGCGTTCGTTCGAACCCGAGTCCGTCAGCACGAAGTGAAGGCAATCGTGTAAACGGCGGGACAACGTGAAGCCATTACCAAATCGCGTGCCCGTGATCACTGGCGCCAAGACGTCACAGCATGAACTGCTGATGCGAGCCGCTCATATCCGCCTTGCTAGCGTGGTCGACCGCGGAGTATCGGCGTGACGATTCCGTATCCACACATTCCGCCAGTAATTTTCGCTGTAGGGCCGGTCGCGGTACGATGGTACGGCGTCATGTACGGCGTGGGCTACCTGCTCGGCTATCGGCTCGCCCGGACTCGCACCGCTCGCCTTATTCTTCCCATCCATCGGTCCACGTTGGATGAATGGATCGGGTACCTCGTCATTGGAATGTTGATAGGCGCTCGTCTGGTGTATGCGGCTGTGTACGATAGGCCGGCGTTCGTCCGTGACCCGCTCGAACTGTTACGAATCTGGCATGGTGGTCTCTCCTTTCACGGAGCAGTCCTTGGGATGACCATCGCCTGTGCCATCTTCGCAAGAGTGCATCGGGTCAGTTTCCTCGCGATTGCAGACCTGCTGGCACTAGCTGGCACTCCGGGCCTGTTCTTTGGCCGGCTTGGTAACTTCATCAACGGCGAGCTCTACGGCCGCCCGAGCGATGTACCATGGGCGATGGTGTTTCCTTCGGACCCAATGCACATCTCGAGACACCCATCGCAATTATATGAAGCTCTTGCCGAAGGGGTGCTGCTTGCACTCATCATCTGGACAGTGACACGATGGAGTCTCGCGCGCGGCTGGTATCGCTCCGGCTTATTGGCCGGGACATTCCTCGTGGGTTACGGTGTGTTCCGGTTTCTTCTTGAGTTCACAAGGCAACCGGATGCGCAGCTAGGGCTCGTGATCGGACCTCTCAGCATGGGACAGCTCTTGTCAGTCGGTATGCCGGTCGTTGGAGTGCTGCTAATCGCGTTTGTGGCGCGCCGTCCCAGGTTCTGCGACCCAGTTCCTCGCGACGCCGAGCATCTGTCCGGTTAGCATTTTCAACGGAAACGCGATCAATGGCGACCCGCGATGAGGCGTGCGTCGGAGGTGCAGCTTCTCGCAGGCCTCAATCGAAACCGCGTCGGTAGCGCTATTGCAGGCGGGGGCTTGGAATGTTGTTGATACGACCGCGAGAAGTGGGTGCCTGGGCCGCACAGTGCCGATTGAGTCGTCCACGATCCACCGAGCTTGGCGACGAGTCGCCCGAGTCGCGTCCGCTCTGCTCGCCCGACGCTTCCTGCCTTGCACTAGGAATGCGCGCCGGACCTGCCGCCTGCTCGCGACGACAATTCCTGGCAGCTTTGGATTCAGCCCCAAATCGCGCGCCGCCCGTTCCATGGTAACGCTGAGCAATCCGACTCCGCGCACCGCATGTCACTCATTCGGTCGAGCACCGCCAGCGTCAATTCCGAGTGGCAAGACGACGTTTTCTGGAGACGATGGTAAGACGCCTGTCACAGTGCTCCGGCCAGTGTGCACATATCGCAGTTTCCCACCGACCGCTACGCGAACGGTGGTCGTCTCGTCTGCCGCCGGTATCAGTACTCGATAGCTGACAGAATCCGTCGTACTGTTATTCACCGACAAGGAGTTTTGGCCCACCGCATACGTCGGCCCGTCACCGTCTCCTTCGACACTGAACTCGGACCCTTCGCCAAAAAAGATGTGCACAGCACCACGCTCCTGGGCAGAATTAAACACGATATTTACCGGACCGCTCGGTTTGATCGCGACGCCACGGAACTCTGCACGCGAGGGATCGTGCTGTGTCCGAGTATTCACTGAATCCTTCCGGTTGTGCCGGACCGACGTCATGACGTGCTGGACGAGCAGTCGCACGGGCGAGGCCGGTACAATCGCGGCAGCAGCTACCGTAACAGCAATGACTGTGGCCGCGACTCCTAACCAGGGTGCACGACCAATGCGCTTCACCTGGAAGCGATTGTGCATATGACGCCGCGAGCGTACGGGCATCTCCCCCCGCGCTGCTGCCCGGTTCATCAATTCTCGGATATCCACCGACGGCACCGGGTAATCCAAAGCGGAGAGCCACGTTGGCATTCGCTGCTCGTCACGTCTCGCTTCCTCGAGTACCGCGCTGCACTCCGCACATGCGCTCGCGTGACCGCGAGCGGCGGTGCCAGCTCTTCCACCTCCGCCCGGATCCAGCGCGGCTGCGATCTCCCGTTCACTCAGGTGTGGCATCGGCTCCGTCGGATTTTCGCGTGTATGCATCCCGAAAAGCGCGAGTTGCGCGCAGGAGCAGCGTCCCCACGCTCGCCTCGGCGACACCGACGGCCGTCGCGAGGTCGCGATAGCTGTATCCTTCGTGGCGCAGCAGCAGGAGCTGCTGGTCACGGGGAGTCAGCGTCGCAAGCACAGAACGCACTTTCGCTCGAGTTTCTTCGGATGCCACCACAGCGTCAGGTAGTGCTTCGGGGCTTTCCACGACTGTCCATGAACCGTCACGAACGACCAGGTCCTCGCGCCGATGTGCAGTGCGTTGCGCGTCCCGCAGGAGATTGGTGGCGACGGCGGCCAGCCATGCTCTTGGCGCGTCCGGCATTGCCCCACGCTCATACAACTTCACGAATGCCTCCTGTGCGAGGTCCGAGGCCAGGTCTGGGTCGCCGCCAAGCCGGTTGATGTAGCGAAAGAGCACGCCGAACTGTCGGTTGAACAGCGCGGTTACGGCATCTTCAAAAGAAGCGGCACTGCTCAAGCGAGGAATTGCACGACATAAGGGGAACGCGTGACCGGCTCGATTGTGACAAAGTCCGCGTCCGTGTTCACGGATGCCAGGAAATACCGGCAAGCAACGCGCGCGGCGTGAAGCTTATGACGCGCGTTTCAGTTTCGCCGGGGTCGGGAAGCAGAGCGGCGGTATTCCTCCTGTTCAGCACGTTCTCCAATGTTAGACTGATGTCGAACGTTCCCCGGGATCCGACTCGCCACCGGTGCACAGCTGCGATATCGAGACGCATGTAGGCGCCTGGATGCTCTAGAAGCGTCGGATCGTTTCCCAGCAGCTGACCCGGCGCGGCGCGAGTGTCGGCCGCGCTCAATTCGTTTCGACCCTCGGAACCAAGCAACTCGCCCTCGGAGGCCTGTGGTCGCCCAAACCAACTGGCGACTCGGATGTCTGTGTGAGAATCCGCACGGAGCGTAAGGGCCGCCGTTGCATCCTGCGCCAACACGCGCCGCAACGAATCTGCTCCGCGAGCAGCGTCGACATTGGTGCGCGTGATCCTGTACGCGACATTCCACGCTAGACGCGCGCCGTCTCCCTGCACGCCGATGGACGCTCCAGTGACATGACCGCTCGCCACGCGTGGACCGAACGATGCCGGGAACGCAGAGTGTGACACGGGCGATGTGAGGAGGCCGCGAAATTCTTGTTCGAAGGCCGCGACATCGAGCGTCACGTGATCCGCCACACGCGAGGTGAGCCGAGCCGTCGTGATGCTGCTGGCGAGCACGGGCACACCGTCCTTGCTTGCCGCGATTGGGAGCGCTACTGGAACGAGAGCCGCCAGTGGCGCCCCCGTCATCCAGACCGACTGCACGAACTCGTGCGCTCGCGCATAGCCCATACTGAACAGAGTCCGCCGCGACAGTCGTGTGGCGAGTTCCAGGCGTGGCTCCAACATCGGCGACCGTCCGAGTACGCCAGTCGCGCGCAGGCCTCCAGTAAAGCTCCACGCGTCTTCTGCCCGAGCCCAACGGTGCTCTGCATACGCGGCAAATACCGCCGGAGCGGATCGAAGTACCGACGTGGCGGGAGCCGTTGAGATTGTAGCATTGCCGAATCCCGCGCTCAAGTCGTGGTGCAGAAGATTTCCGCTTTCAAGCGTGCCTGATGCTGCCTGTGCGGCCGGGGCGTTGGACGCGGTATATGTCGTGTAGACGGTCCTGGTCACATCCAGAGAGGCGCCGATACTTGTGGATCCCAATTGCGCGTCGCTCTCAATTCCGACTGACCGTGCGGAGTCAGACACGTCGGCCGGTGCCGCCATCGACACGCCATTCGCGGCTGTGAATTGTCGGGCCCAGATGCGCGTCTCCAACTTTGTGAAGCCCGGCATTTGCCGGGTCCACACTGCGCCAACAGTAGCACTGCTCCAGGGAATGCGAGCGGGCGAGCTAGTTCCTATCGGACCCCACCCGGCAAGAACGCCGCTCCGTGTCGCCGTGTCCGCGAGGTCTTTCACGTCAATGACGCCGGCGCGGATCCGATCGCCGCTTCGCATCGCGACCACGCGAACTGTGTTGCGGCCGTATTGCAATGCCAGGACCCCGCCGGCATCGGCCCACCGATCCGAAAGTGGATCCTCGCCGCTTTGATCGAGAAGTGTTCGCGTTCGGGAGCGTCGGGCGGCGAGCAGTAAATGTCCAAACACGTTTCCGACGCGGAATGGACTTGCCCAAGCGGTTCGGACCGCGACGGAACTGATCGAACCGCTCCACGATTGCTTAGTCACCTGGTCCTCGCGAGTCTGCACATCCACGGTTCCGGACATCGTACGACCGTAGCGTGAGGAAGAAGTGCCATCGTAGAACCGAAGACCTCCGACCATATCCGGGCTGATACCGCTCAGAATTCCGGCGGTGTGTCCTGGATCCCACATGGGGAGGCCGTCGACAAGGGTCGCCGCCGGCTGACTGCCCGGGCCGACGCCGAGCGAGGTGCTCCTGGCTTCGTCAGGGTGAATGACGACACGAGAATTGGCAGACAGAACGCGATATATGTCAGGCTCGCCGGTCATCCCGGGCGCAGATGTCACATCGCCCGTCCAGCTCCATTCTCCGGGGTCGCCGATGTTATCGGCTTCACTGTTGGCATCGTCGCTAACAACATGGTTAAGCGTACTTATACGAATCGTGGCAAGGGTGACCGGCTCCGACGTCAGTACGAGATCAACACGTATGGAGCCTGTCCGCGGTACCAGTACAGAGAGCTGGAGGGGGGCGAACGTCAACCTTGTGATCTGGAGTGTGTCCAGGCCCGCCGAAACATTCTGTAGCGTGTAACTCCCCGCACTGTCAGTTACCGCTGCGCTGACGGCGCCGACCACGCGTACGAGCGCGCCAGCGACGGGCGCCCCAGTCGCCGAACGAATGTGTCCCCGCATGACGTGTTCAATTACTTTCCGATCAGATTCCTGCGGTGCGGGTGCCTGCGCGAACATGACCGGAGCGCCCGTGACCAGTGCTGCCAGCACCGGTAAAGCGAGGGTTGGAACGCGCAGAACCGCGAAAGCGCGCGGCCCGAACGGGGCGTTCCAGTGTGGGGATCTTTCCCCCCGTTTCCCGTCCTTCGATGCCTGCATCAACGGTTCCTGCGTTCGTGTGCTCACTACACGAGCTGGGTCAGAAAGTCCGACCAAAATGGCACTTGGGTCCGCCGCTCAAGTCTGTCGCTCCGTCAATGTAATCCTCGCCGCGGGAAGCAACGATCTCGATCCGGCTTGCCGGCCCCCAGTCGATCGATCGGCTGTGCTGTCACAAACAGGGCAGTTCGCACGATCATCATATGGACACGTCACGTGGCGTGTCGCGGAGCAAGCAGTACGAAACGTGTTCCAATATCCACGACCCTGATCTAATACCCCACGCAATGCCGGACGACAATCCACCCCTCAGAGTCCCCTCGCGTTCCCAGTCATCAGTTGCATGGCGCGGCTATCTGCCAATATCTACAGGGACGATCGCTTGACGTGGACGAGCCTGCGCCGCGAGCGATCAGCAGGCCGCGAAATCTCAGGAAGTCGGCGCCCATGATCGCTGCCTCTGTTGCCGTGAGCCTCGTCGCCGCTCTCTTTCAGGGGACGCCACTGATTCAACGCATGCAGGCGAGTGATTCAGTACATCAGGCAAGCTCCACGCGCTTTGCGAGGGCAACGTCCCCGATCGACTCCGCGGCGGTGGACAGCGCGGCGGCCCCGCGACCGACTCCGGTTGCGTTCTCGCGTCCGCAGTTGCGACAGGAGCTGCGCTGGTCTGATCTGCAGCAAGGAGTCGACACGACGTCGCGACGACCGCGCGCGATCGAGTATAGCGACGCGTACTACACACGACTCACCATCCATCGAGTTGCCAGCTACGCCGAGCTGCCGCTCTTTGGCGCTGAATACATCCTGGGCGAACGTCTCCTGACGGAAGAGCGCACCGGCTTCCCATCCTCGTCACTCAAGGCCGCGCATCTTGGCGTGGCCGGCGCATTGGGAGTGCTCTTCACCGTGAACACCGTTACCGGAGCCTGGAATCTGTGGGACTCACGTCGCGATCCGGCGAACCGAACGCTTAGGATCGTCCATTCCGTTGCAATGCTCGGCGCCGACGCTGGATTCGCCTGGGCAGGTGCCATTGGCGGAAACGCCAGGACCAGCACCCAGAATGCGCAACAGCATCGTGCTGTCTCTATTGGTTCGTTCGCGCTGGCCACGGCAGGTACGGCGATAATGTGGTTCTTCAACAAGTAGCGGAGACATTTGCGTGATCTCCAGCTACACAACCCGCCTTCGTGAGCTCGCCGACGTTCTCAAGCCGTGGCAGTCGCTCTTCAGTAATTCGAAAGTCATTTCTGACACCGTCACGTTCCTACATCTCGCCGGACTTCTCTTTGCGGGCGGATTCGCGATCGCAGCTGACCGCGCGACGTTCCGAGCACTGCGGGGTACGGCGCAGGATCGAATCACGCTGCTCCAGGAAGTGGGGGACGTGCATCGCCCCGTGCTGATTGGTCTCACGGTACTTTTTGTCAGCGGCGTGCTGCTCGCGACGGCTGACGTCGAAACGTTTGGCAAGTCTCTCGTGTTTCTCGTGAAGATGACATTAGTCGCGCTACTTCTCGTGAACGGCGCGGCGCTTCAACGAATCGAGAACCTGCTACGCGCGAACGCGCTCCGTAATCGCGTCGGTGATGCGGTCCTCTGGCGACGACTACGCATCACCGCAATGGCGAGTGTAATGCTGTGGACGAGCATAGTTCTCGCGGGCACAATACTGGTGAACAGCTAGAGCGGACAGTTAGAGCCAGCCAGCGCAACGTCAACGGACGCAGCGCCTTTCACATTCAAACGTGGCAGCAATGGAAGTGGAGCAAATGAACCCCAATGTAAAGAAGGGCGATCGATTGCATGCAGAGGACGGGTGCAACGAGTGCGCGATCATGGAAGGTCGCAGGTCGTTCCTGCGCAACGCCGCGCTGGCAGCAGTCCTGGCTTCAATCGGTGTGTTTAGCGGCTCGGCGCGAACCGCACGTGGTATGAGCACGGTGCTTACAACGGGCCGGAGGAATGATCCAGCCAATCCGCAGTCCGTAAGCTATCCGCTCCCAGCAACAGACGGCGCCCAGATCGATCATGGCAACGACGTGATACTCGTCAGGTGGCAGAACGAGATTTACGCATTCAACCTATCGTGTCCGCATCAAAATACGGCGCTTCGCTGGGACGATGCGGATCACCGTTTCCAGTGTCCCAAGCATCACTCCAAGTATCAGCCCGACGGCGAATTCATAAGCGGTCGCGCGACGCGGAACATGGATCGCTTTACGATTCGTCGCGATGCTGGCAATAATATCGTTGTGAACGTCGACGCGATGTTCCAGAGCGATAAGGATCCAGATGCCTGGGCTGCTGCCACTCTCAAAGTTTGAGGCAGAAATGATGCTGGATGATGACGAGGCAAGCGTCGAGCATGTGGGCGCCGGCGATTCAAGCCCGAGGACAGCTCCCGCCGTATTGCAGTTGTGCGATGGTTGCGAGGAGAGGAGTGCGTTCGTGGCAAGCTCGTTCGTCGACCGGCGGACATTTGTCTCACGGAGCGCACTCGCGGCAGCCACCGCACTCTTGGCCGGGGCGTGCGCGGGCGGCAGCAACACGACCGGCCCAGGCGGAACTCCCGGTGGCAATGGCACGCTTTCGGTCACGATTGCAAATTACCCCGCGCTTGGATCGGTCGGCGGCATCGCGCGGGTCGATTCGGGGCAAGGCACACCGGTCGCGGCAGTTCGAACGAGCGCGACTACGTTCGCAGCCTTCTCGCTCATCTGCCCGCATTTCGGATGCACCGTTGGAATCGCGTCGGGGAGCTTCGCATGTCCATGTCATGGAGCGCGGTTCGCGTCGAACGGGCATTGGACGGGCGGGCAACCGACGGGGAATCTGAGCCCACTAAACGCAACTTACGATCCGACAGCGGGAGTGCTCACCATCACTGGTTGACTCCGATGATCCACCCAAGTCGATGATGCACCGCCGGCAGTACCACACGTCAACGCTACAGCCACTGCCGCGACACACGAGGTTGCCCACTTTTGGCCTAACGCGTCGAAGTACGTGACGCCAGCAAGCTATGGCGTCGCGGTTCTGGTGGGCGCCGCCCGAATGTACAAGAATAAACATTGGGCAAGCGATGTCGTAGCCGGAGCGGGTATCGGGACGCTATCGGGAGAGCTTTTCGAGCGCTATAACCGAGCTCGCCCGAACAACGTGTTCAATCGTGTGTTCTTGCCTGCTTCCATCGCGCCGCGGCGCGGGGGTGCAGATGTGGGCTGGGCTTTTCCCTTGCACTGATGCTATCTGGTCAGTGGTTGACACGCCGACAAAATCCGCGCGTTGCTTCGTTTTTACGGGGCGCGTGGCTCACTGCCACTTTGTTGACGGCTACAGCTGCGCTCGTTCGTGCACAATCGGCTCCGGGCGGCCGTGCGCAAATTCAATCCGCTGATTCAACAAGATCAGATGCCAGCCCGCCATGGATAACGAAGCGAGAGCTGATCGGCGCGGGTCTGTCCGTACTCGGCACGCAGCGCTCTCGGGCGCTGGCGAACACTTGACAGAGGCGGTAGTGCTGGCTGCGGCAGTAACCGGCGTTGGACAAGGCATCGCCGGCCGAGCCCTACCCGGAGTCAAGACATCGGAACAGTTTCAGTGGGGCCGGGGATTTCACAAAGGCAACGGTCCGTTCGTCTCATTCCCCTCGGGCCACACTGCAGCCGCGTTCGCGGCAGCCGCTGCACTTGCTGAGGAAAGTCAGGGATGGCGCCCGGGGCTCGCGCGTTACGTGGGACCCGCAGCGTATCTCACCGCGTCGGCGATCGGGTTTGCACGACTGTACCAACACGTTCACTGGGTGAGTGACTTGCCGTTGGCAGCGGCGATAGGCGTATGGAGCGGACTCGCAGTCGAGAGCCATGTACATCGAGATGTACATCGAAACGGACATGTAAATCGGATTGCCCCCCTCCTCGCAGCTACAATAATTCAGCGCGGCCCGGACGGCAGAACTTTTGTCGGCTGGTGCGTACCGTTCGTTATGACAAGCCGTTGAAGTGGGTCGTTGAAGTGGGTAAGGGGCCGAGTAACCAGATTGAATAACGCGTGACCGCGTGGGCTTGGTACCTGCCTCTCCGGCGATCACAGCGCTGCTTTGGATGTCGCTCCCATTTGCCCTCATTGGAGGGATCTGGCTCATGTGGCTGCCGCATTACAGCATGAGCGTCGCTCTCGCGATCGGGTTCATTGCGCTGATGGGTGTGCCTCGCGTCTACCGGCTCAGCCGCGCGCCGGTCAGCTTCGCGATGGCGCCGAGTGTCGTCTGCGCGGCATTGAGACCAAGCCGGAAGTCGTCGTCGCTGTACGTCTTGTACAGATCCGTCGGTTGGTGCCACTGCGGGTCCCAGCCGGCACCAATCTGCGCGCCGCGCTCATTCTCGCGCAGGCTGACCGCCGGAATGAGGTCCTGGAACGGCTGCGAATCCGTGTTGGTCATGTGCTGCCCAACTACGGCTGGATAATTCGTCGCGTATCTGTCGTTCGAGTTTGCAAGCTCCCACGCTAGCTTCTGCGATTCGGCGGCCATCTTCGAGTTCGACTGGAACTCGATGTTCACGTCCGCCTCCGGACGCTGCACCTTGCTCATGCTTCCGTCCGGCTTCGGCATTCCGTGATCGAACATCATCATGTCGTGCTGAATCATCCCCAGCCACCGCGGCTCTGGATACTTTCCCGATCCCGCCGGCGACTCCTTGCCCTGCAGTGCGGCGCGTTGTGCGACATATGCGCGCGAGCCGTTCAGCCCCGATTCCTCGTTGTTCCACAAAATGAAGCGGATCGAGCGGTCGGTCTGCACGTCCGGCGAGCTGAACACGCGCGCAAGCTGCATCACGAGTGCGGTCCCCGATCCGTCGTCGTTCGCCGCTTCGCCCCAGCCGATTCCATCCATGTGTCCGCCCACGATGTACATCTCGTCCGGATGAGCGGTGCCGACCTTG
>JALYTX010000033.1 GCA_030854055.1 Gemmatimonadota bacterium | reverse complement strand
CGTAGCCCGACATTTCGCCGTCGCGATCGCCAAGTTCGACTATCTCGCCGTCAGGCAGGACGATCGTCGCAGCGAGCACGTGATTGAGCGTTACTCCATACTTGAGACAGTGTGGGCCGCCGGAGTTTTCCGCAACGTTTCCGCCAATTGTGCATGCCGCCTCGCTTGATGGGTCGGGCGCGTAGAACACACCGTGCGGCACCAGGCGCTTGTTGAGCGCCGCGTTCACGACGCCTGGCTCCACAGTCGCCCGCAATCTCGCAACGTCCATGTCGAGAATTGCCTTCAGGCGGTGCAGGCCGAGCAGCACCGCGTCGTCGGCAAGCGCGCCGCCAGACAGGCCGGTTCCCGCGCCGCGCGGTACGAAAGCTGTCCCCGTTTCCGCGAGCAGACGAACAATCGCGACCGTCTCGTCACGCGTGCCGGGAAACACGGCGAGCGACGGGCGTCTGCGGTATCCGGGCAGGCCGTCGGATTCGTAGGCGAGCAGCTCCACATCGCGCGCGAGCACATGGCGGCCGCCGACAATCTCTCGCATCCCGTCCAGTAGGGCACTCGCGACGGGCGCGCTCAGCTCGCCCCCTGTTCGGCGCCAGCGGGTAGCGCATTCGGAACCACGATCTTCAACGCGCCCCTCTCCAGCCGGTAGGCCAGCGTATTGCCAGCCTGGACGAGCTCACCATCGACGGCAACGCGGTGCGCGCGACGTGTCCTTATGGTGCATTCGTCCACCATGAAGCTGTCGAGCTCGGGCGTTGCGGCCACCTTTTGAAGGCCGCGCGTGGCGGCGTCGAGCGCGATAGCGAGCAATCTTCCAGCGCGTCGCTCGCGAACGACGATCACGTGAAGGCAGCGGCGGCCGCCCTTCACCCTACTCCCCAGAGTGGGAGATTTTGTCTCCCGTTCTCCTACGCCGATGAAGACCACTGGTGTACTGTACGAGCGCCGCTTGCCGTCCACCTCGAGCTCAAGCGACACGGGATGCATCGAGATGAACAGCCGTATCGCGGCGATGAAGCTCGCTATCCTGTAACCGAGGTACTTCTGCATCCGATCGCGCAGGCTGACGTACGCAACATATGCTCCCACGGAGCTCGTGTTGAGAAAAAGTCGATCGCCGACGAACGCGACGTCAGCGTCGGCGCATTCGCCGTTGGACGCGACAGACGCAGCCACGTTCAGATCCGTGGGAATGTCGTGATCGCGCGCGAAGTGATTGAGCGTCCCGCCGGGAAGCAACGCCAGTTGCGTCTGAGTTCCGCAAACAGCTCGCGCCGCGGTCCCAACGCTGCCGTCCCCACCCGCGATAAGAATGCGCGGCGGTGCGGACTTCATCACGTCGCGAATCATCGCTTCCAGTTTGTCCGGCGGCGTCGCGTGGACTTCGAAGCCGCCGGCTTCTTCGAGTGCTCGCTTCGCCGCGGACGCAGTGCCGGCGGCATCATTGACGAACGCGGGGATCACAAGCTGTAATGTAAGGTGCGAACGGCCGATCCACCGCCCCGGAGCGCCGCGTCGCCGCGCCGCGTGTCCGTTACTTGGTGCTGTCGAGGGTCCAGATTGCGATGACACCGCACCGCGAGGTCGGTCCCTTGAACTGGGCCGGCACCTGTGACGCGTCGGAATACACTTCGATGCCGGCGACGTCGCGCATGGCCACCAGGCGGTCTATGTTGCCGGGTGCCGCGAATGGATGCCCGTCGACGTAATACTGTATCGGGCACATCCGGTCGGTTGCAGTCGCCGGTCCGCGCATCTCGATTACGAACTCGCGCCCGCCGAGCCTGTCTGAAACTGGAACGAGCACGACCCCTGGCAATCCGCGCAGGACCTCGGTGACACGCTGCGCGCCGCGCCGGTCGATCTGCTGACGGTCAACGAAAGTGCCACCCGCGTTGCTCAATCGGCGCGTCGTGAACCCAGTCGGGTCCAGCCGCGTGGTGTCCGCGGCGGCAGTGACCGTGACTGCATCCAGTCTGGTTACCCGTAGTAACGTCAGGGGCGCCGAGGCTGCGCGGTCCGCGCGCACGCTCACGTACCACGCGTGGGAGTCGAATCCTATTGCGCGCGCCGTGAGCACGTGGCGACCCGCAGACACACCGACGAGCGCAAACGCACCATGATCATCGACATGCATCCAGGCCGCGTCATCGAGTCGGACAGATGCTCCAGCAATCCCGTGACCCATAGTGTCCCGGACCACGCCGTTGATCCGTTCGCCATGTGTCGCGGAAACTACGTCCGTCAAACCGGTGGCAGATAGCCTGCCCTGCGGCGTTCGCAGGTTCAACATGCGGATCAGCGCGTCACTCGGCGCGAGTGAAAGCTGTTGGAACTGGCGCATCCCCAGAGTTCCCGCGACTGTCAAAGATCGACCCGCGGGAAGTCCGCACATGACGTACTGCCCATCCGAACCTGTCACTACGGCACGGTTCTGAGTGCGAGCGCTAAAGTGTCCTGGAATATTCGATAGGTCGAACCATGATACCGTAATTCGTGCGTCCGGAACGGCCGCTCCAGTCGCGCCGTCGTGCACAGCGCCGTGTAGCAGGACCTTTCCCAGATCAGTGCCGCGCCCGCACATCGCCGAAACTGCGTCACTCACCGGCGGGAGTACTGTCAGCAGCGACTGACGGCTCGAGGCGGCTACATGAACTTCGCGCGCGGAGATCGCCACGCCAAGCGTGTCGAGGCGCGCTGATGACGCGTGTACGACATAGTCGCCGGGTGGAACTGCGGCAAGGTTGAATGTCCCGGAGGTGTCCGTGACGGCGCTTCGGGTGATGGGAATGGAATCTTCGCCCCCTTCGCGCGACGCCGCGACCGTCGATTCTTCGCGAGATAGTGTCACGCGTATGCCCGCGACTCCGCGATGAACGGAACTGCTCCGGGCGCTGTCCACAAATCGCCCGTCGACCTCACCAACCGCAGACGGCCGACTCTCCGCCGAATCACGCGGGTTGAAGGTGCGCAGCACGTTTCCGCTGCTCTCCCATATGGCCGCGACTTGCAACGTCTCTCGTCTGGTGAGAGTCGAGCCCGGCGCAAGTGGATCGCTGGCCGCCGAGGGTGACAGTGTGTATTTCTTGCTCAGCACGGGCATACGGATCACCCAGTGCGATACAACCCACGATCCGTCCGAAAGCCGGCTGTACTCCACGCGGCCAGACGCAACTGCGTTGGTATCGGCTTGAGCCGACGGGCCGTCGTACCTGTACGAAAGAAAGCGCAACTCGCCGCTGCGTTTGTCCAGCCAGAGGACGCCAGAGACATCGCGAACTCCGGAATTTCCTGACGGTGAGAACGCAAGTCCGATCAGGTTGGGCTGCTTGGCGTCCTCTCTCGGACTGTAGCAGTGCGAATGGGCAAAGGCATCGGAGATAAGCGTCCGCGCGTCCGGCGCATAGTAAACGAGATCCGCTCCGAGCGGCACGACGAACCCATGTACGGCGAGTGACTCCGCAGGTATGCTGCGGTAGGACTCCGAGTTTACAGTCGTCACGTCCCACGACCTGCCCTGCCGCACCGCACCGCTCGCAGGATCGAGAACGCGCTCCGTATGCCGCAGAACAAATCCGGTCTGGGGACGATCCGACGAAACCACAGTCGCTGTCAGTGCACTTAGCGTCTCCTGCCAGAGCCTGAGTGCATCGGGGGAAGCCGTGGGCGCGGCGCAGCGACTGCCAATGCTGACACGCATGCCCTGCAGTGGTGTGGCGAAGGGCGAAAGTGTCGGGTCGAATGCAACTGACGAACCTTGCCGTAGCTCCAGGACGGCTGATGAGTCGGGTGAGAACCCGATTCTCCGCGCACGGACGCGGTAACGGCCGGACGAACCGGTGCGGATGTGGAATCGGCCGTTGGAGTCGGTCAGTGCACCCGCGACGACTCGGCCAGCGGTATCCACAAGCACGACCGCCGTCTCAGGGAGGGGCGTTCCGGTGCGTGCAATGTGGGCCGTACCCGATACGTCCTGGGCAGTGGCGGTCGCAGTGACGCCGAGGAAACATGCCGTAAGCAGCCAACACCGCGGCGGCGCTGAAGAGAGAGTAAACGTAGAACGAGTGTCTACTGTGGGGACCTGCTCGGTTCTGCGATGACTCGGGCGGCGCCGCCCGAGTCACACTGACTGGAATGCCCAGTCTTGTCAGGCTTTCGGGAAGCTAGCTACGCCGCGCCCCAGAAACCGGACAGTGCGCCACCATCCGGCGACTGACGCAGCTTCTCGAATGCGCGTTCCCTTATCTGACGGATCCGCTCGCGCGTGACGCCAAGGAGCGATCCGATCTTCTCGAGCGTCATGGCCTCGGAGTCCTGACCCAGTCCGTAATACAGATACAGGATCTTTCGTTCGCGCGGCGTGAGATACTTCTTGAAAGCACGATCAATTGACTCGCGCATCAGCTTGAAGTCGGTGACTTCCTCGATCTCTCCGCCATCGACACCGGCAAATCGCTCGCCGAGCGTGGAAGCTTCGCGGTCGCTGCGATCGATGGGAGCGTCGAGCGAAATCTCCGTCGCCGACATCTGGCGTGAGGAGCGCACGGTGTCCGGTGTCTCGTCGAGCAGGCGGCCCAGCTCGTTGTCTGTCGGATCGCGCTTGAGCACCTGCGCGAGGACCGTCTCCGCGCGGGAGAGCTTGATGAGCTGTGAATTCTGATTGAGCGGGATGCGCACCGAGCGTGTCTGTTCGGCCAGCGCCTTCAACACTGCCTGCCGGACCCACCACACGGCGTAGGAGATGAACTTGACGCCCTGGTCCGGATCAAACTTCCGTACCGCCTTGAGCAGCCCCTCGTTGCCGATAGCGACGAGCTCGCTCAGATCGAGGCCGTGCCCCTGGTACTTCTTCACATACGAAATGACAAAGCGCAGGTTCGCTGTCACCAGGCGTTCGGCGGCCATCTCATCGCCACCCTGGGCGCGGCGGGCTAATCGTCGCTCTTCCTCTACATCTGTAATGAGAGGAAGCTTCTGAATGTCGTGCAGGTACTGGTCGAAGGCTGTGGAGGGTGATGACCGCGCGAACCCTTTTGGCCTGCTCTCGACCGCTGCCGGCATAGACGCTCCAGGTGTAGGCTGAAGCAGGCAGACTAATCGTTACATGTGTATTGGTCAACAGCCATCTTTCGTGCCAAACGAATGTGATATGTCACAACGGTGGCGCGAAGGTGTCACGAGCGGCCGCGCTCACGTGTTCGGCGGATCCTTCTGACGCGTACGGCTGGTAGCCGTGAGTATGCCGATGCCGATGAGAACTATGACCCCGACAGCGATCCAGGTTGTGGGGAGGTTCAACAGGTAGGCACCAATCGCGAGACCGATGACCACTACGAAGAAGCCGACAAGATACGTCGAGAACGCTGACATGAATTTCTCCTATTTGACGACTAACATGGCGGTCCCGTGCTGACGACCGAATCTTCGGGCATCAGAGCAAGACGGGGTCCAGATGTCCAGTGTATTCCCCTTCACCTTTCCCCCCGTATCGTCCACGAGAAATCTGCCGAGGTAGTGCTTCCCGAGAAACACTTCAACGTATCGGGCGAGCGGGAATATGCGCGGGTCGGCGGCTACGATGCCCTCCCGCACGAAGTGATCCCGACGCGTCATTCCCTGAAGGCAGTACTGCGTGAGCGAGACGGGTAGCGTCGCGCCTTCGGTCGCCCTGGCGAAGATCCGGTGCAGAGTCGAAAGTCGCGGCAGTGTCGGCAGAGCCCGCTCTGCGCGGACTATTATCGGCGGCAGCATCGGGTCTGCGTACACCAGAACCGGTGGATGGCGGAAGATGGGTGGCTGCGTGTCGGGAAGGCGGGCGAAGCCGCTCTTCATAAGCACCGCCGCGATTAGAACTGCGACAACAGCGCGACCCAGCTCCCAGCGCTTCACGTGAGGACCGCTTCGACGAGTGCGTCGGGCAGCAAGACCGTAAAGCCATCGCGTTCCGCCGCAATCGTTCCGATCCGAGACGGCACCGCGTACTCGATTCGCCCGTTGCGGCCTTTCTTGTCGGCCCGCATCGAATCGAGCACGCGCGTGGCCGACGGACCGGCTGGCCGTTGTGTGGGAAGACCGGCTGCCTGCAATGCGCGCCTGATGCGCTCAGCCGTGCCGGCTTCTGCAACGCCTTCGTGCTCCGCCGCGGTGGCTTCGAGCAGCATCCCGATGCCAACGGCCTCGCCGTGGCGCACCGAATAGCCGCTCAGCGTCTCGATCGCATGCCCGATTGTGTGGCCAAAGTTCAAGGCTTTTCGCGCTCCTGTCTCTCGCTCGTCCGCGGCGACGAATCCGACCTTGAGCCGGACGCTCGTCTCGATGACGTGATTGAGAGCGGGAACGTCACGCTTTCCGGGCGCCTCCGCAAGAAGCCCCCGGCACTCCCGGCTAACGAATTCGAAATAGGCGGCGTCGGCTATCGCGCCGTGCTTGATTGCCTCCGCCATTCCGGACCGCAGCTCTTCAGCTGGGAGCGTCGCAAGCAGCTCGGCGTCGATGATGACCGCGCTGGGCTGGTGGAATGCTCCCACGAGGTTCTTGCCGAGGTCGGTATCCACGCCCGTCTTCCCCCCAATCGACGCGTCGATCATCGCCAGCAGGGTGGTGGGGACATGCACCACTGGTACTCCGCGCATGAACGTGGCGGCGACGAATCCCGCAAGGTCACAGACGACGCCACCGCCAAGGGCGACTATGGTCGTGTCCCGACCGAGGCCGGCCGCGAGCAGCTCGTCGGTAATACGTGCCCAGCTTTCACGCGTTTTCCATTCCTCACCGGCAGCGACCGTGCACAGTGCCGCCGGTCTGCCGGGATGTGATAGCTGTGCGACGAGTTGCTGCGCGTAGAGCGGCGCGACGTTGCTGTCCGACACTACGGCAAACCGGTGAGCGGGCGCTGCGGCGGAGGCGATTTCACCAGCGCGCGACAACAGGCCCGGCCCGACGCTTACGACGTAGTCCCCGGCGTCGATCGAGGCAAACGTGCCGGTGACGACTCGTGGCCGGTCCGCGACTACCACGTGACCTCGCCCGCGCCAGCGCGCCTGTTCGCCACGCGGGCGAGCGAGAAGAGCAGGTCCGACAGGCGGTTGAGATACACCACCGCCAACGCTGGGAGCTCTACCGTGTGCTGCAGGTGCACCACCTTTCGTTCGGCGCGCCGGCACACAGTTCGAGCGACGTGCAGCGCGGCGGCCTTGGGTGTGCCGCCAGGAATGATGAAGGCCTTGAGCGGCTCAAGCTCGTTGTCGCACGCGTCGATGGCATGCTCCAGCTCTTCAATTCGACCCTGGTCGATACGTGCCTTCTGAAGCTGGGCGTGCATTTTCGCAACGTCCGGGGTCGCCAGAAGAGCGCCGATCGCGAACAGGTCACGCTGCACAGAGACTATCACCTCATCAACGCGCGGCATCGGCTCGGTCGCGCGCGCAGCGCCAAGCACGGCGTTCAGTTCATCCACATCGCCGTAGGCATCGACGCGCGCGTCATCCTTAGACACTCGGCCTCCGCCGAACAGTCCCGTCGTCCCGGTATCGCCCGTCTTCGTGTAGATCTTCATCACCATATCCCGGTAAATTTCGCCAGTATGGAGCATGAGATCAAAGACGTTACAATATTGGGCGCGGGCCCAACCGGACTTTTTGCCCTCTTCTACTGCGGCATGCGGGGGGCGAGTGCGCAGGTGATCGACGCGCTGTCCCAGACGGGCGGGCAGCTGACGGCGCTGTATCCCGAGAAGTACATCTTCGATGTGGCCGGGTTTCCGAAGGTGCTGGCCAAGGAACTGGTGCGCGGCTTGGAAGAGCAGGCTTTGCAGTTCGGGCAGCCGGTGCACCTCAACCAGAATGTGACCGGGCTCGAGGAAGCGAACGGGCACTTCGTGTTGGTCACCGAGGCAGACCGGTTTCCAACGCGCTCGATCGTGCTGGCTGCGGGGATCGGTGCGTTTTCACCACGACGGCTGCCGCAGGCGGTGGCTGAACCATGGTACGGACGGGGCATCCAGGATCGTGTGCTCGATCCCGAGCAGTATCGTGGCAAGCGCGTGATCATCATCGGCGGAGGCGATTCCGCGTTCGACTGGGCCCAGCAACTGCGAGGCACTGCAGCAGCAATCAGCCTCGTGCACCGCAGTGATCGGTTTCGGGCGCACGCGGCAACGGTCGCCGACGTGATGACTTCAGTCGATGCCGGCGCGACGAAGCTGTACACGTTCCACGAGCTGCATGACATCCACTCCGATGGCGACTATTTCCACTCCGTCACACTTCGCCACGTCAAGACGAAGGAGCTGGCGACCATGCAGTGCGACGTAATCCTGCCCATGCTGGGCTTCGTCAGCGACCTTGGTGCGCTCACGGGCTGGGGCCTGCGCCTGGAGAAGGAAGAAATTGTGGTCAACAGCCAGATGGAGACCGGTCGCGCCGGCATCTACTCGGCGGGCGACGTGTGCACGTTTCCGGGAAAGTTGAAACTGATTGCGAGCGGATTCGCGGAGGCGGCCACGGCGGTGAATCAGGCGGTGCACTGGATCTACCCCGAAAAGAAGATCGCGCCGGGACACAGCTCCAACATGGGAATCTTCGGACAGACCGACGATTAACGACCGCGGCTTGACAGTCACGCGAGGACCTCTTAGCGTTCCGTGTACAACTGATCTCGTGGTCATTTGCCGCCTATTGCCGCCACGTAAAATAAAGAGCTAAAACGCGATGAAGCCCGGGCGCACAAGCCGGGCTTTTTTCGTTTGGGACCGTCGAGCA
>JALYTX010000019.1 GCA_030854055.1 Gemmatimonadota bacterium | reverse complement strand
AGGTTACGCAGCCAGGGCCAAGTTGTCGTTGGCAGTTGTGAAGATTCCCAGATTTTTTTACGAGGTTCCAGGAACCTCGGCACGCGGCCACAGCTTCACCAACCCCGTCGAAGCCGGTCGCCCCCGTTCCTGAAGATAATACGTTGCACACCGCCGCGCACCTCGCTCACTGCGACGCCATACCGGAGCCGCTCACGTAAAAAGTGAGGAGCCGGCTGTAAGCCGCTGGCCTGCAGCGTCATAGCCCACCAGCGACAACCACGTTCCTCCCGCCGCGCTTCGCTCCGTAAAGGGCCCGGTCAGCCGCGCTGAAAAGTTCGTCACGGTCGCGCGCGCCCTCCGGATACGTCGCGACTCCCAACGAAAGCGTCACCGATATCTCTCGGCCCGCAATCACAAACGGGCGCAGGCCAACGGACAGACGCAGTCGCTCGGCCAGCTGGCAGCCTCCGGCCAGATCGGTCTGGGGAAGCAACAGGGCCATCTCCTCGCCCCCGTACCTCGCGCAAAGATCCACAGTTCGAACGCCGTCCTGCAGCGCCATCGCAACTCGGCGCAGCACCTCGTCACCCACCTGATGCCCGTACGTATCGTTCACGTGCTTGAACCGGTCGATGTCCGCAACGATGAGCGTGCACGAACCGCCAAACCGATTCGTCTCCATAACGATTCGACTGAGCCGCTCCTCGAACTGCTGCCGATTTGCAAGGCCCGTCAGCGCATCCGTCCGTGCCCTGCGGTTGATCTCCTCTATCTCCCAGACAGTTTCGAGTGCGCGCGCAGCCATCACGCCGAGCAGCCGCAGGTTCTTCGCATCCGTCGCCGTTATCCGGATGGGCACGTCGCTCTCCATCACCAGAGCGCCGATAACGCCATCCATGCCGCGCAGCGGCACGATCGCGAGCGCGCCCAGAGCGTGCTCTGCGTCTTCTCCGCCAAAAACGACGAACCCGCGGTCACGGCCTCGCGCATTTTCGATAAGGACGGGGAAATCCCCGAGGCATGCGGCGCCCACCTGGCTATCAGCGCTCACACCGGAGCCCGCTCCCACGAAGTGTCCACGGATCGCGTACGCCACCTCTCCGGCTGAGGTGGACGGATTCCAACGCACTAGCGCCACCCTTCGGGTTCCGAGCATGTGCGACGCGGCGGTACACAGCGACGCGCCGAGATCGGCTATGCAGCGGTGGTCCTGAAGCTGGGTCGCCGTGAGCAGGAGAAGGTCCGCGTGCCGCTCCGCCCGCGATGCGGTTGCCTGCCCCTCGATGAGCGATCGCAGGGTCGCCAGGCGCCTCGCCAGCCTCGGCAACCACGTCCGAAGCTGCTCCCGCTGGAGCTTGAGGGTCCCGATGTCAGCGGCCGCCACCAGGAGTACGTGTCGCACACCCAAAGTCGATGGAACGGGCGTCGCGGCGAGCCCGACACGCTCGCCGTCGGTGCAGATCTCGCCCTGCGTCTGGTGGGCGGCCCAGGCGACGAGCCCCGCTGCCTTCGCAGTCAGCTCCGGTGGCGTCGAGTCGGCGCTGACGAAGTCGAGAAGTACCGGTTCGCAGCTCGTATCCGTGGCATCCCAGATCGACGCCTGAAACGCACCGAGAAGCTCACGGACGTCGGTGAGCACATCAATAATCGCCGGGCTGTTGGGAGCCCCGTTGCCCGCCTCGCTAGGCGACCGAGGCGATCGCTGGTTCGTCAAGTTCTTCGCCGGAGCATGAGGCTGTCACGTCGTGCCATCGAGCAGAGCCAAGCTCGCCAAGGTACTCCGCGAATATCGCCTCGACCTCATTCACCGCGTTCACCGCATAAAGCTTCTTGCGCAGCTCTGCGGATCCAGGAAGACCCTTGACGTACCAGCCCAGGTGCTTCCGGAATTCCACAGCGGCGCCGCGAGGATCCAGCTCGAACTCATCGGCCATGTGCGCGTGCTCAAGCGCAATCGCGAACCGCTCGGACACAGGCGGGGCGGCACGCTTTGGGCGACCTTCCAGCAGGTCTCGAACCTGATTGAAGATCCACGGCTGGCCAAACGATCCGCGCGCAATCATCACGCCGGTGCAGCCAGTCTCGCGCTTCATGGCGACGGCGTCTTCCGGCGTCTTTATGTCCCCGTTACCCAACACGGGTATGTCCAGTGCGCTCACGACGGCGGCGATTTCGTCCCACCGGGCCGCGCCGCTGTACATCTGAGCGCGCGTTCGCGGATGGAGCGTCAGCACGGTCGCGCCCGCATCCTGGCAGCGGAGCGCAATCTCAACAGGATTACGCGTCTCCTCGCTCCAGCCGCTCCGAATTTTCACGGTAACCGGCAGCGATGTCGCGCCGGCGACCGCGCGTATCACAGATTCGACGAGCCCGAGATCCTTGAGACAACCGGAACCGCCGTTGCGCTTCACCACCTTCTTGACGGGACAGCCGAAGTTTATATCGATGAACGCAGGCTGAAAGACATCGGATACCAGTCGTGCCGCGTCCGCCATGGCCGCCGGCTCAGCTCCGAATATCTGCACACCTATCGGGCGCTCGTCGTTGCCGAACCGCAGCTTCGCCAGCGTTGCCTCGTTCTCGCGCCGGATCGCCTCGGCAGAGAGAAACTCGGTTACGACTACGTCAGCCCCAAACCGGCGGCAGATACGTCGGAACGGCGACTCGGATACGCCCGCCATCGGCGCCAGATACAGTGGCGTGTCGTCACGTAGGGGAAACGGAAAGGACCGAGGCATCAGGTTCAAGCTAATGTTCGCAGGCAAAGCCGGCAACGCGCTTATTTGACACTCGTGGCCCTTGAAACTAGCTTGGACGGTTCACCGCGAACCGCCCCGCCTCGCAACAACACACAATGGAATTACGAGAGTTCTTCTCCGAAGACGCGATTTCGCTCGATCTCAAGTCGGACACCAAGGACGACATCCTCCGCGAGCTCATCGCGCTCCTGAAGCTGGACGAAAAGTCCGAGGGCATGCTGTTCAAGATGCTCAAGCGCCGCGAGAATCTGGGCTCGACTGGCATCGGTCGCGGAATCGCCATCCCGCACTGCCGGTCGCTCGTGGTGAACAAGCTGCGCGTGGCGTTCGGCCGCAAGCCCGCCGGCGTGGACTTCAAGGCGATCGACGAAAAGCCTGTGTACTTCTTCTTCCTGATCGTCGCGCCGCCGCTCGAGGTGTCGAATCAGTATCTGCCCGTGCTCGGGAAGATTGCCCAGTTCAGCAAGGAGACCGATGTGCCGGATCGGCTGGTCGCACTCACGCAGCCATCGCAGTTTATGGAGTTGCTGAAGGAAAAAGGAGTCTGATCCTCAGCCTGCGCGCAGGCCCGCTATTCCCATTCGATAGTCGCTGGCGGCTTCGAGCTCACGTCGTACGCTACGCGGTTGATGCCTTCAACCTCGTTCATTATGCGGTTTGAAATTCGGCCGAGTACTTCGTAGGGAAACGGATACCAGTCAGCAGTCATCCCGTCGGTACTCGTCACCGCGCGCAGGGCAAGCACGTTATCATACGTCCGTTCATCGCCCATGACCCCGACGCTCCGAACCGGGAGCAGGACAGCGAACGCCTGCCAGATGTCGTCATACAGACCGGCCGCGCGGATCTCTTCAAGGTAGATCGCGTCCGCTTCCCGGAGCACTGCAAGTTTTTCCGGAGTTACATCACCCAGGACGCGTATCGCGAGCCCGGGACCCGGGAATGGGTGGCGCCCGACCATCTCTTCCGGCAGTCCCAGCTCGCGGCCCACGTTGCGCACTTCGTCCTTGAATAGCTCGCGCAACGGCTCGATCAACGCGAACTTCATGTCGCTCTTGAGGCCGCCGACGTTATGGTGCGTCTTAATAGTCACCGATGCGCCGCCAGTGGGCGAAAACGATTCAATCACGTCCGGGTAGAGTGTCCCCTGCACCAGAAACTGTACATCGTCGCCAAGCGTAGCGGCCGTTCGCTCGAAGACGTCGATGAACGTGTGGCCGATGATCTTTCGCTTGCGCTCCGGGTCTTCCACTCCGACCAGCGCGCCGAGGAACTCTTGCGCCGCGTCCACCGCAATGATTTCGATGCCCATGTGCGCGCGAAAGGTGCGCTCGACCTGTTCGCGCTCGCCAAGCCGTAGGAGGCCGGTGTCCACGAAGATGCACGTCAACTTGTCACCGATCGCGCGGTGAACGAGCGCCGCGGCCACGGACGAATCCACGCCGCCGGATAGGCCGCAGATAACGCGCGCGTTGCCAACCAGCGTCCGTACACGCTCGACTTCACGCTCGACGAACGAACCCGGGGTCCATGTCGGTCGTACTTTGCAAACGGCAAAAAGAAAGTTCTCGATCAGCTCTCGGCCACGCGGCGTGTGTGCAACTTCCGGATGAAACTGGACGCCGAATATCGGTCGGCTTTCGTGTCGAAACGCAGTGACAGGGTTCGCGCTGCTCCTCGCTGTGACGACGAATCCGTCGGGCGGCGCCTCAACGTGGTCTCCATGACTCATCCACGCCTGAAGACACCCACCCGCGCTGAAGCCGGTGAACAGCGCGTCCGGCTCGGTCACGCATACTTCCGCGCGACCGTACTCACGCTTGCCGGCCCGAATGACCTTCGCACCGGATAGTTGGGCGATGAGCTGCATACCGTAACAGATGCCGAGAACTGGCGCAACGTCCAGCATGGCCGGGTCCGCGGTCGGCGCCGTCTCACCGTACACGGAGTTCGGGCCACCGCTCAGGATGATCCCGGACGGATTCCATGCGCGAATCCAATCCGTCGTGCGCGTCGGAGGGTGGATCTCACAATACACTCTCGCCTCTCGGACGCGTCGCGCTATCAGTTGTGTATACTGGGCGCCGAAATCGAGGATGAGAATTCGCTCCTGCGTCATCCAGCACTCATAGTTTGATGATTTCCACTTCTC
The DNA here is from genome assembly GCA_030854055.1 of Gemmatimonadota bacterium. Lineage (GTDB taxonomy): Bacteria > Gemmatimonadota > Gemmatimonadetes > Gemmatimonadales > Gemmatimonadaceae > Fen-1247. The sequence continues at coordinate 37,968 of JALYTX010000019.1, read as the reverse complement.
GCGTCTGGAGGTCCACGAGCGCGGCAGTGCAGGCGCCGTACAGCCACCCGCAAGCCTCGCCCGGGTTGAGAATCAACGTGTCACCTCTCGTCTTCATCTCGGCCTGGTGGGAGTTTCCATGAAATACAAATTGGTGCTTGTCGAGTGATCGCTGATGAACTTCGCCAATGTCATGGACAATTAATATCTGCTGACCGGAGACTTCAAAGCTGTGAGGCGACTCATACAGCTCCGTACCGACACCCTGCGCCGCGACGGCAGCAAGCGCCTCAGGGTCACCATCGTTCCTCCCGAACACGCCGAGCATCGGGATGTTCGCATCGTTCACGGGCACAAGTGAAAAAGGCGAACAGTGGTCGCCCGCGTGCATGAGGAGACTGGCACCGCCTTCAACAAGGCGAGCCACAAGCTCCGCAATCGCCGGCACACGATCGTGCGTATCCGCCAGAATTCCAACGCGCATCAGCTCTTCGCCTCCATCCATTCCGGCGCGCTCGTCTCTCGCCGCGTGAGGTCGGCCTCGGACTCCCGCTGCGTTATTATAGCGAACCTGTCACGATCCACGAGCACCTCGGCTGGCCGCGGACGCGAATTGTAGTTTGATGCCATGGAATACCCGTATGCGCCGGCGGTGCGCAGCGCGAGAAGCTGACCAGGAATGACATCGGGTATCACCCGATCAGTCGCAAAGAAGTCGCCGCTTTCGCACACTGGCCCCACGACGTTCGCTCTGAGCGACGGTGGTTCGTCCGTCTCGACAGACTCGACGGAATGTCGTGACTCGTACAGAGACGGGCGGATGAAGTCGTTCATTCCCGCGTCGGCAATAACGATCTCCTTCCCGCCACTGTGCTTGCGGTAAAGTATTCGTGTAAGCAGAACACCTGCGTCTGCGACAAGGAAACGCCCCGGCTCCACAAGAACGTCCACGCCGGGCTCCGCCGCCGCAATGGCCAGCGCTCGCGCGTAGGTATCGAGGTCCAGTTCAGCTTCGTCATGATATGTCACACCGAGGCCGCCACCAAGATCGAGCGTCATGATTTCCGCCGTGCCGTCCTGCTCGATTTCTCGCTTGAGCCGAACCAGCGTCTCCGCGGCCAGCGCATACGGCGCAGCGTTACCAATCTGCGAGCCCAGATGCGCCGCGAGCCCTGCGAGTGCGATGCCCGGCATCGTCGCGATTTCGCGCGCAAGTGGAACTACCCGGTCGTGCGGAATGCCGAACTTCATTCCGCGTTCTGCCGTTCGTGTGTACTTGTGCGGTGTATCCACCGCAATGTCCGGATTCACGCGCAGAGCTACCCGTACTACTACGCCTCGCGCCTCGGCTATCTTCGCGAGTACATGAAGCTCACCCTCGGATTCGAGGTTGATGCTGAACACGCCCACACGCACCGCGCGATCAAGCTCTGCAGCCGTCTTGCCGACGCCGCTGAAAACGATATCCTTCCCCGAAAAGCCCACCTTCAGCACGCGGTCAAGCTCGCCACCAGACACGATGTCCACCCCTGCTCCCAACGATCGCAGCAACGCCAAAATTGCCAGACTGGAGTTCGCCTTCACGCTGTAATGCACGTGAACAGGCAGATCGCCGAATGCAGTGGTGAGGCGGGCGTAGCGCTCCCGAATTATCTGCGCGCTGTACACGTAGACCGGCGTGCCGACGCGCTCCGCGATCGCCGTGAGCGATACATCCTCGCAAAAGAGCGCCCCGTCCCTGCGAGCGTACCCGACCGCGCTCAGTATGCTTTCGACCATAGCGCCTCCGCGACGGATTTCTCACCGCACCGGAGACATTTAGACGGCGGCTCGGCCGAACAGAACTCCTCATCGGGAAGGCAACGGATCGTTGCCTTTGTTTCCTCCTTAATCGTATTCTCGCATGCAGGGCTCCCGCACCAGCCTGCATAAACGAACGCCCCCTCGCCATCCATGACTTCGCGAAACCGTTCATAAGTAATGGCACCGCGGATGCTGTTGGCCTCTCGCCTCCCTCGCGCCGTCTCGAGCAGGTTTTCCTGGATGGTTGCAAGCAGCTCGTTAATGCTCTCGCCGATAGAGTCCAGACTGTACGCGCGCTTCTCGCGGGTGTCGCGGCGCACCAGGACAGCCTGGTTGGCGTCCAGATCCCGCGGGCCGATTTCCATTCGCAGCGGAATGCCGCGCAGCTCCCACTCGTAATACTTGGCTCCCGGCTTGATGCCGTCGCGCGCATCGACGTGAACGCGAAGGCGCGCGGGCGACCGGCGGTCCCACGCGCCGAGGGACTCCTTGATCCGCGCAGCTGCTTCGAGCACTCGCGCGCGATCGTCGTCGGTGCGGTAGATCGGCACAATCACCAGCTCGATGGGAGCGAGCAGCGGTGGCGTCACCAAACCCGCGTCGTCTCCGTGCGTCATCACGAGACCGCCGACCATGCGTGTGGATACGCCCCAGCTGGTGTTCCACGCGTATTCAAGCTCTCCGGCCTCCGACTGGAACTTGAGATCGAATGCGCGAGCGAAATTCTGCCCGAGGTTGTGCGACGTTCCGGCCTGGAGCGCCTTGTTGTCCTGCATCATCGCTTCACACGAGTAAGTGCGAAGCGCGCCCGCGAACTTCTCCGATTCGGTCTTGCGTCCTGTGACGACCGGCATCGCCATCCAACCTTCCATGAAGTCCCGGTACACGCCAAGCATGCGGCGCGTTTCTTCTTCCGCCTCGGCCTCGGTCGCATGCGCCGTGTGGCCTTCCTGCCACAAAAACTCGAGCGTGCGCAGGAAGAGCCGCGTCCGCATCTCCCAGCGGACAACATTCGCCCACTGATTGATCAGAAGCGGCAGGTCGCGGTAGCTCTGCACCCACTTGGCGAACATCGAGTAGATAATCGTCTCGGACGTCGGCCGGATGACGAGTGGCTCTTCAAGCTCCTTGCCTCCGCCGTGAGTCACGACCGCAGTTTCGGGCGCGAAACCCTCAACGTGCTGAGCCTCCTTGTGCAGGTAGCTCTGCGGGATGAGTAGCGGAAAGTACGCGTTCTGGTGTCCCGTTTCCTTGAACATGTCGTCGAGCTGCCGCTGCATGCGCTCCCAGATCCCGTAACCGTTCGGGCGAATCACCATGCACCCGCGCACCGGAGCGTAGTCCGCGAGCTCGGCGCGTACGACTAGCTCGTTGTACCAGCCGCTGAAGTCCTGTGCACGTGTTGGAAGCTTCTTGTCGTCGGCCATGATGTCAGTTACGGAAAGCGACGAGCGGGTCACGCATGAGACGCGCTCGAAACGGGATTGGAAAGGTGAACGATTCGTCTGGCGCCGGCCGCGGACGCAGCCTTCCGCTGTTTGGACGCTGTCTGTGCACGTAGCGCATACTCGACGGAAAAGCCTTCCGCACGAAGCCTGCACGCCTCGGACATCACCCGCACCGCCGGCACGTCTTCGTCGGCTGTGACCCAATAGTCCACGGCTGAGCCGAAAGCGGGCATGAGATTGCGCGCGCGCAGTAGCTCGGTCAGCACGACGTCGCCCATGCCGAAGCCAAGCGCGGGCAGGCCCGCCCCTCCAACGGAGTCGAGCAGCGTATCGTATCTGCCGCCGCCGCATATCGCGCGAAACTCACCCGAACGGTCGAATAGTTCGAAGACGACACCCGTGTAGTACGCGAGCCCGCGAACGATAGAAAGGTCGAAGGAGAGCCACTCGGCGCCGTCAGGAACCAGCGCCGCAACGTAAGCGAAAAGCGCACGTAGGTCATCCACGCGCTCAATACCCGCGCCTGACGCACCTGACGCACCTGACGCGCCTGCGATCACCGCAGCGACGTCGTCCAGGCTGGTGCTCTTAAGGCGGACCACTGCGTCTATCTGCGACGTGTTGAGGCCGGCAGTGGCTAATTTTTCCGCGGAGATCGTGACCGGTTGGCGGGCTAGCTTGTCTGCGACCGCGAGCACTGCTTCAAAAGCATTTCCGGCAATACCAAGGGCGGCGAGGTACGCCTGCATCACCCGCCTGTCACTCACTCGCATGACAACGTCGGACGCGCTCAGACCGAGTTCCCGGCAAATGTCGATGGCGCATGCGATGAGCTCTGCATCTGCAGTGACCCCACTCTCACCCACAATGTCCACGTTGAGCTGAAAGTGTTCGCGTAACCTGCCCTTCTGCTGGCGCTCGTAACGGAACAACTGGGGGATCGAAAACCACCGCGTTGGTTTCCGCAACGCGTTCGCGCGTGCCCCGATCATGCGCGCGAAAGTCGGGGTCATTTCGGGTCTGAGTGCGACTTCGCGCCCGCCCTTGTCGGTGAAATTGTACAGTTGTCCGACTATCTCTGCGCCACTCTTCGCCGTGTAAAGTTCGAGCGTCTCGAGTGGAGGGCCGTCGTATTCCTGGAACGCGTAGCGCCGGGCAACCTCACGCCACGCCCGTGTCACGTGCGAGCGCTCCGCGAACTGCTCCGGGTAAAAGTCTCGAAAGCCCGGAAGTGTCCTGTGCGCCATCGTCCAAACCTATTCGGTCCGGCAGGTGCGGGCTACCACCCCGAGCCCGCCGTCACCCGTTCGCGGGCTGGCCTGGGGACGTATGCTTGGGAACTGTGAGCGGGTCAACGCCAAGGATCCGCATGGCGTCGCCCACCGTGTGAAATGATCCGCATACCACTTTCGTTCCGGGCAGCGACGCCGCTCGGTCGATCGCCGTCCGAAAATCCGGGTCGAGAGATACGGGCACGTTGCAGGCGTTTGCGTGCGCCGCGGCCTTGATCGGATCCCACGCGCGATCGGGGGGAGCCGTCAACGGCTGAGTGATGATGAAACTGTTTGAGATTGGCGCGAGCGCGTCAATAATGCCGTACCAATCCTTGTCCTTCAGCACGCCGAGGATGACAGTCACTGGAGCTGGGGACGGTCGCGCTGCCAATGTCTCCGCCAGCGCGCGCGCGCCGGCCGCATTGTGGGCAACGTCGAAAACCCAATCGCGGATGCGCTGGAACCTGCCCGGCAATCGGACCGTGGATAACGCACGATTGATATGTTCCTTGCGGATGGCGTACGCCGGACCCGCGGCGTGGAGCGTCGCCAGCGCTGCGAGGGTATTGCGCACCTGGTGTTCGCCGATCAAAGGCGTCGACAGCCTCGTGCGTCCAAGCGGGGTTTCTGCCGTGAACGAGGTCATGCCGCCCGCAAGCGACACTGACCAGGCGCGCCATTCATGGCGCGTGACCAGTATGGGAGTTGCACCACGCTCCGCTGCGCGCTCGGCCAGCCGCCGGGCGAGATCCACTCGGGGTTCGGCGATCACTGCGGGGCGCCCGAACTTGAAGATCCCGCCCTTCTCGTCCGCGATCTCGGCCAGGGTCGAGCCGAGGTACTCCGTGTGGTCAAGTGAGATGTTGGTGACCGTCGCGACAACCGGGTCAAGCACGTTCGTACTGTCCAGGGCCCCACCCAGACCCGTTTCTATGACAGCGACGTCAACGTTCGACTCGGCGAAATGCGCGAGTGCGGCGGCGGTGGTGATCTCGAAGAACGTTGCGCCGATCGATTCGGCAACAGGATCCAGCCGCTGCAAGAGCGCAAGGAGCTGCACCTCACCGATGGCGTTGCCGGCAACCTGGATCCGCTCCCGGAAGTCTACGAGGTGGGGTGATGTGTACCGGCCGACCCTCCGCCCTTCAAAGCTGAGCAAAGCGTCCAGGGTCGCGACGGTGCTCCCTTTGCCGTTCGTGCCGGCGACGTGGAACGAGGGGTAGCGCCGGTGCGGGTTGCCAAGCGTCTCTAGCAGTGCCTCCGTTCGCTCAAGGCCGGGAACGATTTTGGATCCAGTCTTGTCGAACAGCCGCTCGATCGTCTCCTTGTAGGTCAGGTCGGCAGCCATCCCGTCGCCGGCGGCTTGCCGCTCATGTGTCGAAGCAGCCTTCCCACCGTCGGCTTGAGCTCGTGCCGGGGAATGACCATGTCGACGATGCCATGTTCGAGTAGAAATTCGGCAGTCTGGAATCCCTCGGGCAGGTCCTGGCCGATTGTCTGCTTGATCACCCGCGGCCCTGCAAATCCGATGACGGCGCCCGGCTCGGCGATTATCGCGTCGCCGAGCATCGCGAAGCTTGCGCTCACTCCGCCTGTGGTGGGATTGGTAAGGAGCGACACGTACGGCACGCGACGCTCTGCCAGCTGCGAAAGCATCGCCGACGCCTTCGCCATCTGCATGAGCGAGAGCACACCTTCCTGCATTCTGGCCCCACCTGACGCGCAGACGAGGACGAGCGGGTGCTTTTTCTCGAGCGAGCGCTGCCCCAGACGCGCGATTTTCTCCCCCACGACGGAGCCCATTGACCCGCCCATGAAGGCGAAGTCCATTACCCCGAGACTTATCGGTGAGCCGCCAAGCTGGCCCGAAAGCGTCAGGATCGCATCGCCCTCGCCCGCGTTCGCCGTGGCTTTCTTCAGCCGCTGCGTGTACTCCGGAAAGCTCAACGGGTCCGCAGAGCGGATCTCGACCTCGGTTTCCTCCGCGGTGCCTTCATCAAGAAAGATGTTGGCGTAGTCCCAGGCTCGGATTCGCCGGTGAAACCCACACACGGGGCACACGTTCAGGTTGCGCGCGAATTTCTCGGCAATGTCCGTGTGTCCGCAAGACTCGCACTTTTCCCACGCATCCGCGGGAATCTCGAGGCGCTCGCGACGGGGACGTCGGGGCTTCTTGTCTTTCCTGAACCAAGCCATATGCCTCTAATGTCACCTGACGCTGATGTCGCTGCAAGGCTTGCGGAACAGCTGTCCGAGGCGAGTGCCAACGGCGCCTGCCCGCGCTCTCGCGACTACTCGGTCGCGGGAACCGCCGCTGCGTCCGACGCGGCGAGCAGGTCCTTCAGGCGCTGCGCGGAGTCTCTCGTGAATCCGGGAAGAGCCGCAATATCGTCGAGGCTCGCGCCACGAACTCCATGAACGCTCCCGAATACTTGGAGCAACTGCCGGCGCTTCACAGGCCCGACTCCCGGAATGGAAAGAAGCTCTGACGTCACGGTGCGCATGCTTCGGCGTTTGCGATTGAACGTGACTGCGAACCGGTGCGCCTCATCCCGGATGCGCTGCAACAGCTTCAGCGCAGGGGATCGCCGGGACAGCCGCAGTGGCTCCGCGCGTCCCCACGCGAAAATCTCCTCGTCACGCTTCGCGAGACTGATAAGCGGCTGGTCGCCGATCCCGAGCGCGTCGAGTGCTGCGTGCGCGGCAGATAGTTGCCCCTTACCGCCATCGACGACAACCAGATCCGGGAGCGGTTTGTCGTCGGCCTTGCGCCGGTTGAAGTACCGCGTCACCACCTCGTGCATCGACGCGAAGTCGTCGGTGCCGGTCACGGTCTTCACCTTGAACTTGCGGTACTCGCCGCGGCGCGGTCGACCGTTCTCGAAAAACACGCAAGACCCGACGGTGTCGGTACCCTGCGTCGTCGATATGTCGAAACAAACCATCGTGCGCGGCAGCTTGTGCAGCGACAACTCTCGCGCCAGCTCGTACACGGGCTCGCCCGCGCGAACATCCGATTCAGCGGATGCGAGCTTGAGCTCCTCGAGCAGATGGCGCGCGTTCTGTTCTGCGAGCTCGACGAGCTCCCGCCGTACACCTCGCTGCGGAACGTGAACGCGCACCCCCGGAAGCGTCTCTTCCAGCAGCTCGCGGTCCGCGAACTCGAATGGCAGAAGAAGTTCCGGTGCCCGCTCTGACATCCCCACGTACGTGCCCGCGAGGAACAGTCCGAGTACGTCTCCATCCTCCTCGTTGTCAACGTTCTCCATGAACCGATGCTCTCGGGCAAGCAACTTTCCCTCGCGAATTCGCAAGAGCGCTACGACTGCGTCGTCCCCGTCACGGGCGTAGCCTATAACGTCGCGGTCGCCACCTTCCACACGCAACACGACCGTTGGTTCTTCCATCTGCTCCAGGTGTCGCAGTGCATCACGGAGCTCGCCGGCGCGCTCGAACTCCAGACTCGCAGCAGCAAGCTCCATGCGCTCCCGCACGCGCCGAACGACCTCGCCAGATCTGCCTTCGAGAAACAGCAGCACCTCATCCATCATCGCCGCATACTCGGGCTGCGATTGCCTCAACACGCACGGCGCCTTGCAACGCTGTATGAAAAAGTCGAGACAGGGCCGCTCCGGCATCTCGCGCGGCATGTCGTAATTGCACGAGCGCACGGTGAAGATCCGCTTTACGACGTTCAATGAGCGCCGCATTGCGCCGACATCGGTGTATGGGCCGAAATATTTCGCGCCGTCGTTCGTCACTCTACGCGTAACGTACATCCGTGGGTATGGCTCGTTCACTGTTACCTTGATGTACGGATAGGACTTATCGTCGCGAAGAGCGATGTTGAAGCGTGGGTGATGCTCCTTTATCAGATTCGCTTCGAGAATCAGCGCGTGTGCTTCCGTCGGAACGACGATTGTGTCCAGGTCAGCGATGTTTCGGACCAGGTGTTGAGTCTTCACACTGGTTGAATGGTCGCTGGCGAAGTAGCTACGGACGCGGGACCGCAGCCGCTTCGCCTTCCCGACGTACAGCACGGTACCGTCCGCGCCCTTCCAGAGGTACACACCCGGTCCGTCAGGAAGATGCGGTAGCTTCTGCGCAATGTTGTCGGGAGCTGTCACCATCTCAAATTATACGCCCGGGCGCCGCCTCAGTTTCGAGACGAGCGCGGTTGCCTCCGGGACCCGTAAACCGGCGGCGAGCGCGAGGTAGGCGGCCCCGAACGCTGTGAGCGACACAGCGGCGAGCAGCAGAGGGCGCGAAGTGGGCACCAGCAGCCGGCCGCCCGAAGCAACGAGCGCGGAACCAAGCCCGGCGACCCACAGCAGGCCCACGTAGCGCGCCTTGAGTCCCGTACGGCCAATTCTTTTCGTGAGCCCGCGTCTCAGCAGAATAAACTCGACCCATCCCGCAATTCCCGCGGACGCCGTAAGTCCGGCTGCACCGAGCTTGGGGTCCAGTCCGAGCCAACCCGGCAGCTGGAACGCGAATATCACTCCCAGGACGGTTGTAAGCGCAATTCGCACGAGTGCAAACTTGAGCGGCGTCCGCGTGTCGCGAAGCGCGTAGTACGTTGATGCATCGAGCCGGCCCAGCGTGGACGCGAGAAGCCCTACCGTCGAGCCTATGAGTATCTCCCAGACCCAGACCGTGTTTCCCCGTTTGAACGCCCCGGTCTGAAGGAATGCGCCCGTAACGATGTCGCCCAGAACTATGAAACCGATGACGCACGGAACTATGAAAAACGCTATTCGCTCCATCCCCGCGTTGAGTCGGGCGCGCAGCTGCGCCGCAATCTCTTCACTCGTACCCAACGCGCTCGACATGGCGGGCAGCTCGGCGGCGGATACAGACATGCCGAAGAGACTGCCGGGCAGCAGGTACAGATTCTGTGCGTACGCGAGGGACGACACGGTACCGATCGGCAGATGGTACGCGAGAGCGAGATCCACGAACGCGCTTATCTGCACGACGCCGCGACTGAGGAACGCCGACGAGAACTGTTTGAAAACGCGCCGAGCAGCGGGCATTCCGAAATGGAAATTCGGAACGATACCAGGCGCGACGCTCCGGACGGACGGGATCTGAACCAGGAACTGCGCGGCACTTCCGACGACGGACGCCCACGCAACTGCGATCACCAGCCCGTCGGCGCCGCGCCGCGGTCCGTAAACCAGCAGCGCGATGATCATCACCGCGTTCCACGCAAGCGGCGCCATGTACGATACGAGGAAGCGTCTGTTCGCGTTCAGCACACCCAGGCACCACGCCGAGAAAACCAGCAGGCCCGCGCCTGGAAAGAGGATGCGCACCAGCGTCGTCGTCAGTGCGTCTTCAGCGGGCGTCGCGCCGGTGGACGTGATCCAGTGTACGAACGACGCCGGAAGAATGCCGGCGAACGGGCGCACAACCGAGCCAAGCGTGGAACCGCCGCCAGCGAGAATCCCCACCAGTTGCGGCGCCGCCAGCACTCCAAGAAGCACAATCACGGATGCTACAAGCGCGAGTGCGCCGAACACCGCGCCCGCGAGCTTCTGCGCGTCGCGCGTTTCGCCGCGCGCCAGTGTACCAGCGTACTCCGGTATGAAGGACGCCGACAGTACGCCTTCGCCGAAAAGATTCTGGAGCAAATTAGGAATTCGGAACGCGCCCTGAAAAGCGTCGTTCGCGAGAGATGCACCCAGGTAATGTGCAAAGATCCTCTGCCTTACGAGACCGGCAAGCCTGCTCGCGAATATCCCCGAGCCTACAAGGAACGCAGCCCGGCCGGTGCGCTCTTCAGCCACCCTTTATCACGCGATCGACGTGCTGCCTCGCCGCTTCGGATATGGAATCGAGCAGCTCCGAATCGTAGCGCGCAAGCATCGGCACGAAGCTGAGCACGCGCTCCTGGGGTGCGCCGTTTGGGTAGAGACTCGCCCGAACGTGCGCCACATCCCGTAGCTCTGCTGTGCCGCCCTGCTTGACAGCCGCCGCGTAGCGCCGCTCCAGGCGAGCCAGCCTGTGCAACACTCCCGCTTCCATGGCCCCGATGGATCGTTGAAGCGCGGTCGAGGTCGTAGGCTTTGCGACCAGCGTCTCTCGTGCAGCGCGCACGGCGTCACGAAGTCGCTCGATTGACTCACGGACATCGGTCGGCACCGCGGCCCGGGCCACCCGCCCCTCGAGAGCGTGAGGATCGCTGAAGTCCTCGACCGTAGCGCCGAGGCACGCCATCGTCTCCTGCACATCCGGCTCAATGACGGTACCGCTCCATCGGGGAATTACGCGTGGCGCGGCGAAACCAATTGCGTCCGCAACGGCAGACACCTGTGCGAAGTAGGCTACCTCCCCGGGGCCGCCAACGTACGTTACTGTAGGAAGAATCTGCCGCTCCATGATCGGCCGCAGCAACACGTTGGGGCCAAGTCGCTGCGCTTCAATGGCGTTGGCGGTCTCCCGCGCCGCGCGGAGCGGGACCCGTCGGCGCGTCCCATCGCCCAGCGTCTCAAACACCAACGAGAGGTTCGCAACGTCAGCGACCTGCGGACGATACCCTGCCGTGGCTATCGCAGCGGCGCGGTCACGCAGCGCGGTGGCGATGCCTTCTGCGCTCGCCAGTGCCGAAACCATCGTTGCGCGCCCAGCCGCTCGGACGGCCGCGTGCGATGCATCCAGCACCGCGACGCCGAGCGGGTGCAACAAACTCCTCAAGAACGTGACATATGCGCTACCGACGGTTTCCTGTCGCGCGTACGCACCGCGCACGGCCATGAGCACGCGTGCGTCGGGAGCTGCGGCGCACGCCGCCTCAAGGCGATCGAGCAGTTGTGCGACGTCGCCCAGCGGTGTGGCCGCCATCGACCGCCCGGGAGCGGCCGGATCCGACATCCCGAGCATTTCAAGTCGCCCGTCCCTTACCACTGACACGTGACTTGCCTCCACAAAGTCCGTGTCGTCCGTTGCCGCCCAGAAAACCGGAACGCAAGGCCGTGATGTCGCAGCCTCGATCGCGCGCGCCATCTCCACAAGCGTGATCGCCTTGTACAGGACGTACAGCGGGCCGCCGAAGAGACCCGGCTGTTGGCCGCCGGTGACAACGACTCCGCCGCCCGACACGACCGAGCGCAAACGGGCGAGCACTTCGGCGTTGGGCTGCAACGCCGGCAGCAGCTCGTCGACCCAATTTCGGCGCCCGAAATCCGCGGCCACGTCGGACGCCGCACGGTCCCATGCGCGAGCACCAATTAGCCGTGGTGCGTACCAGTCGGGAACATCGCCGGCTAGTGCCGCACGCGCCAACGCCGATCCGCCGAGCTCGCGGTTGATGATTCGAATCACGACCGGTACGCGAAGAAAATGGCCCGTGGACTTGTCCGTGTGAGCGGCCCCGCAGCGTAGTCGCCCAGCTCGCGTCCGATCGAGAAGCCGGCGTCGTGCAGGAGACATCGAAGGTCGTCGGGCTCGAACAGGCGCACGCGCTCGACCACCGGGCGGTCGAGTCCTGTGGCCGATATCTCCTTCTCTACGTACCGCCCGTCGTCGCTGATGCGGCGACTCTGTGTCACCATACGCTCCCCAACGCGTCGCGAGTCGTGCGGCACCAACGTTTCCCGGACGTGATCGGCGTTGAGATAATCGAGCACGAAGACTCCGCCATGCCGCAGCACGCGGCTGACCTCGGCGAGTACGACCCGGTTCTCGTCATCCGAGGAAAAGTAGCCGAAGCTCGTGAAAAGGTTCACGACCAGCTCGAAGGCGTCCGGCGCGAACGGCAACGCACGCATGTCTCCGCGTACGTATGGAATTCGCGATGATTCGGAGTGGGCGACCTGCAGCATCTCCATGGACAGGTCCAGGCCCGCCGTCCAGATGTGGTTGCAGAGGGAGCGCGTGTGCCGGCCGGACCCGCACGCCAGGTCCAAAGCCATGCCGCCAGGCTGGGGAGGGGCGATGTTGCGAATCATTCGCACCACCGCGCGTGCCTCGCGCTCGTCGCGATGAGGATACAGGTCGAGGTACTCGCGGCCGAACCAGCGGGTGAACCATTCGCTCACTTGTGATACGGTTCGCCACGGATGATGGTGCCGGCCCGATACAGCTGCTCCGCGAGCACCAGGCGCGCGAGCTCGTGCGGCAGCGTCCATGGCGCAAGCGAAAGACGCATCCCAGCATCGGCGCGCAGTGCTGGATCGAGTCCCGTCGCGCCCCCAACAACGAATGCCACGTCCTGCGCGCGCTCGCGCTTCTGCTGCAGCCAGGACGCGAAACTCTCTGACGTCATCGTCGTTCCGCCGACATCGCAAGCGACCGTCGTCGGAGCGCTACCAATGCGCTCGCGCAACCGCTCACCCTCTCGCATACGAACCATGGACCCATCTGAAGCCGAATCAGCACGCTCGGCCTTCACTTCGCAGATCTCGATAGGCCAGTAACGAGCGGCGCGAACCTCATAATCGCGAATCGCCGCGGCGAGCGCCTGATCCTTCGGGCGCCCGACCGCGGCGATGATGATTCGCATTGTCCTTTGCCTACGAGTAGATGCCCCGCAGCCGGTGCACGGATGCGACTCGGCTTATGGACAACATGTAGGCAGCCGTGCGCATGTTCACCTTGTGCGTCTTTGACAGCGCGAGCACGTCCGCGAAGCTGCGCCGCATTATTTCGGTAAGGCGGTCGTTCACCGTCTTCTCGTCCCAGAAGTAGCCGCCGCGATCCTGAACCCACTCAAAGTACGAAACCGTCACACCACCAGCATTCGCAAGGATGTCCGGAATGACGAAGATGCCCTTTTCATCCAATATCGAGTCTGCAGCCGCAGTCGTCGGCCCGTTGGCTCCCTCGCAAACGACCTTGGCGCGGATCTCATGCGCGTTCTTCGTTGTGATGACGCTTTCGAGAGCCGCCGGGAGCAGTACGTCGACGTCGAGCGTGAGAAGGTCGGCGCCGGATATCTCGTCGCCCCCGTTGAAGCCCCTGAGCGTCCTGTTTTTCTGGACGAAGGCTATGGCTTCGTGCACGTTGATCCCCTTCGCGTTGTGGAACGCAGCGTCGCGATCACCGATCGCGACTACCCGCGCACCCTCCCGTTCGAGCAGAAGCGCTGCGATGGAGCCGACGTTGCCAAAGCCCTGCACCGCAACCGTCGAGTTCTTTACGTGCATGCCGAGGTGCTCGAGCGCATCCGTCGTGCAGATCATGCAGCCGCGGCCTGTCGCTTCGCGCCGTCCGAGTGATCCACCCATCTCGACCGGTTTGCCGGTGACAACGGCAGTCGTAGTATGTCCAACGTGCATGGAGTACGTGTCCATCACCCAGGCCATGACGCGCTCATTTGTATTGACGTCCGGAGCCGGAACGTCGGAATCAGGACCAAGAGTCTGGATGATTCCATTGGTGTACCGCCTCGTCAGACGCTCGAGCTCGCCGACGCTCATCTTGGGAGGGTCACACACAACGCCGCCTTTCGCTCCACCGAACGGAATGTTCACGACCGCGCACTTCCACGTCATCCACGCAGCCAGCGCCTTCACCTCTTCGAGAGTGACGCGCATGTCGAACCGAATTCCGCCCTTGCCCGGACCGCGCGATGTGTTGTACAACACTCTGTGGCCCGTGAACACCTCTATTTCACCATTGTCCAGCACTACCGGACACGAAACCGTGATCTGCTTCTCGGGATTCCGGAGAATCTTGTAGATGCCCGGCTCAAGATCGAGGAGTTCCGCGGCACGGTCAAAACGCGACATCATCGCGTCGAAAGGATTTTCCTCGTTCAAAACCGGGTCCTTGTCCTTGTGCACGATTTTGTGAGGCGAGAGGCGGTGGTCGTTGCCCATTATCCGACAGTTGGAGTGGCCCGCGTAAATACATTCGCGAGAGCTGCGGAGAAGACGTCGCTACCCTGCGTCAGACTCACAGCCTGTGAAAGATACCAAAGCCTCGGTCCCGTGACAGGCCAGAACCGCTGTAGTTTGACCGCGTCCTTTTCTGTCGTGATAACATATTTGTGACTAGATGCGCGGGCTAATAGTTTCGCGACGTCCGTGGCGGAGTAGTGGTGGTGGTCGCGGAATCTGTGCTCTTCCACGGTTCCACCGAGTTGCCGCAGTTGGTCGAAGAAGCTGGTTGGATCACCAATGCCCGCGATTGCCATGATCGACGCTCCACGTATCACCGCGAGCGGCGCCGGCTCGGCTCGTAACACCGAGATCAGCGTGTGGGGCTGGATTGATGCGACCACGATGCCGGTTGCGGGACCGACGATGCGCGCCAGCTGATGGGCGACTGCGCGCGCATCGGGAACGGTCGCACTCTTTCGGGTGACTACCACGAGCCCCGCGCGCCGCAAAGCTCGCAGCGACTCGCGCGCGGGCCCGGCAGGCAGCAGGCGGTGCGAATCTGCCCAACGTTCCGCAGCGACCAGCACCACGTCCAGATCTCGCGCCGCACGACGATGCTGAAACCCGTCGTCCATCACTACCACGTCCGCGCCTGCCAACGCTGCGCGCTGTATCGACGCGGCCCTGTCGGCTCCCGTGAACACCGGCACCGCGGGGTTCAAACGAGCGTGAAGCAGTGGCTCGTCGTCCCCATAGCCCCGCATCACGACCGCCGGACTGTATCCCATCGTCTTCAGCTCCCGCACAAGGAACGCAGCGAGCGGGGTCTTGCCCGTGCCACCGACTGAAAGGTTGCCAACGCTTATCACCGGGACCGCGGACGCTCGGGCTCGGATCAGCCGCGCGTCGTAGAGAGCGTTCCGGAGCGCGACCGCTGCAGCGTATGTCCAGGAGAGCGGGAGCAGCGCAAGCCGAGCGGCGCGGGCGGCCGGCGTTTGCTCGTACCACACATCTTCGACCTTCACGCAACACCGGCTATAGACCGCTCCGCGACGTCGACGGCATCGTTCACCGCCTGCTCGTAAATGCCCTTCTGGCCTGCCGCTTCCCGCGAGTCTCGCGCGGTGACGAACATCGGCTCGCTGTACGCGATACTCACACGTGCAAACGGCTTCGGGATCATGAACGAGTCCCAGCTACGCAGCCGCCACGCGCGCGATGCTGCCACGCCAATCGCGACGATCGGTGCGCCGGAGCGCTGCGCGGCAACAACAGTGCCCGGTGCGAAACTGCGCGCCGGCCCTCGGGGTCCGTCCGGCGTTACGGCGACAACGTTGCCGCTAATGAGCGCGTCGCAAATGGCGAGCAACGCGCGCGCCGCACCACGCGATGTCGATCCGCGAATTGACGCGAGCCCCAAACGGTCCGCGATGCGTGCGATGACCTCGCCGTCGCGATGCTCCGAAATCAGAATATTCACGCCCTGCGAGCGATGACGCACCACGAGTGGCAGCAGTTGCCCGTGCCACAGCGCAAAAATGTACGGCCGCTTCGCACTATTCAGTCGACGCCACCCGTCGCCATTCACCTCTCGCACACGCCACGTGGAATACAGCAGCAGTAACACCGCGGGCCCCAACAGAATCGCGAGTCTCTGCACGCCGCCAAGCCTGTTGCTCGGTCCGCGGTCGTCGCTCATCGGGCGATCGCGGAGATCATCTCCGCGACTCTGGATGCTGCACCGGGTGTTCCGAGCTTACGGCGCACATCCAGAAGCGCGCCCAGTTGCGCTTCGCGGTATCCGGCGTCGTCCAGGAGTCTCGAAAGCTCCGTAGCGACCGCATCCGGCCGCAGCCGCCATTGAACGAATTCTCTTGCGACTTCTCTTCCCGCGACAACGTTCACCAGCCCGATGTATGGAATCGTCACAACACGCCTGGCGATCGCGTACGACAGGGTGCCTGTGCGGTACGCAACAGCCATTGGACATTGCGCGATCGCCGCCTCGAGCGTGGTCGTCCCGCTCTTGCACAGCGCGACGTCCGCCGCTCTGAAAAGATCGAACGACCTGCCTCGCACGATCTCGAACGGGCAGTCGCGACCAGTAAGGTCCACGGTCGGCGCAGCGTGAACAATTACGCGCAATCCGTGGTGCCGCCGTGCCAGCTCGAGGCCGCTCCTGACGAACGGATTGAAGTGGCGCGCAATCTCCTGCGCGCGACTACCCGGGAAAAGCGCCAGCACGCGCTCGCCAGGCGCGATACCCAGACTCGCGCGGGCTTCATCACGCGTCGGGAGCGACCCGGCCCGATCGAGGAGCGGGTGCCCCACGAATTCCGCGTCAATCCCGAACCCGCGCAGCAGTGGTTCCTCGAAAGGGAGTATAACTGCAGCTTTGGTAACAAGTTTCGCAAGCTTGGGAAGTCGCCCCGCACCCCACGCCCACACCTGTGGGGTCACGTAGTACAGCACGGGCACACCGGCGTCCTTCGCCGCGGCCGCAACTTTCATGTTGAAGCCGGGATAGTCCACCAGCACCACCGCGGCGACATCTCCCCTGGCCATCCGTGCGCGAAGTTCTCGGAGCAACACGGCGTGTTTCGGTATGTGCTTCACCACCTCCGTGAATCCCATCACAGCAAGATCGGCGTAATCACGCACGATTTCGGCGCCGCTCTCGCGCAGCTGCGCGCCCCCGACCGCCGCCGTACTCAAGTCGGGCCGAAGCTTGCGCAGGCGCGTGGCCACGCTGCCCGCGTGCATGTCGCCGGAAGCCTCTCCGGCAACAAACAGGACCTCACGCACCGAGCGAAGGGGCGTTGCGCTCGATGTCCTTCACGATCCTGAGCGCGACTTCAAGCGCGCGACGTCCGTCCGCTCCACTCACCACCAGCGGAGCGCCCGCAAGCGCCGCCGCGAAACTCTCAAACTCGAGTTTCAAGGGCTCACCCTCCGGAGCATCGAGCGCGATGCGCTCGACGAAATCCGCCAGATCCGGAGTGCCTCCGCTCGCCACCAGCGCCTGAAGATCGTTCGCCTGCTTGAGTTTGAAGAACTCGCCACAGCCGGCACCGAGGTCGAGCGACAGATATCCGCTCGGCTGAAAAATCCTCACCTTGCGAACGCGTTCCCTGGAGATACGGCTCGACGTTATGTTCGCAACAGCCCCTGATTCGAACGTGATCCGCGCGTTGGCGATGTCCACCGTGGGCGTGAGTACAGGTATCCCGACTGCCGCGATGACGTTGGCGCCCGAGTTCACAAGCGTCAGGATAAGATCGATGTCATGGATCATCAGATCCAGTACAACTGCTACGTCCGAGCCCCGCACGGTGAAGGGCGCCAGCCTGTCACTCTCGATGAACCGCGGATTGACTACGTACGGAAGCGCGGCACGTACGGCACGATTGAAGCGCTCGACGTGCCCCGTCTGTATAATTGCACCGCTTCGCTGCGCGATTGCAAGCAGCTCGTCGGCCTGCTCCACCGTCGCCGTGATGGGCTTTTCTATGAGTACGTGCTTCCCGCGCACAAGCGCCCTGCTCGCGATCTCGAAGTGCAACGGCGTCGGCACGGCGATCGTGATCGCATCTACGTCGTCCAGCAAAGTCTCAAGATCGCCGTACGACGGGACATCGAGCTCGCTCGACACCTGAGCCGCGCGATCCGGTCGCGTTTCACTAAACCCTGAAAGCCTGAACTCCGGCAACTGGCGCAACAGGCGGACATGATGGTAGCCAAGGCCGCCGGCACCCACGACGCCGATGCGCAGCGGCTTCAAATCGCGACCCCGCGCTGGCTCGATTCCACGAACTGCACGAGCTGCACGACTTCCGGAATCTGCTCCACCTCTGCGCTGACTCGCTCGACCGCTTGCGCGAGATTGAGCTCAGACCGAAACAACAACCGGTAAGCGCGCTTGAGCTCCAGTATCGTTTCGGCCGAGAAACCGCTGCGTTGAAGGCCAATGGAGTTGAGGCCGTAAAGCTTCATCGGGTTGCCTACGGCTTTTACAAACGGTGGAACATCCTTCGACACACGTGAGCAGCCACCAACGATCGCGTTTCGTCCAATCCGCGTAAACTGGTGTACAGCCGTGACGCCGGAAAGTATCACGCTATCCTCCACCGTCACGTGGCCGGCAAGCTGCACCATGTTGGCGAGCACCACTCCATCGCCGATGTGACAGTCGTGCGCGAGATGCACGTAGGACATTACGAAGCTGTTGGCGCCGACCGAGGTCTTGAACGATTGCGAAGTGCCGCGGTTTATCGTTGCGTATTCGCGCACGACAGTGTTCTCCCCGATCTCAACCGACGTCCGTTCGCCCTTGAACTTGAGGTCCTGCGGATCGCTCCCGAGCACGCTGCCAATACCGATCTTGACGTTCCGGCCAAGTACCACATACCGCTCCAGTGTCGCTCGCGCGGCAACTATGCAACCATCACCCACGATGCACTCGTCGCCAACAATCGCGAATGGTCCGATTTCAACGCCATCCCCGAGCTCCGCCGACTTGGACACGATAGCCGACGGATGAATTCGTGCTGTCATCTGTCGCGCACCATTGCCGCCATCTCAGCCTCGGCGACGACCTCGCCATCCACTTTGGCGACGCCGCGCATCTTGCACACCGCACCGCGAACCTGCACGACGTCCAGCTCGAAGCGGATCTGGTCGCCCGGCCGCACCGGCTTCCTGAAACGAACGTTGTCGAGCGACATGAAATAGACCACCTTCTGCTCGGCGGCATCGAACGTGCCGAGGAGGAGGACTCCCCCAACCTGCGCCATCGCTTCGATGATCAACACGCCGGGCATCACCGGATGACCCGGAAAGTGCCCCTGAAAGAACGGCTCGTTGATCGTTACGTTCTTGACGCCGACAACACGCTTCATGCCTTCGATCTCGACAATCTTGTCGACAAGAAGAAAGGGATATCGGTGCGGCAGCACCTTCATGATCTCTTCGATGGACATCGTCCCTGCCATGCGCTTCGCTCCTTGCGTAGTTCGCCTTGCGCGGCTCCCCGCGTGGACCATCTCCCGCACCAGAGTCACCGTGCCCCGGTGACTCGGCCGCACAGCAACTATCCGCGCCCGAACCCGCGCTCCGGCCAGGGCCAGATCCCCCACGCAGTCCAGCACCTTGTGGCGCAGAAATTCGTCCCTCCACCGAAGCTCGTTGGCAACGACGCCCACTTCGTCCAGCACGATCGCGTTATCGGTCGAGGCTCCCTGAATGAGACCTTTCGATCGGAGCTCCTCGACTTCCGCCACAAATCCAAACGTGCGCGCCGCGGCGAGCTCGGTTCGGTAAGCCTCGCGCCCAACAACATAGCGCCCAGCCTGACATCCGATAACCGGGTGCGCGAACTCGATCGTGACGTCCAGCGACAGCTCGCGCGCCGGATGCGCTTCGTAAACCGAATCGCCATCGATCACCCGTAACGGCTCCGTCAGCGTCAGGTAGTCCGGCTCGCCCTCCTGTTCAACGATGTCCGCGCCAATGAGAGCATCGTAAAATGGCGCCGCACTCCCGTCCAGAATTGGCGGTTCCGGGCCGCTCATGTCGATCACCAGGTCGTCGATTTCGAGTGCCGCGACCGCCGACAGAACGTGCTCCACGGTGTGTATCGCGGCGATCCCCGCGCCGAGCTGCGTGCGCCGCTCGGTCGCGGTCACGTGTTCGACGCGCGCTGGAATTACCGGGCTGTCAGCCAGATCCACCCGTCGAAACACGACACCCGCGCCGGCTCCGGCCGGCCGGAAGGTCAGCTCGCATTCGCGGCCGAGGTGGAGTCCGATGCCCGAGACCGTAACATGCGCTCCCAAAGTGCGCCGCGTCAAACTTCGCCGGCGCGGCTCCGCGCACTCTCAGCATTGCGAAGCAGCGACTCCAGCTTGCCCACGATCCTGGAAAGCTTGAACAGCGCGGCAGTTGCGCGAAGCGAATCGCGGTGCGGCCGGGCCGGGTAACCTGACCATTCCTCGCCTGCCGGTACGTCCCCGAAGACTCCTGACTGGCCCCCTATCCGAGCACCATCGCCGATATGGACGTGGCCGCCGACGCCCGCCTGGCCAGCGATGATCACGCCGTTTCCGATGCGGGCCGAGCCCGCGATACCGACTTGCGCCATCAGGAGACACGCCGATCCCACGCGTACGTTGTGGCCGATCTGAACGAGGTTGTCGATCCGCGTTCCGGGCCCGATCACCGTGTCGTCAATACTGCCGCGATCGACGGTTGTATTGGCACCTATCTCAACGTCATCGCCGATGACGCAACGCCCGACGTGCGGAATCTTCTCGTGCCGCGAATTGCGGAAGACGTATCCGAAGCCGTCGCTCCCTATCCGCGCACCGGAATGGATGATGCAGCCTGCACCGATCTCGCTGTCCGCATACACGGTGACGTGAGGAAGCAGGCGCGTCCGCTCGCCGACGCGTACGTTGTCTCCAAGCACCACGTAGTCCTCGATCCGGACACCAGCGCCAAGTATTACTCCGCGCCCGATTCGCGCCGTTGGCGCCACCCATGCAGCGGCCGGCGCGACGTCGTAGAGCAGCGGGAGTATTGCCTGAACTGCCTCGTGCGGCCGATCGACAAGGATCACCGTGCACGGCGCCCTGTTGGCGTGCACGACGTCGCGCGCAACAAGGACGACGCTCGCCTTGGTGGCGGGGAGCATCGCCGCGTAGCGTTGCGACGCCAGAAAAGTAGCATGGCGCGGCCCCGCTCTATCGAGCGCAGCCACGCCATCGACTACCGACTCGGGATCACCGTGTAGCTCGCCACCGACAAGCCGCGCGATCTCCCGGGCCGTCAGTGCCATCGCGTTATCACGGCTTTGGACGCGTCACGCCCGCCGGCTTTGTCGCGGGACCCACCTGACGGGTCGCCGGTGGAGTGGTCGAAGCAGCGGCCTTCGGCGGCCCCAGCACCTTCAAACGCGCGAGAATCGTATCCGTGATGTCGAGCGACTTGTCCGCGGAAACGAGGGAGCTGTTCTGGGCACCGACGTCAAAAATCATGGCATATCCGCCCGACGTTCGCACCTCGTCCAGAACGTGCGAAACCTGGTCCATCAACGGCCGCGCCAAATCGGCCTGGCGCTGCTGCATCTGATTGTTCAACGCGGATGCCCGCTGCGAAAACGCGGCCTCCGTATCCCGAATCGTCTTGCCACGCACCTCGCGCCGCGCACTGTCCAGCGCCGGCGCCTCCTTTTCGTAACTTGCGACCATCGCCTTCAATGAGTCGTCCATCCGCTGCAGTTGTGTTCGCGCGGTCGCCATCTCGGTGTTGTAAGTCGCTTCTGCTTCTGCACGCCCTGGCGCTTCCGCCAGAATTTTCTGAGAGTTGATGTACGCGATCTTGACCGGTGCCTGCGCGAATGCGGTCGTCGCCATCGCCAGTGAAGCTGCCGCGAATAATGCGGAGTGCATCCATTTGCTCATGATATTTTCCTAGAAATACTGTCCGAGTTTGAAGTGGACTTTCCACCCCGGGTTAGAGTGTCCCTGCGCGTCGACCCGATCCAGGCCGTACGCGAAGTCGACACCAAGAGGGCCAAGCGGGCTCACAACCGAGCCTCCGAGGCCTACACTGCGGAAGAGCCGCGTCGGATTGAAGTCGCGCGGGCGCGCCCACACGTTACCGCCTTCCATGAACGTATCCAGATACACCGACTGGTTCACTCTGAGCCCCAGCTCAGCGGTGGTGACGAAGAAAGAGTTCCCAAAGGACGTGGTCTTGGCGTTCCCGTCGCACGCCGAGGGGTCATAGCCCGCCGGTGTTATCGAGAACTCGCAATAGCCCCGAAGTGGCTCTCCGTACTGAGTCCCGCCGAGTGCGAACGACTGCGAGGAGAAGAACGGTCCTGGGTCGCCGAGCACCGCGCCGGCACGCGCGGTCAATCCGGCGACGATCGTCATCGGCTCGCCGCCCAGCAGGTTCCCGCCGAGATACGCCAATGGAGCGTACGACCGAAGTTCCGTCGTGTACTTCTGGAAGTTTGCCGTACCGCCCAGTGGTCCACCGTTAAAGCTCGCACTCACAGTCTGAAGTCCGCCCTGCGTCGCGAACGGCATCCCACTGCGCGTATCGTGCTGGTACGATATGCCCACCGACGATCTGAAGCAGCTCTTGCAGCTAGTGATGATCGTGCTCAGCAGCGTGCCGGTGTCGTTTGCGTACTTGACCGACTCTCCGCCGTACGAAAGGAAGAGACGACTGAAGTAGGAGTTCGGGATGGGAAGCCCAAACTGGATCTGACCGCCGACCCGCGTACTCTGACCGAGATCCGCGATCGTGTAACGAGTCTTTGTGTTGTATGCGTTTACCGAACCCGAGATCCGCGAGTCGCGAATATTGGGGTCAGAGTACGTGAGCTGGAAGTCGTTGATGTACTTGCCGAACTGCCAGTTGAGCTGCGCGCGCTTGCAACGCCCGAAGAGGTTGGGCTGGTCAAGGCCGATGAAACCTCCCAATCCCGTCCCCTGCCCCATAGATGCGCCGAAATTGACGTTGCCAGTGCGCTTCTCCTTCACCTTGAACGTAATGTCCACATCCCCGTTGTCGTCCGGTTTCACATCCGGCTCCGGCATGGGCGAGTCGAAGAAGTTCAGGTTCGCGATGTTCTGATAGCTGCGCATGAGATAGTCGCGCTTGAACACCTGGCCTGGCGCCATTACGATCTGTTCGCGAATGCACGACTCATACGTGTAGTCGTTTCCGGCGATGTCGATCCGATTCACGATGGCCGGCGACTTCTCGTCGATGTCCCAACGAAGGTTCACCTTCCGCACCGAATCGGTGGAGGGCACCCGCTCCTCCACGGGACGGACCACGGCGTAGATGTAGCCCTCGTTGCTGTAGGCCTCCTTCACCTTGTCCGTCGCGTCGTTCCAGCGCGACTCGTCGAACGTCCCCTTCGGATTCTTGTAGCCGTGGCGAACCAGACCGAGCGCGCTCTCGGCAAGCGATTTGTCGTCGCGGTCGAAAGGAAAGAAATTGCGGAGCGTTGCCGTGGAGAACTGTTTGTTACCAAAGATCTCGAAGTCGCCAACGGTGTACCTGGGGCCCTCCTGAACCTTGAGCTCGATCTCGCCCTTGCCATTGATCTTGTCCACTCGCATGGTGTCCTGCAGCAGGCGGAAATCGATATAGCCCCGGCTCGAGTAAAGCGCCGGAATCCTGTCGGTAAGGTCGCCAGCATACGTCGCGTCGTCGAACTCGCCGTCGCGGAAAAACCAGAACCCTTCCGGCTTCGTTTCCATCGCCGATACGATGGTGCGACCTGGTACCGCGCGGTTTCCGGATACGCCGATCCCGGCGATAGCAAGACGGCGACCTTCTTCGATTCTGAAGGAAAGCTTGAGCTGATCGCCGCTTATTGCGGAGTCGACACGGACACGCGCGAGATAGAATCCCTTGCTTTCATACAGCGAGTCCGTTCGCGCGACCGCGAGCGCGACCTTGGCGGGGTCCACCGCCGTGCCAACGGGTAGCTGCAGCCGCTCGTCCACGTCCTTCCTTCCAACCTGACTTACTCCCACCACGCTCGTGCTCGCGAGCACGGGGCGCTCCTTCACGTGCACGTCCAGCGACGCCTTGTTCGTGGATGCGTTCACCGTACACAGAACTTTGACGTCGTCGTAGCTCCCCGTCGCGTACAGGGCTTTGACCGCCCGTTGAACGTCGCGGTAGTTAAGCGTGGTCTTCGGAAGGAGTCCGATGGTAGCACGAATCGTCGCGTCGTCGACGCGCGAGTTACCCGCCACAGTAATCGTGTCCGGTACCGCGCAGCGACCGGTCGCGGTCGTGGTGTCTGCCCCCTGGGCGTGCAAAGGGAGCCCTACCAGCGCTAAGGCCAGCAGGCTCCCAGCAAACTTGAACATCCCTCTAATATACCACGGCGAAGGGTTTGAGCCCATCCTGCGCAAGCGCACAATACGGGCGTAGTACGCAACCTGAACGACCGCGCAATCACAACACCAGCACGCGCGATACGCGTGTGCTCCGCGCTCGCGACGCTGCCGGACTCGGCCGCGAAACTGCGCAAGCGCGCTTAAGAATTGTGCTCCCGGTGCCGACACCCGAAGGAGTCAGCCGGAAGCGAATCGCGCGGATCTGAAGTCGTTGCTGGATTCCGACTGCAGGATACACCACCACCGCAAAACCGCTCCGTCGCAGTTTCCTTTCTGACGCGAAGAACCTTGAGCCGCCGCTCTTCCCCGGAGCGGCGGCTTGTCATCATGTCCGGCGCGGGCCACGCGCGTCCCCCCTGCGTCTCTGCCCACGACTCCCGGCTCCGTCGAGACGGATTAGGCACACGAAACGCTAATCATGCCGCCACCACTCGGCAGTCGTCGCCTGGAAGCCCTCGATTTTAAGCCCTCGCCGCGAGGCCCCCAGATGCCGTACCGCGCTACGACGCCGCGCTGGCCTTGGTCATAACTCGGAACTCGAGCTTGTCGCCCTCGGGCGAAACGTCACCCTCGACCTCGTCGCCCTTCGCGAATTCCGACATCAGGATCTTTTCCGACAGCGGGTCTTCTATGTACCGCTGTATCGCACGCTTCAACGGCCTCGCACCGAACTTGTCGTCGTAGCCGTGCTTCACCAGAAAGTCCGCCGCCGCATCCGTAAGGCGCAGCACGACCTCCTCGTCCACCAGCCGCTTCTGAACGTCGCGCAGGACGATGTCCACGATCGACCGGATGTTCTCTCGCGACAGAGGGTGAAACACGATGACATCATCAAGGCGGTTCAGGAATTCCGGATTGAACGTGTGCGCCATCTCCTCTTTCACGCGTTGCACAATCCGCTCGAACGAATCACGCGACTCGCCGGTGTTGAAGCCGAGCGACCCGCCTTTCGTAATATCCTTGGCGCCGACGTTCGACGTCATGATCACGACCGTGTTCTTGAAGTCGATCACGCGCCCGTAGTTGTCGGTGAGATGGCCTTCATCGAGAACCTGGAGCAGGATGTTGAACACGTCCGGATGGGCCTTCTCGATCTCGTCAAGCAGGATGACGCTGTACGGCTTGCGGCGCACAGCCTTGGTGAGCGTGCCCGAGTCCTCATATCCTACATAACCTGGCGGCGCACCGATCAGGCGCGACACGGAAAACTTCTCCATGTACTCGCTCATGTCCACTCGGATAAGCGCGCTCGCGTCGGCGAAAAGAAACTTAGCGAGCGAGCGAGCGAGCTCCGTCTTGCCCACCCCGGTCGGCCCCGAGAAAATAAAGGATCCAATCGGGCGCGCAGGGTCCTTGAGGCCGGCGCGGCTGCGCCGAATTGACCGAGAGAGTGCCCGGATCGCCTCATCCTGGCCTATGACGGATGCATGCAACTCGTCTTCCATGCGAAGCAGCCGTGCCGTCTCGGCCTCCTGCAGGCGCCGCACAGGAATCCCCGTCCACCGGCTGACGATGAACGAAATATTTTCCTCGTCGAGCACTGGCCGGTGCGACTGACGACGCTTGTCCCAGTCTTCCTGCGCGTGCTTGATCTGTGCCTGGAGCTCGCGCTCCTTGTCCCGCAGCGATGCAGCGCGCTCAAAGTTCTGGTCACGCACCGCCGTTTCCTTCTCGCCGTTGACGCCCTCCAGCTCCAGCTTGAGAGCCGCGACTTCGGGTGGCGGCGCCTGCGTCGCAAGACGAGCCCGCGCTCCTGCTTCGTCGATTACATCGATCGCCTTGTCCGGAAGAAAGCGATCGGTGATGTACCGTTCCGACATCTTCGCAGCCGCGATAAGCGTGACGTCCGGAATCGTAACCTTGTGATGGTCCTCGTACTTGCTGCGAAGACCCTTGAGAATTTCGACGGTGTCAACGACCGATGGCGGCTCCACTACCACGGTCTGGAACCGGCGCTCGAGGGCGCCGTCCTTTTCGATGTATTTGCGGTACTCGTTGAGCGTAGATGCGCCGACACACTGTAGCTCGCCACGCGCAAGTGCAGGCTTGAGCATGTTGCTCGCATCGATGGCGCCTTCCGCCGCGCCAGCCCCGACAAGCGTGTGCAGCTCGTCTATGAAGAGAATAATGTTCTTGTTCTGAGCGATCTCGTTCATGACCGCCTTCAGGCGCTCCTCGAACTGCCCGCGATACTTGGTGCCCGCGATGACCGCCGCCATGTCGAGCGAAAGCACGCGATTGTCGCGCAATGAATCCGGGCAGTCGCCGTTCGCAATGAGCTGAGCGAGTCCCTCCACTATCGCGGTTTTACCGACGCCAGGCTCCCCAATCAGTACCGGGTTGTTCTTCTTCCGGCGCGTGAGAATCTCCATCACGCGCTCGATCTCCTTCGCACGCCCGATCGTCGGGTCGAGCTGACCCTCGGCGGCGAGCTGCGTAAGGTCGCGGCAGAAGTGGTCCAGTGCCGGAGTCTTGGACTTTTTCTCGCCCTTGGCCGTGGGTGGTGTCGCGGGCGCGCCCGATGCCATGGGGGCCGCCGATCCCTGGGGCAGCTCGGTGCCCAGCAAGCGAAGCGTTTCCTTGCGTGCCTCGTCGAGGTTGATGCCGGCGTCTGTGAGCACCTGCGCGGCAATCCCTTTCTCTTCGCGCAGCAGGCCCAACAGAAGGTGCTCGGTCCCGACATACGAATGATTCAGCTCGCGCGCTTCCGCCATCGCAAGTTCGAGAACCTTCTTCGCACGCGACGTATATGGCAGATCAGGCCCCGTCGCTGCGGCCGCCTTTCCCTTCTTGACTGTTTCCTCGATCTTCTGCTGAATGTCGTCGAGGTCGATGCTGAGGTTTTGCAAGACCGCCGCTGCGACGCCTTCACCTTCGCGTATGAGACCGAGGAGTATGTGCTCGGTCCCGACATATTCATGGTGCAGTCGCGCTGCTTCCTCGCGTGCCATGGCGAGAACCTTGCGCACCCGCTCCGTAAAGTTGTAACCGTTCATTGGGCAGCCCTTTCCAAAGTCTCCCGTACGAAGGCGGCGCGTGCGACGCTCGCCTCATCCTCACCTAGTGCGCGACCCTCGCGCGCGGCGAGGTGTGCCGATTGAGTGAATACGAGGAGTTCGTTAAGAACGTATACACTCAACCCATCTATCAGTTTCAGACCGCTTGCCAGGCGCACGCCGCTGAGCAGATTCATTGCCTCCTCGAAAGAGAGGCTTCGCGCATAACGTAACGTTCCGTACGCCCGCCACAGCTTGTCTTCTAGAATATACTCCGCGTCCCTCAGAAGCACCTTGCGCGCCTCCAGCTCCTTCTCGATCACGTGCCGGACAATGTCCTGCAGATAATCCAGCAGGTCTTGTTCGGGCTTGCCAAGCGTGGTCTGATTGGAGATCTGGAACAGGTTGCCGATAACCTCGCTGCCCTCTCCATATAAGCCTCGGTAGGTCAGCCCAACCTGCTGAAGGCCGACAAGCACCCGGCCGATCTCCTTCGTGAGTACCAGCGCCGGAAGATGAACCAGCACCGACGCCCGGAGTCCCGTTCCAACGTTCGTAGGGCACGCAGTGAGGAAGCCAAACTCCCTGTGGTACGCGAACGGAACGCGCTGGCCGAGCTCCAGGTCCATGTCGCGCGCATCACTGAACGCACGCTCGAGGTCCAAACCCGAGCGAAGCGACTGAATGCGGAGATGATCCTCTTCATTTACCATGACCGCCACGTCGCGGGTGACATGGACCGCCGCACCGCTGCGCGGCTGCGATTGCATGTCCAGAGCCGCGAGCTCCTTGCTCACCACGTGCCGCTCGTGAAGCAGCAGCCGATCCAGTTCGGAGAGCTTGTCAACGCGAACCAGGACGCCGTCCTGGGCCCCTGGGACCAGCGCCAGCGCGTCCCGCACCTGAGAAAGGACGCGAAGTCGCTCGCCTTCGCGCGCGCGGCCCGAAAACGCGTAGCCCTCCACATTGCGCGCCAGCCGGACCCGGCTGGATACAACGACGCCAGCGTGCTCCCCGCTCCCGTCCATCCATCCGAGGCCGCCGCCGGGGAGGCTCGCCGGATCGAATGTCATTCGATCTCCCGCAACTGGTCGCGGAGCGTTGCGGCCAGCTCGAACTCCTCGTTCCTTATCGCGCGTTCCAGGCGCTCACGCAACCGGTCTGGCGATACGGGCAGCGGCGCTTCTGGTGAGCCCTGCGCTCCGGCGTACTCGCGGCCGCGATGCTGCGACTGCCCGTGTACCTTCACCAGCAGCTCGCGCAAACTCTGCTCGAACGCAGTATAGCAATACGGGCAGCCCAGTCTGCCGGTCTGTCGGAAGTCGCGCAACGTCGATGCGCAAAACGAGCAGCGCACAGCGTCCGTCTGAGACGACGGCAGATGTTGCTGCACTGACTGGAGAAACCCCCCGATGGCGGGCGGGGGAGTTGAAACAGACGCCTGCAGCCCGCGCTCCGCCGCGCATTGCTCGCACAGCCGAACCTGGCGCACGCCGTTACCGTCGATCTCGGTGACGGTTATGACGACGTCGTTCTCCTTGCACACCTCACACAGCACCGAGCCCGCCTCCGCCTTCTCGACGATTCATCTCCCGCAACTTTCCTTCCTTCAACTGATACACCGCTCGCGCTCTCTCGGCCAGTGAAATGTTATGTGTAACGACGACCATGCCTACCCCGAGGTCGCGGACGACCTCGACGAGGAGATCGTGCAGTCGCTCGGCGTTGGCGTGGTCCAGGTTGCCGGAGGGCTCGTCTGCCAGTACGACGCCCGGCTTGGCCGCGAGAGCTCGCGCGACGGCCGTACGCTGCTGCTCACCTCCACTCAACTCGGAAGGCCGATGGTGCAGGCGTTCCGCCAGCCCCACGCGTCCAAGCAGCGCGCGGGCCCGCTCCTCGGCTTCGGACGGGCTCCGACCAGCGATCCGGAGCGGAAGCGCAACGTTTTCAAGTGCAGAAAACTCGCGCAGCAAGTGGTGAAACTGGAAAACGAATCCGACCCCCCTGTTGCGCACAGAGGCGAGTTCCTCATCCGAGCGACCCGCAAGGCTGCGCTCCGAAAGAAAAACTTCGCCCGACGTCGGGCGGTCGAGGCCGCCAAGTATGTGCATCAGGGTGCTCTTGCCCGATCCGCTCTCGCCGACGATGGCCAGCATCTCACCGGCCTGGACACTGAGATCGACGCCGCGGAGCACGTCGAGCGGCACTCCGTCGCCGCCAATGTACCGCTTTGTAACGCCGCGGCTTTCGAGAACCGTCGTCATTCCGAGCGGATCGCGTCAACCGGATACAGCTTCGCCGCCTGTATTGCAGGATACAGGGTCGCAAGCGCCGCGATCAGCAGGCTCGCTACAACGATCATTATCACGTCGCGCGGCTGCGTCGTCACCGGAAGGTGGTCAATGAAGTAAACCGACGGATCCAGCTTGATGAACTTGTACCTGTCGAGAGCGAGTGCACCCGAAAATCCCAGTACAAGCCCAAGCCCGGTGCCAACCGCGCCGATGACGAGCCCCTGAACGAGAAATATGTTGCGGATCGCACCCGAACGCAGGCCCATCGCCTTCAGGATCCCGATCTCACGCGTCTTGTCGTGGACCACCATCGATAACGTGCTCACTATGTTGAACGCAGCGACGATGACAATGAGCAGAAGTATCACGCCCATGCCGAGCTTCTCAAGCTTGAGCGCCTGAAACAAAGAGTGGTTCTGCTCCTCCCAATCCACAGTCCGGTACGGAAATCCGAGATGTTCGGTGATCGCGTTCGCTACGACGGACGCGTTCCAGCGGTCGGCAGTCGCAACCTCGATACCGGTTACCGCACTGTCGATCCCGGCGAATTCCTGTGCCGCCGGAAGCCCAATATAGACATACGCATTGTCGTACTCGTACATGCCGGTCCGGAACACGCCGGTGACCTGATACTGATAGACGCGCGGTATGTATCCGCCCGTCGCGGCGTTCTGCTGCACGCCCGCCACAGATATGAGATTGATCGTGTCCCCGGGCCAGACATTGAACCGCGACGCTAACAACTGCCCGATCACCACGCCGTGGTGCTTGCCATCGCTGCTCTCGAACGAGAAGCTGCCGCGTATGGCGTGCTGTCGCACGCTCGTGACGGCCGGGTATCCGGATGCCGGCCCGGGTATGCCGACTACGTAAACGCCGCTCGCGTACGTGCGACCTGCATTCATGGCGCCTTCGCTCTGCACGAACGGCGCGGCAGCCACTACCCCCTTCACCTCGCGCACGCGCTTGAGCGCGAAGCGCCATGAATCCATCTTGAGATCTTCGCCATACGTCAGAACCCGAATGTCGGGACTTCCGACCAAGATCTTCTCGCGAAGGTCGTGCTGGAGCCCGTTCATCACGCCGATGATGATGATCAGGGCGCTGACACCCACAACGACGCCAGCGATCGCGATGACGCTTATGAACGAGAGCAATTTGGACCCACGCCGGCTGCGGAGATACCTCCAGGCGATCGCCAGCTCGAGTCGGGTCATTCCGGACGCATGGTCGGAAAGAGAATGACATCCCGAATGTGCTGGATTCCCGTGAGATACATCAGCAGGCGATCCATCCCGATCCCGACTCCGCCAGCCGGTGGCATGCCGTATTCGATGGCGCGAAGATAGTCTTCGTCTACCCCCGTAGCCTCGGTGTCACCAGCAGCGCGCAACCGTGCCTGCGCCTCGAAGCGCTCCCGCTGGTCGATCGGGTCGTTGAGTTCGCTGAACGCATTTGCGAGCTCGCGGCCGTTCGCAAATAACTCGAAACGCTCCGTGAGCCTCGGGTCCCCGCGCTTGGGCTTCGCGAGCGGCGAGAGTTCCACGGGATAGTCGAGAACGAACGTCGGCTGCGATATCCGTGACTCGACCAGGGCCTGGAAGATTTCGTCCATCAGCTTGGGCCGGCTCAATGATTCGGCATTCGAGACGCCGACCCGCGTCGCACGTTGCCGGAGCGCCGCTACCTCGAGCGCAAGAATGTCCTCCCCAAGCGCGGCATTCACGGACGCGAGCCACGGTGTGCGCGCAAAGGGCGTCGCAAGCTGCGGAACGACTCCCGTGAATGGCACAACAGCACGAACAGCGTCCGCCGCTACAACGAGCAACTTCTCGACCACGCCCATCATTACTTCGTAGTCCGCGTACGCCTCATAGAACTCGAGCATCGTGAACTCGGGATTGTGCGTGCGGTCAATCCCCTCGTTCCTGAAATCGTGTCCGATCTCATATACGCGTTCGAGTCCGCCAACGATCAGCCGCTTCAAATACAGCTCGTCGGCGATGCGAAGAAACAAAGGCATGTCTAGCGCGTTGTGCCGCGTGGTGAACGGACGGGCCGCGGCTCCGCCGTAGAGCGGCTGCAAGACCGGAGTCTCGACCTCCAGATAGCCACGCGCATCGAGAAAACTGCGGATGGAGGCCGTCATGCGCGCGCGCGCGACAAAAGTTGCTCTCACCTCCGGATTGACCGCGAGATCAGCATAGCGCTGGCGAAACCGCTGCTCCGGATCGCTGAAACCCATGTGACGAACCGTGGAGCCGTCCGCGGCGATCTCTTCCTTTCCGAATGGCAGCGGACGCAGCGACTTGGCGAGTATCTCGAATTCTGAAACTCGGATTGTTGCTTCGCCGCTCCGCGTTCGGAACACGGCGCCGCTGACACCCAGGAAATCGCCGATGTCCAGGAAATCCAGCTGAGCGAATGCCTCTGCGAGGTCGTCGCGGCGAAAGTACAGCTGAACGCGGCCACTGGCGTCGGCCAGATGCGCAAAGGCCGTCTTGCCGTGGGACCGCATGGATACGATTCGCCCCGCTACGTGTACGGAGACGGCCGACTCGCCCGTCTGATCCCCGGGCGCCAGAGCGATCGCCTCCTCTGCGCTATGCGTTCGCCCGAAGCTGTATGCAAACGGCTCGATTCCCGCAGCGCGCATTGCATCGAGCTTCTCGCGCCGCGCGACCATCACGAAGTTCGCATCCTCACTCACGAGGCAGCGGCCTCAGCCTGCATCTTGAGATATGCCTCGATGAAGGGATCGATACCGCCATCCATCACCTTCTGCACGTCCGGGATCTTGAGCTCCGTACGGTGATCGTTCACCATTGTGTACGGCTGAAAAACGTAACTCCGGGCCTGGTTTCCCCAACTGACGTCCACCTTTGCCTCGTCCACCTTCGCCTTCTCTGCCTCGCGCCGCTCGACCTCTGCCTGATACAGTCGGTTCTTCAACATTTTCATCGCCGTCGCCTTGTTCTTGTACTGTGAGCGCTCCTGCTGCGAGGCTGTCACGATCCCGGACGGAAGGTGCGTGATACGCACCGCAGAGCTCGTCTTGTTCACGTGCTGGCCGCCGGCACCCGACGCACGGTACACATCAATGCGAAGGTCGTCTTCCTTGATGTCGATGTTGATCTCCTCGTTGACCACAGGATAGACGAAAATCGATGCGAAGCTGGTGTGCCGTCGTGCGTTGGAATCGAACGGTGAGATCCTAACGAGGCGGTGAACGCCTGTCTCCGGCTTGAGGAAGCCGTACGCGTGGTCGCCATGAATCTCGAGCACCGCACCCTTGATCCCGGCTTCCTCTCCCTCACTGCGATCGAGGATCTCGACGGTGAACCCGCGACGCTCTGCCCAGCGTGTGTACATCCGCATGAGCATTTCCGCCCAGTCCTGCGCTTCGGTGCCGCCCTGGCCAGCGGCAATCTCGACCTGCGCATCGCGAAAGTCGTCGGCGCCGCGCAGGAGCGATCGCAGTTCAAACGCGTCGAGCGCGCCATCGATTGCGTCGAGCTCACTATCCAGCTCGCCGAGCATCTCGTCGTCGGGCGACTCGCGCAGCATTTCGTCGAGCTCGACGGCGCTGGTCACCCGCGATTGCAGCTGTTCAAACGGATCGATCCAGCCCTTCAGCAGCTTGGTTTCGTGGACTACCCGCTGCGCACCGTCCCGGTCGTCCCAGAAAGCAGGCTCGGCCGTACGCGTCTCGAGCCCATTCAGAGTCTCGTGCTTCCCTGCGATGTCAAAGATACCTCCGCAATTCCGCGAGGCGCTGCGTGGCGCGCTGGAGTAAGCGCTCCCGTTCATGATCGAGCATGTATTACGTCTGTTGAATTCGGGTAAGAACGACACGCGGCTGGCAGCACCGCGGCGATCGTGGGCTAGAAAAGCTTCTTCCCACTTGCGAGCACGTCGTTCAGCGCATCCTGAAAGTGCGTCGTGGAACTCGCGAAGTCACGTCCCACCTGATCGACGTATTCCTCGTAACTCTTCTTTATCTCGTCGCGAAAGAGCGTTTTCAACGTGCCGTCACGCAGGCCCTCGGCGTGGCGCGCTGGATGATACGCAACTATGTCGGATACGAGTGCTCGCGCGAGGCGCTTCGCCCTGAGTGCCGGGTCGCGGGTGAGGAAGGGATTGATCGGCCGGCGCTGAGTCGGCTCGGCATGCGGCGGCTCAACATGCGGTGGCTCAACATGCGGCGGCTCGACATGCGGTGGCTCGACATGCGGTGGCTCAACGTGCGGTGGCTCGACATGCGGCGGCTCAACGTGCGGCGGCTCAACGTGCGGCGGCTCGACATGCGCTGGCTCGGCATGCGCTGGCTGCGCTTCGTCGCGTTCCTGGGTATCGGCGCGAGCTTCTTCGACTACCGGAGACGACTCGGTCGCGTGTTCCGGCTGGCCCGCGCCCGAGGCGGCGCCGGTTGTGGCAGCGCCGGTGCTCGTGGCCGGGTCGTGCGCTGGTACGTTGATGACTGCCGAGCAAACGGAGCAGCGAGCGCGCACGCCGGCCGCGGGAACCTTTGCCGGATCGAGCTCGAATTCAGTCTGGCAGGATGAACATGTTACGAGCATTGCCGTCATTGGCGGGCACCGGTTTCAGTCAGCGGCGAAGTAGACATCTCAGCTCTCTCGTCGGTTCTGCGATCAACTGCGTACACCGATCCGGGAAGGGTTTTCGCGTACGTCTTCATCTCTGTGACCAGCGCGCTTACCGCGGCGGACTCCGTGAACGTTCGCCGTTCGTTGGTCACGACCCCGATCGAAAGCGTCATCAACGGAACGCGGTGAAGCTGGCCTCGCCGGTCCTTGCCGAAAAAATAGCCGGCTCGGCGATCATGCTCGGAATACTGGTACGCGATAAGGGTATCAAAGGTCTGGACGATCTCGGCACATACATCGTCAACTCTGTCACGTGGAATGAGAAAGATAAAATCGTCGCCGCCAATGTGGCCCACAAAGCCCTCATCGCCCACGAGACCGCGAACCGTGTCGTGCAGTAGCGTCGCGAGCAGTCGGATTACCCGGTCGCCCTCGACGTAGCTGTACCTGTCGTTGAATTCCTTGAAATGATCAAGGTCGGCGTAGCATGCGGCGAAGGGCGTCTCAAGCCTGTCGCGAATGGCGTCATCGATCGCTGGAGCGCCAGGAAGTCGAGTCGACGGATGTACGTTGACGTCCCGGTCGGACCGCACCATGACGCATCTGAGTCGCGTTTCCGCCTCCGTGACCTCCATGTCGGTGGCGATGACCTCGTCTGCCATCGCGTCAACCGCCTCCACCCGCGCGGCGACACCGCTGCGCGCCAGGAAAATTACAGGCACGACGCCGGTGTACGGGTCCCGCTTGATTTTTCGCGACGCGGCGAGCGCGTCGTCCGGCGCGCTGCGCCCATCAACAACGACGAACCGCGGGCGCGACCTGAGCGCGTAAACCATGAGCTCATCCAACGCCGCAACGGGAACGACCGTCACCGGTTGGTGCCCGATCCATGCCGCTACTGCCGGAGGAAGTGCAGATTCCAGCGCCTGCAGTACAAGGGCGATGGAAGGCGGGGTGGTTGAGGGCGACAGGTCCGTCATCTCGACTCGTGGAAGATAATCGCGCACGCGCGTGGGGCGGCATGGCGGGATGAGCTCAGTGCCAGGCCATTACCATAAGTATCGTAACGAGAAGTAGGTTGGCGGCTTGTCGTTGGTCGCCGTGAGGCCACCGTAAGTGCGGCCGATGTCGAACACGAGCTTGCCTGACTGGAGGCCGACCCCGATCGCGCCGCCGGAGCCGTTCGCAGGGTCGCGAATGTAGCCGGCGCGGACGTGGAGTCGCTCGTCGACGACTATGTCGGTCCCGAGCCGCGCCGAAGTGCTATCCAGACTCGTGGTGCTTACCAGGCTGGCCGCGCCATGGACTTCAACCTTGTCCGGACCACGCTCGAAGGCCACCACCATGTAATCGGCGCCCAGGTCCACGCGGCCAGGCCGACCGACAGTGCCAGCGACGCCCAGATTCCTCGCCGCGGCCCCGATCGTTAGCGGAAGCGCCGTGGGGCGCAACTGCAAGCCCACGTCTACCGCATTGGATTGCGAGCTGGCGATACCGAGCCCACTGCACTCGCCCGAGCATGGTATTGCCGCCTCCACGTGCTTGGCGGTGATGCCGAGCGCGAGCCAGGGGAACGGCGCGGCGGCATAGGTTGCGGCGACGGAATAATCCGTCGGGCTGGCCACGCCGACGCTGTTACCCTGTTCGTCCGTAAGGGTTTGTTGTCCGAGGTCCAGAACGTTTACAGCAACGCCGAAAGCGCTGCGCGCCGGACCCGGCAGCAAAAGCGCGAGTGCGTTTCCCTGTCCTACTACCGTCGTCGAGTGGTGCAGCGCGATCTCATGGTCACTGGCGCTGTAACTCGCGATCCCAGCCGGGTTCCACCAGAGCATATCGCTCCCGCCTCGCTGCGCGACGACAGCTTCCCCCATCCCTACGGCGCGCGCGCCGACCGGGAGGAGCAGAAAGATGGCCTCCTGGCCGGACTGCGCCGCTGCAACGCTCGCACAGACTCCGCCCGAGGCCAGAAGGAAAAGTGCGCGCGTTATCGCCCGGCGGCCTGCCTTTCTGATCATCACGCTAGACCGGGGTCGCCTCGTCGATCAACATGATGGGGATCCCATCACGCACGGCGTACCTGAGCTTGTCTCTTTGGCAGATGAGTGCATCCTCTGCGAGAAGATACTCCAGCGGCCCCTTGCACTTGGGGCAGACGAGAATGTCGAGTAGCTGTTGAGCGAGTGGCATGCGGTATCAGTCCTGGTTGGTGTATCCAAAGCGGCGAAGCGCGGCTGCGTCCTTTCTCCAGTTCGCGAGCACCTTCACCCAAAGGTCGAGATACACAGACCCGCCCACAAGGGTTTCAATCTTTTTCCTCGCGGCGGTACCGAGTAGCTTGATCCGCCTGCCCTTCTCGCCGATCAGGATCCGCTTCTGGCTGTCACGCTCCACGTGGATGACCGCTCTGATGTAGATGGGCGACCTGTCCTCGCGAAACTCCTCGATCTCGCACGCAATGCTGTATGGAACTTCTGCGCCCAGCTGCTCGAGCGCCGTCTCGCGAATCAGCTCAGCTGCGAGGAACCGCAACGAGTGGATACTTACGTCCTCTGCGGGAAAGAGGAACGGGCTTTCAGGAAGATGGGTCTCGACCGCTGCTATCAGCCGGGGAAAGCCATCCCCTGTTAGCGCGGAGATGAACGTTGCACCTGACACCAGCTCGCTCAGGCGCTCACGATCGTCCCGTCTGAGGAGGTCTGACTTGTTGAGCGCGATGATGACGGGAGCACGTGGTGGTGATTCGAGTCCGGCGGCTTCCTGGAGCGAGACGGGTGCGCCTTCGCGTGCATCGCAAACGTACACGATGCAATCGGCATCGCCGAGAGCGTGGACAGCGGCGGACTGCATCGCTGACTGCAGAAGGTAGGTTGGATCGAGAAGGCCCGGAGTGTCTGCAAGAACCATCTGGGTATCGCCGTCGGTTCGGATGCCGACAACGCGATCGCGAGTCGATTGCGGCTTGTCGCTGGTGATGCTGAGTTTCTGGCCGACTAGTCGGTTTAGGAGAGTAGACTTGCCGGCGTTGGGCTTTCCTGCGACGGTGACGGTACCGGCTTTTGTCATTGGAGGGGTAAAAATACAAAAGGCCGCCCAGTGATGGGCGGCCTTTTGAAAAAAAGTGCCGGCGACGGCCTACTCTCCCGCGATCTCTCGATCGGAGTACCATCGGCGCTGCAGGGCTTAACGCTCGTGTTCGGAACGGGAACGGGTGTGGCCCCTGCGCTCTAGTCGCCAGCGAAGGAAAATCGGAAGTCAGTAGTGATTGTGGTATAAGAAACTACGTATCGCAAGATCGCAGTTTTCTGCTGAGTCGCAACCTGTTGGTTGCTCGGGCTGGATCGGTGTTTTGACCAGCCCAGATTTGGAGTCAAGCCTCTCGGGCGATATGGACCGCTTCGCTTGGAATAGATTGCTCCACTTCCACGTGCGGCCATTCGACGGGGTAGTCTTCCCCGGCCCTTGTGCCTTCTTAAGAAGGAGGGAGAGTTCATCTTGGGGGGCATTTCCCACTTAGATGCGTTCAGCGGTTCTTGCCACCAGTCATCGCTACCCGGCGCTGCAACTGGCGTCACAGCCGGTACACGAGCGGACTGTCCGACTCGGTCCTCTCGTACTAGAGTCCGCACCCCTCAACTCTCCAACGCCCGCAGCGGATACAGACCAAACTGTCTCACGACGTTTTGAACCCAGCTCATGTACCACTTTAACCGGCGAACAGCCGGACCCTTGGGACCTGCTCCAGCCCCAGGATGTGATAAGCCGACATCGAGGTGCCAAACCGCGCCGTCGATGTGAACTCTCGGGCGCG
>JALYTX010000016.1 GCA_030854055.1 Gemmatimonadota bacterium | reverse complement strand
ATTCGCGCCGCATGCTGGCGCGACGCTCTTCTCGGACGGGCTCGCAGAGTACGAGAGTGATGCTGATGGAAGCGTCGCCGTCACACTCGTTCGCGCCGTCGGCGCGCTCTCGCGCCCCGATCTACCGGAGCGGCCGGGTCACGCCGGATGGCCTGCCGAGACACCGGCGGCGCAATCGTTGGGACCGTTCGAGGCAGGGTTCGCCGTCGCGCTGCACGGGGCCGACTCGCCCGAAGTGCGCGACGCGATCGAACGGCTCGCCGACGACGTGCTGCTTCCCATAGTCGGAACGACGCTTCGTTCCAACCTTGTGGAACCGCGGGAAGCAGGTGGGCTCGAGCTATCGGGTGAGGGTCTCATCTTCAGCTCAGCGAAACCCGCGCAGCGCCCCGGATGGATCGCGCTGCGCTGCGTGAACCGGCGCGACGGCACAGTGCGAGGAACCTGGCGCTTCTCCGGCCGCACGATCGCCGAAGCTACGCGCGCACGGCTGGACGAGACGTCGGAGCATGGCCCGCTGGGCGTCGACGGGAACTCGATCATTTTCGAAGCTGCACCGAAAGAGATTGTGACGATTCTCTTTCGACCGACAGATTGACGCGCCGAAGCAACGCCCTTACGCGACGATTTGTCTCGCGACTCTCACTCCCGCCACCCGATCCCGCCACTCGTCGCCAACGAGGCTCGTCGCAAGCACGGTCGCGACCAACGCCAATCCGGGCACCAAGGCCACCCACGGCGCTGTCACGAGCAGGTCCCGCCCGCCTGCGATCATGTTCCCCCAGCTGGGCGACGGTGGTTGGATCCCAAGTCCGAGAAACGACAGCCCGCTTTCGAGCAGAATCGCGTTTCCCACACCGAGCGTCGTCGCAACCAGTGCAGGTCCGAGCGCGTTCGGGAGCACGTGCCGGAAGAGCACGCGGCGCGGCGTCGCACCGAGAGCTGTCGCCGCCGGTACGTACGGCCGTTCGCGCACAGCGATCACCTCGGCGCGCACCATTCGCGCAATGCCCATCCATCCCGTCGCGATGAGTACCACGAGGATCGTCGTGAGTCCTGGTGACCAGAGTGCAACGCCGACCAGGAGAAGTACGAGCCGCGGCAACGCCAAAAGCAAGTCGGCGAGTGCCATCAACGCCCGATCCAGCAGGCCGCCGCTCCAGCCGGCCACGGCGCCGGCGAGCGTGCCCACGATCCCCGCGAACCCCGACCCGAGCACGCCGACCAGCATCGAGAGCCGGCCCGCTAGCATCATTCTGACGAACAGGTCGCGCCCGAATCGGTCGGTGCCGAGGAGGTACAAGGTGCCGTGCGCATCGCGTCCAAAAGGGGGCACGAGCCGGCGAGCCAGTACGTCGTCGATCAGCGAAGGATCCCGCGACGCGAGAATGGGGACAAATATCACGCCAATTACGAGCATACAGAGCGCCATCAAAGCGACAATACCGATGTTTGGGCGCTTCCAGTGAACTTTAGGTATGGATTGCGTCATATCCGAAGCCGAGGGTCGGCCCAGGGGAGCAGCGACTCCGCCGCTAGGTTGGCGAGGAGCACAAGCAGCCCATACGCAGCGGCGCAGCCGAGTACGACCGGGTAGTCGCGCGCAACGATGGACGTCACCATCAGGCGGCCCATCCCGGGCCAGCCGAAAATCGTCTCGACAAAAACCGAGCCCGCGACCGTGCCTGGCAGCGCCAGCGCAAACAGAGTAATGATGGGCGCCCGCAGGTTTCCGAGCAGGTGACGGCCGAGCACCGCGCGCTCGGACAGACCTTTCGCTCGTGCGGTGCGGACCCAATCGGCGCCCATTACATCGAGCGCGCTGGTGCGCACGTAACGCGCGACCCCCGCCGCGCCGATCGCGGCGAGCAGGGTCACGGGGAGGATTGAGTGCCGTACCAGGTCCGCGATGTGGGCGAGCCCGTGCAGATTGGCGCCCGGGGTTGTCAGCCCGACCGCTGGCAGCCGCGCCCAGAGCGGGAAGCTGAGCGAGGAGGCGACATACGTGAACAACGCGATTGCCGCGAGGCCGAGCCAGTAGGCTGGGGAGGCTGCGAGCACTACCGACACCGCCGTGAACGCGAAATCCACGTACGTCCCGCGCCGCGCAGCCTGGACGATTCCCACCGCCGTGCCCACCAGAAACGATAACAGCAGCGACGCGCCGCCAAGCGCAAGCGACACCGGGAGTGCATCCGCGATCACAGCGCGAACCGACCGTCCTTCACTGAAGCTGGTGCCGAGATCGCCGTGGAGCGTGCTCCGGCTCCATCGTGCATATTGCGCAGCTACGGAGCGGTCGAGGCCGAGCGTTGCGCGCAGGCGTACCGCGTCAGCGACGGACGCGTTCTGCGGCAGCAGGAACGTAGCCGGGTCTCCGGGGGCGACGCGCAGGAGCACGAACGTGAGCGACAGCACGCACCAGTACAGCACTGCGGTCCGCACGAGCGCGCGCAGGACGGCAAAGGAAGGTGACCGTGATGGGGATGGCATACGATGATATCGCACCGGTCGATGGCAGCGTCAACGTCGCGAAGAATAATCTTACGGTGTGGCCCCGCGCGCGCTCTGCGGATTGCCGTCCTCGGACTCGCGGCGTGCATCGCCCCGCAACGCCAGCCCGGGGTTCTGGTACTCGCATCCGGGGCCGATCTGGAATCGGCGAATCCCCTCGTGACAACGCATCCGCTCGCGCGCCAGGTGCAGCGCTACGCATTGTTCGTGACGTTGCTCCGCTACGATTCGACTCTCGCTCCACAGCC
This sequence comes from Gemmatimonadota bacterium, assembly GCA_030854055.1. Lineage (GTDB taxonomy): Bacteria > Gemmatimonadota > Gemmatimonadetes > Gemmatimonadales > Gemmatimonadaceae > Fen-1247. The sequence goes on along the minus strand of JALYTX010000016.1, from coordinate 3,175 downwards.
GTATTTCGCGCGCGGGTGGCATTGGACTGACAGCGGTCGCACGTTGACACTCTCGCTGGTCCCCGATCTCCGCTGGCACGACGGCGTGCCCACCACCGCGCGTGACGCAGCGTTCACATTTCTCGCAGCGCGCGATCCGGCTACCGGATTTCCGCGTGCGGCCGAGCTAGCGACGCTGGACACCGCAATCGCTACCGACGACACGACACTGCTTCTCAAGTTCACTCGCGCGCCAGCGCGGCTCCCCGCGCTGCTGGCGGAGCTGCCCATTGTGCCGGCGCACATTCTGGCCGCCGTACCGCGTGCGTCGATGCGCGGCGCGGCATTCGACGCCGCGCCGGTTGGCAACGGCCCGTTCCGGTTCGCCGGCCGGCAGCGCGGGTCGAGCTGGACGTTCGTGCGCAACAACGGCTTCCCAGCATCACTCGGCGGGCCGCCTGCGCTGCGTGGGCTGGTAATCGCGGTGGTGGACGAGGCAACCACCAAGTTCGCCGGTCTCGCGAGTGGTGAGCTCGACATGGCGGGGATCGCGCCGACGATGGCGGCGCTCGCCGCGCGCGACGCGACGATGCGCGTACTCACGTATCCGATACCGTTTGGAGTCGGTCTCTTCTTCAACACCACGCGTCCACCGTTCGACGACGCGCGCGTGCGGCTAGCGGTTGCGCGCTCGATAGACCGCGCGCGTATCGTCGACATCGCGCTCGCGGGTTTCGGTACGCCGGCTTTGACCCCCGTCCCACCGGAAAGCCCACTGGCCCGGCGCGGAGCGCCGCCGCAGCATGACACGACGTCCGCCGATTCGCTGCTCGACGCAGCCGGTTGGCGGCGCGGCCCTGGCGGCGTGCGCGTGCGCGGTGGCCGCCGACTGAGCGTGCAGCTCCTCACCGTGGGCACCGGTGACAACGTCGCCGAGCAACTCGTGCAGGCTGATCTCGCAGCACGCGGGATCGAACTCGGCATCAGGCAGACGGAGATGGGAACGTTCCTCACCACTGCCCGCGCGGCGGATAAACGTTTCGACGTGTTGCTCGCCGGTATCAGCGGCGATCTCTCGCTGTCGTACCTGGACGCACTGTTCTCGTCGCGCCAGCGAGGTGGTGCACTCGACTACACCGGCTATCACACTCCGCTGCTCGACGCGCTGCTGGACACAGCGACGAACGCCGCGCCCGGTGACCCGGAACGCCGCGCCTGGCGCGATGTGCAGGCAGCCATCGATACCCTCGCGCCCGCGACGTGGATTTACCATGCGCGTGGTCTGCAGGGAGTGTCACGTCGCGTGCACGGCGTGAGAATGGATCTTCGCGGCGAGCTGGTGACCGTGCACGACTGGACGCTTGCACCGCTCAACGCGCGATGAGCCTGCTCGTTTCGAAAGACGAGCTGCTCGCGCGCAGACAGGTCGCCACCCGCGCACTCGCGCCGCTCGCGACGGGACTGCGCCGCGAGCTCGAGCCGCTCATAGTCACTCTGCCGGAGGTGCCGACGCTCAAGGCGCATCTCTCACGTGCCGGCGGGCGCTGCGAGCGCGACGGAACATTGCTCGCCTACGATCCGTTCGATGCGCGGCATCGCTGTCCAACGTGCGGCCGCGAGTATACCGGCGTTGAGCACGCCAGGTCGCGGCTCTACTGGCACCATCTGTGGCTCGCCGAGCGCGTGCTCCACGCCGCGCTGCTCGGAGTACTGCTCGACGATCCACCCGCGCGGAGGCTTGCCGTCAACCTGCTCGACGCGTACGCACTGCAGTATCTCCATTACCCGAATCGCGACAACGTCCTCGGTCCGTCGCGTCCGTTCTTTAGCACGTATCTCGAATCGATCTGGCTGCTGCAGCTAGTCATCGCGCTGGATCTGCTCGAAACGGGAGCACCCGCGCCGGAAACCGGACACGGCGCCCTCGGCGCGCGCGTGCGTGACCGGCTGATCGCACCGAGCGCCGCGCTGATCGCGTCGTACGACGAAGGAATGTCCAACCGCCAGGTATGGAACAACGCGGCGCTCACTGCAGCCGGCATCATCCTCGGCGACAATTCGCTCGTGGAGCGAAGTGTGCTCGGTGATTCGGGGTTGCACGCGCAGCTCGACCGGGCGCTGTTGCGCGACGGAAGCTGGTACGAAGGAGAGAACTATCATCTCTTTGCGCATCGCGGACTGTGTTACGGCGTGCAGATGAGTGAGCGTTGTGATTACGGGTTGCCGCCGGAGCTGGAGCGCCGCTTTCACGAGGGGTTTGCCGCGCCATTTCGTACACTGCTTCCCGATCTCACGTATCCGTCGCGACGCGATTCGCAGTACGCGGTGAGCGTTCGGCAGCCGCGCTTCGCCGAGTCGTGCGAGCTGGGGCTGGCGCGTGGCGACGACGAGCGGCTGGTCGGGATGCTCGCCCGACTCTACGATCCCGGGATTCCGCGCGGCGATACTGGTCGCGCACGCAGTACCGCGGACGTCGAGCGCAATCTGCCGGCGACCGGACTCACGCGCGCCGATCTGTCATGGCGATCGTTGTTGCTCGCGCGCGAACAACTCCCGCCGCTCGTACAGACCCCGCTCGGGTCCGATCTTCTCCCCGCGCAGGGAATCGGTGTGCTACGCCGAGATGGAGACGCGCTCTATGTCGCACTCGACTACGGCAATTCAGGCGGCGGGCATGGTCACCCTGACCGACTCGATCTGCTGCTCGCTGATCACGACACGCGGTGGTTCGACGATCCAGGGACCGGCTCATACGTCGACCCGTCGCTACACTGGTACCGCAGCACACTCGCTCATACTGCGCCACTGGTAGACGGCCACTCGCAGCGTCCTGTCAATGGACGATTGCTCGCGTTCGAGGATCGTGGTGACGCAGGGTGGATCCGCGCAGAAGCGCGTTTCACTGATGACTTGAAGGTGCAGCGCACTGTGGTAGTGCTGCAGGATTACCTGGTTGACATGCTCGAGTGGACGGGAGACACCGCGCACGAGCTGGCGTTGCCGTGGCATGGTGTGGATCTCGTGAACGAGCACGACGAGCCAGTCGCGCGCGCCGCGCATCCAATCCAGGGCGGCGAGGCTCTTGAGGATGGATTCGGATTCCTCATCGACCCCGCGCTGATCGAAGCGACGGATGACGTTCAGCGTGTGCTCGGCCGTGATTCGACAGGGCACGAGCTGCGCGGCTGGGTGATGG
>JALYTX010000141.1 GCA_030854055.1 Gemmatimonadota bacterium | reverse complement strand
TTCACGGCGGCGCGATTGCGCTTAGCCACCCGCTCGCCGCTTCCGGCGCACGGATCACGGTGCATTTGCTTCACGCGCTCCGCGCCAGCGGAAAGCGTTACGGCCTCGGAACCGCCTGCATCGGCGGTGGCCAGGGGATCGCCGTGATAGTCGAGTCGCTTCCAGCCTGACTGTCATGCGACGACGAACGTTGAACGATCTCGCGGAACTGGTTACGCGCGCGCGCGGAATGGTCGCACTCGTCGCAGTCACCGCGTGCGCATCCGCTGGCGGCTCTTCCGGCGCCGGCAGTCCGTCGCAGCCCACTCCGGTTCAACCGGTGATTACCGGTCGGTCGCAGGCCGTCGTGTGGCCTGTAAAAACGCGCGAGCATGTGGATCTCTGGCTGCACGGCTTCGCGCTTTTGTCGGCCGATAGCTCGAGAGTGCCACTCTTTCGGATCGGGTATCGCGACGAGCTGACGGTGCGCAAGAACAGAGCGAACGTTCTGACACAGCTCGACGTGAATCACGACAAGCTGGCGCGACAGCTCGCATCGAGCCAGCTCCTGGTGAATGCACAGTTCGTCCCGTTCTACTTCACATCCCTGGAAGAAATGCACACGGCGATCGATCGCTTCGTGCAGTCCGACGGGAACCCGTCCGTTGCGCGCACCCCTGCTGAGGCGGCCGGATTCGCGGTACTCGGCAGCTATTTTCGGACCGGCGCCGACCGCGCCTGGCTCGCGCTGTTCGCGTCGTCCATCTGGGACGAGGACACAAAGTTCTTTCATTCATACTGGACTCAGCAGCAACGCGAGCGCGCGAACGTGATCGACTCCACTACGGCGATGTGGACGAATCTCGTGCGGCCACGTATCCAGCGCTTTCTCGTCAACACGCAGCAGCGCGACGGGGACATCCTTCTCTCGCTGCCGCTCGGCGGCGAGGGCCGCACGCTGAGCGCCTCGGGCAACGTGCGAACTTCGGTTGCAGTCACGTTCCCCGACACGCCCGGCAACGCGCCACAGGCGATGTACGTGCTCGCGCACGAGCTCGTCGGGACACTCACAAATGCGGCGATAGCCGACAACACGTCGCCTGCAGATCAGCGCAGCGGTGTGGCGGACCGTTACGCCAGCTCCGCATCGGTGCGCGGCGGCTTGATGCTTCTCCAGAAGTTTGTGCCGGAACTCGCCGATGGCTATGCGCGGTATTACGTGACCGCGACGGGCGCTACGCCGACCGCGACACCTCGCGTTCAGCTCGCGTCCCTATTCCCGCTTCCCGACGCGATTCGCGACGCGATCGCGCGGCAGATCAACATGGTGGACAGTGGTATCTGATTCTTCCCGCAGCAACGCACCTGAATCGGAGCTGCCGCCTGCGCCACAATCCCCTGTCACACCGCTCGCGGATACGGAGCAGCGTGGGCTCGACCGCCGCGCAGTCGAGCGTGTGCTCGCGCGCGCGGCGGAGCTGCAGGGTATCGGCGGCGGTGAGTCCGACGCCGACGCGATAACCGAGCAGCGGCTTCTAGACATCGCCAAGGAGGCTGGGCTCACGATAACGAGCGTTAGGCAGGCCATCGCCGAAGAACGCACACGCGTTGGTAACGAGACGGACGACGATACTCGCTGGCTCGTGCGGGTGGCAGGGGCCACCACCGTCACGGCCTCCCGCACTATCATGGGAGAACCTGAGGCGATGATCGCCTATCTCGACTCATACATGCAGCGCGACGAGTGTATGCGGGTGCAGCGCCGCTTCGCGGATCGCGTAACCTGGGAACCTCGGGACGACTGGGTCGCGGCGATCAAGCGCGGACTCCGAACCGGCGGCAGGTCGTATCAGCTCTCGCGAGCCGGACAGATCGCGGCCACGGTGGTGCCGGTGGACGACACACGCTCGCTGGTACGACTCGACGCAGACCTCGGGCCTTCGCGTACGCGCGTGGTGCGCGCTGGCGGTGCCGTTGGCGCCACGGGACTTCTCGCCGGTGGCACCGTCCTTACCGGCGCCGTGGTTGCGCACGTGGCCCTTGCCGTGGCGCTGGGCGTCGCGGTCTTTCCGATTGGTACAGCGGCGGCAGGCGCATACTTCATGCTCCGCCGCCACCACGGCTTCGCCGAGCGAATGTCGCTTGCGCTCGAGCAGGTACTGGACCGGCTCGAATACGGTGAATCGAGGGGCGCTTCCAGTTTCTTTGCAGCGCGTCCAGTGCGCCAGCTACTCCGTTGACGCGGCATCGTCTCCACCTTCATACGTGACCAACATCAAGACGGTCGGCGTTCTGGGCGGCGGGCTGATGGGCTCCGGCATCGCGCAGGTGTGCGCTGCCAGCGGATACTCGACAGTTATCCGCGAGCTCTCCGACGAGCTCGGCAAACGCTCCCTCGCTTCTATCGCTCGGTCTTTCGACAGAGCCATCGAAAAGGGCAAATCCACCGCGGTGGACAGGGACGCCGCGCTTTCGCGCATCAGGGTCACCACCACTCTGCGCGATCTTGCCGAAGCTGACATCGTCATCGAGGCAGTTGTCGAGGACCTTGGTGCGAAGTCGGAGATGTTTCGCGAGCTCGATGTACTGTGTGCGGCGACTACGATATTTGCGTCCAACACGTCGAGTCTCACCATCGCCGAAATCGCGGCGGCTACGGCACATCCGGACCGGTTTGTAGGTTTGCATTTCTTCAATCCGGTGCCGGCAATGAAGCTCGTCGAAGTCGTACGCGCCATCCGCACGAGCGAGTCCGCCGTCGAGCGATCGATGGAGTTTGTGAGATCGCTGGGCAAGGAGCCCATCCGCGCACGGGACAACTCCGGCTTTGTGGTGAACCTGTTGTTGGTGCCATACATGCTCGACGCGATTCGTGCACTCGAGTCGGGTGTCGCTTCCGTCGCGGACATTGACAAGGGCATGATGCTTGGTGCCGGTCACCCGATGGGACCGTTCACCCTGCTCGACTTCGTGGGTCTCGATACAACGTTCAAAATTGCCGAGATCATGTACGTCGAGTACCGGGAACCGCGATATGCGCCGCCCCCGTTGCTGAAGCGCATGGTGATCGCCGGCATGTACGGAAAGAAATCCGGGCTGGGGTTCTACGACTACTCGCACAGTCCCCCAACGCCGAACGAGCTCGGCGTGTGATCCCGGAGTCACAACAGTCGTGACGACGAGCGTCACGTCCGCTCCGGCAAATTTTCGCGGAGTCTTTCGCACCGACGCAGACGCGCTTGCGGTGTACTCCGAAGCGGCGGGCATTGCGCGCATTCTGCCGCGCGCCGTAGCGGTCCCGCTCGATGCTGCCGACGTCGTCACGCTCGCGCGATGGGCACGAGCGGTGCGAGTGCCGCTGATTCCGCGCGGCTCCGGCAGTGGCATGGCGGGCGGCGCCATCGGTGACGGCATCGTCGTCGATCTGAGCAGGCTGCGCGATATTTCTGCCGTCGACGCGCAGAGCGGGACTATCACAGTCGGCCCGGGCGTCACGTGGAAGGAAGTCGATGATCTTGCGCGCGCGTCGGGGATGCGGTTCCCACCCGATCCTTCCAGCGGCGCGTTCTGCTCGGTCGGCGGGATGGTATCGACCAACGCGTCCGGCGCCCACACACTCAAGTACGGCCCGACGCGCAGCTGGGTGCGGTCGCTCGACTGCGTCTTCGATGACGGGTCCCGTGCGACGCTTCGCCGCGGGGTGCCTCCGCGCGCGGACGTCCCCGCGTTGCAGCGATTTTCGGCAATTGCGAGCGGACTGTCGGCCGCCGACGCCATCGCGCCCTCGGTTCATGCAGGCGTCCGCAAGGACTCTTCCGGATACGGAGTCAATGCGTTCGCGCGCAGCGGCGACGTCGTCGATATCCTGATCGGAAGTGAAGGTACGCTCGCGATCGTGGTCGGCATCGAGCTGGCGCTAGCCACGACACCAGCGGCAACGAGTTCCCTGATCGGATCCTTCGCCACGCTTGAATCGGCCGTCACGGCCGCGGGTGGCGCCCGCGGCGCCGGTGCTTCCGCCTGCGAACTTCTCGATCGCACGTTTCTGAACGTGGCCGCGAGCGCAGGCCCGCTCCCAAACGTGGCGGCTGGCTGCGAAGCAGTGTTGATGGCTGAAGTCGAAGGTGCGAACGACGACGATGCGCATGCCGCGGTCAATGCTCTCGCAGATTTATTTCGGCGAGCCGGCGCTGTGGCGGTGCATGTTGCGCTCACGCCGGCGGATGAGCACGCGATGTGGGAGCTGCGCCACGCCGCCAGTCCGATACTCGCGCGCCTCGGACCGTCTCTCACGTCCATGCAGTTCGTGGAGGATGGCGCCGTCCCACCCGAAAAACTTGCCGAGTACGTCCGCGGCGTGCGCGAGATTCTCGACGCGCATGAAGTGAAGGGTGTCATCTTCGGTCACGCCGGCGATTCGCACATTCATGTCAATCCACTCATCGACGTGAGCCGGGCCGGCTGGCGTGACGTCATGTCGTCCATGCTCATGCAGGTCGTCACCTTGACCGCGAGATTAGGCGGGACCCTCGACGGCGAGCACGGAGACGGGAGGTTGCGGGCGCCGTTGCTGGACAGCGTCTGGCCGCACGACATCATGGAGCGTTTTCGGGCTGTCAAGCTGGCGTTCGATCCGGACGGGATCTTCAATCTCGGCGCCAAGATCGCACTGGCTGGTGAACAGCCGGTCTGTGATATCAAGTACGACCCCGCCTTGCCGCAGCTTCCGCGTCGAGCCGCCGCCGCTCTCGCACGCGTGAGTGACGAGCGCGCATACGCCGTATTCCGCCTCGACATGCTCGACGACCAGTCGTAACTTTGGCGAGCGCCACCCTCGCCTGCCTCCCCACTCCTACCGCTACGAACAAGTGTACTACACCGAGCCCAAGCTCACCGTCATCTCGCGACCGCAGTTCACCGAGCCAGCCGATCTTCCGGTGAACTGGATTGGTGATAGTACCGACGGAGAACGGCTCGCTGAATTCGCCGGACGGCTGTGCTACATGAGCCAGCGAAATCCCGCTTCACGCAGCACGCGGGAATATCTGGAGAACATCAAGAAGCAGGGGCACGGAAGTGTGCTTGAACACGCCAATTACTCGATACTCGTCGAGGGCGTAAGTCGCTCGTTGACACACGAGCTTGTCCGACATCGCGCCGGCATGGCGTTTTCACAGTTGAGCCAGCGCTACGTAGACGAGTCCGAAGCAAATTTCGTCGTTCCGCCGGCCATTCTCGGTGAAGCGGCCTTGCGAGCTGCATGGCAGCAACAAATCGAGAGCGCACAGGCTGCGTACGTCGCGCTTGTCGAGCAATTGATGGAGCGTTACGCCTGGGTAGCCGACAGGGTGCACCGTCGCAAGATGTCGCGCGAAGCTGCGCGGGGCGTGCTACCAAACTCGACCGAGACCAAGATCGTGGTCACCGCGAACGCGCGTGCGTGGCGCACGCTGCTTGAGCTGCGCGCTGGCGAAGGGGCCGAGTTGGAGATACGCAGATGGGCAGTCGCCGTTCTGCGCGTCCTTCAGAGTGAAGCGCCTGCCTTCTTCAGTGACTTCGAGATCTACCAGGCCGACGATCGGCAGGACGCTGCGCGGGTGACCTACCACAAGGTGTGACGCAATCCATAGCATTGGACATTGCTGAAGCGCTCGTGCGTCGCCTGTAGCCTATGCAAACAGACGCCGCGCAAACCAATCCGGTGAATCCGGCATCAAACGGTAGCTCCTTCACCCCGGCGTCGCTTCTTCCACCGGCCTCCCTGGTAGCCAGTTGATCCGCTCCAAATCACGCTTTCTGTCGATCGCAGCGCTGACTGCGCTGCTGTTCATTCCTATCGGCGCCCACGCTCAGCAGGGCGACATTGTGCGCGGCCACATCACCGACGACTCCTCTCGAGCGCTGGTCAGGGCGACCGTCATCGTCACTCGCGGTCCCGACAGGCTCGTTCAGCAGACGACGTCCGATTCCACCGGAGCGTTCAGTCTCGCCTTCGACCCCGGCACCGGAGATTATCTCGTCTCTGTGAGCGCGGTCGGCTACGCCTCGGCGCGCCGTCGTGTTCAACGCGAGGGCACCGAACGCGTACTCGCAGCGAATTTCACGCTTAAACGCGATCTCGCGCTTCTCGCCGCTGTAAACGTGAAGGCCTCAAAGCCGGTGCGTGCAACCAACGACGTGAGTCCTTACCAACCGGAGACCGGTTCATCCGAGAAGTGGAAGGACGGCGTCGAGGGTCAGGTGCCGCCCTCGCTCGCGGGCGACCTGAATGCAATCGCCGGTACCATGTCGAATGTTACAGTAACTCCCGCCGGTCCGTCCATTCTCGGCTCCGGCAGCGAGTCGAACCTCAACACCCTTAACGGCATGGGACTCGCCGCCGGTGCGATTCCACGCGCGGCGAACACCACTACACGCGTCACTGGTGCCACGTTCGATCCCACTCGCGGTGGCTTTTCCGGCGCCAACATCGATGTTCAGTTGGGGCCGGGGAACCGATTCTATCAGGCGCGGCGGGCGTTTCTCACCGTGGGCCCATCAGCATTCCAGTTCACCGACCCAACTGGCCGCGCGTCGGGCGCCCAGTCAACGAGTTTGCGTGGAAGTCTCGGTGCGGATGGCGAGCTCATTCGCGACGCCCTTACGTACAACGTTGCGGTCGATCTCACGCACAGCGTCAGGCAGCCCGCGACACTTTCGGGGGCCGACGGCAATGTGCTCCTTCGCTCCGGCGTTTCTCCGGATTCGATCGCGCGCCTCTTTACCGTAATCGGACCGCTCGGCCTCGCGCCTGTCGGACATGGAGTGCCGCTATCGCAGCAGCATGACGTACTGAGCTGGATAGGGCGACTCGACGACACCCGCGATACTCTCGCGACACGTGCTCTCACCAGCTACGCCACCTATTCCCGCGATGGCGGGATCGGCTTCGCGCCGCTCAGCGCTGCGTCATCTGCAAGCCAACAACGCCAACAGACTCTCGGTGCGCAACTGACGCTCGGGAACTACGTCGGTGCCACCCGGATGGTTCTCAATGAAAGCCGCTTCGGCGCCAGCCTCGTGCACACGACCGCCGTTCCGTATCTAGCCATGCCTGCCGCGAACGTGCTCATTCTCTCGCCGCTGGCTGATGGAAGCACCTCAGCGACCACTGCCTCGCTGGGCGGTGGCCGCGTCACAGTAGACGACTCACGCTGGACGCTGGAAGGATCCAACCAGACCACGTGGAACGTTGACGGCAAGCGCAACCACTTCAAAGGTCTGCTCTGGGCTCGCGCGGACGGACTCGAGCAGAGAGGGATCCCGAACCAGCTCGGCACGTTCACCTTCAACTCGCTCACCGATCTCTCCGCGAACCGCCCATCGAGCTTCGCGCGAACTCTGACCGAGCCGCAGCGATCCGGAAGCGTCTGGAATGCTGCTGCGGCAATCGCTCACCAGTGGGCGCCGTCCAAGACATTCAGCGTTCTATATGGTGCAAGGTTCGAGGCAGACGGTTTCGGAAGCGCGCCTGCCCGCAATCCTGCGCTCGAAAATGCGCTCGGCGTGCGCACAGACGTTGCACCCAGTCGCTTCCATCTCAGCCCGCGCGCCGGTTTTTCTTTCACGTACAACACGGATCGCGATAACGGGAATGGACAGAACACCAACCCGGTGGGCAGCTTCTATCGAAGCACGGTCGGTGTCATTCGTGGCGGAATAGGTGAGTTTCGGGATCTGCTGCGCCCGGACGTCCTGGCGAGTGCCGCAGCCGCTACCGGCCTGCCAGGCGGCACGACCGCGATCTCATGCGTCGGATCCGTGACACCGATACCGGACTGGACATCGTTCGATACCAACCCGAGCAGTGTCCCAACCCGTTGCCTCGATGGGTCGGGATTGCTTTCGGAAAGCGCGCCACCTGTCTCGCTGATAAGTCCTTCGTACGATGTGCCACGAAGCTGGCGCGCGTCGCTCGACTGGAACTCCAACTACAGATCATGGCTCCTTCGAATCGCCGCTCTGGGCTCGTACGATCTATCGCAGGCGGGAGTCGTCGATGCCAACTTCGCAGGCGCTCCGCAGTTCTCACTCGCGGGCGACGGCAACCGTCCTGTGTTCGTCTCCCCTGCGGCGATAGATCCCGGAAGCGGAAGCGTGTCCGCGACGCAGTCGCGTGTCTCGCCAGCCTTCGGCAGAGTCGCAATGCGGACAAGCGATCTGCGCGGTTACGGCGGCCAGATCACGGCTACGATATCGCCCGACGTGTTCAAGTTCCGCAATCGCTTCAATTTCTACTCGTCGCTGTCGTACACCCTTCAGGATTCTCGTCGCGAGTACCGCGGCTTCGACGGCGCTGCGTTCGGCGATCCGCGCGTCAAGGAATGGGCACCATCCAATAACGATGCGCGGCACATTGTCGTGCTCAGCGGTGGCTTCAATACCGGGAAGACAGGCACGATCACGCTCTTCGCTCGCGCACAATCGGGTCTGCCATTCACGCCCATCGTGCAGGGAGATGTCAATGGTGACGGTCTGAGCGGCGACCGTGCTTTTGTCCCGAACCCCGCGCTTGCGAGCGATGCCGCGCTCGGAGCACAGTTGAGCTCACTGCTTGCCAATGGCTCCTCGACCGCCAGGGCCTGCATTCTCGAGAATCTCGGCCGCGTTGCATCGCGCAATGGCTGTAGGGGACCGTGGAGCGCGACGCTCAACATGCAATGGCGGCCGCCATTTCCCAGCCGTTGGCTCGACCGCGTGAAGCCGAACGTGTACCTCGAGAACGTGCTTGGCGGCGTAGACCAGATGTTGCACGGCAACGATCTGCGCGGGTGGGGAGAGCAGCCCCTCATCGACCCGGTGCTGCTTGTACCGCACGGCTTTGACGCCGCGACAAGGCAGTTTGCGTACACGGTGAACCCACGTTTCGCGGACACGCGGCCAGGCAATTCTCTCAGCCGGAATCCGTTCCGCATCACGCTCGACTTCTCTATCGACCTCACCACCGACTACAACCTCCAGCAGCTTCGCCGGGCAGTCGAACCGATTCGGGCCGCGAATGGATGGACCAGGCGTTCGGCCGACTCGCTCACCGCATTCTATCTACGGCGAACTTCAGACGTGCACAAGCTTCTACTTGAGAACAGCGACTCACTCTTTCTCACCACATCCCAAACTGTAGCGCTACGACGCAGCGACTCGGTGTACTCCACCCGCGTGCGAGCCGTCTACGCACAGCTCGGTGAGTACCTCGCATCGCTCAACGGTGCCGATCCAGGTAAGGTTACACTCGACAGCGCGAAGAACGTGCAGAAAGCCTACTGGAAGATCTTCTGGGAGCAGCCGGAGATAGCCGACTCGATTATCACGCCGTCGCAGCGCGAGTTGATGCCCATGTTCAAGCAAATGCTGTCGGTCGCGCAAGCGGACCGCGAGCACAGCCAGTGGCAGTTCGGCCATCCGGTGACGCTCAAGGACGAGAAGGGGCGAGGTGAAAAGCCGAGCGGCGTAGAGAAACAGGTAAAGCAGATCAAGTGATGAGAAGGGTGCGGACGCGGAGTTGAGCGTGAGGTCGCTCATCGAGCCCCGTCATCGAGCCCCGTCATCGAGCCCCGTCATCGAGCC
>JALYTX010000020.1 GCA_030854055.1 Gemmatimonadota bacterium | reverse complement strand
GAGCGATTCAACTATCTGGTGCGCCGCGGGGCGGAAGTGATTGTCGTATCATCTGTGGTGGTGCTCGCGGCGATTGCGTTCGGTGCGTCACGCGTGGCCGGCCATCTCAGCAGGCAGTTGAGCCGACCAATCGACGAGCTCGTAGACTGGACAGAGCTGATCCGTCGTGGCGAGCAGTTGCCAACTGTGCCGCGACGGCGCGGTGCTCCCGAGTTCGAAACCCTGAGGCAACGTCTGCGAATGGCCGCTGTGGCGCTCGATCTGGGACGACAACGCGCGCTCGAAGCAGAGAGACTGCGCGCGTTCCGCGAGAGCGCGCGTCAGGTCGCGCATGAGCTCAAGAATCCGCTCACCCCAATCCGCTTCGCGATAGACCGGCTGCGCCGCGGAGCGCCGCCGGAACTCAGCGAGACGATCGACGTGCTCGCGACAGAGACGGAGCGGCTCGAGCGCACTGCGCGCAGCTTCGCCCAATTCGGCCGCCTGCCGGAGGGTCCACCATCGCGGATCGACGTGGGCGAGCTCGTGCGATACGCGGCCACGACTGCGGTGCCTCCGACAATGACTCTCGATCTCGTGACCGCGGAGTCGCTTCCAATGATCCTGGGGTATCACGATGCGCTCGCCGGTGCCGTGTCAAACGTGCTTCTGAATGCAGCAGACGCGTGCGAGGGGCTCGGAACTCTCACGGTGCGCGTGGACGCGGCCTCGCTGCAGGGTAGAGACGCCGTTCGGATATCAATCAAGGATGACGGGCCGGGAATCGGCGCGCAGCAGTTGAAACGCATATGGGAGCCATATGTGACAAACAAGGCGGGCGGAACGGGCCTCGGACTCGCGATTGCGCGACAGGCCGTGTGGGCCCACGACGGCTCGGTCCAGGCACGCAGCGACATCGGGGCTGGAACCACTATCGAGTTCACAATTCCGGTCGACCCATTGACTGCGCCGATGGTGTAGCAACGGTTCATGTGCAGGACTCGTGACAGATGGTTGCATGGAGTGGTTGCACGTGCCCACGCAGCAGCTTGACCAAACCACTCGGACATTGCTGGACGGACGGGAGCGATTGCTCGCGCGCGGAAAAAACATTAGCTGGAGTGATTCACATGGGTCCAGAAGTGATAGTCCCGATAAGCGGGATGCTGATGATTCTTGGGTTGGCCCTCGGGGTGCCGCTTGTGCGCAGCTACGTGAAGGGTGTGGAGCGGCGGCCGCGCGAGTCTCTGCCGTCGGGCGATGTCGTTGCAAGACTGGAGCGGATCGAGCAGGCAATCGAGGCGATGGCAACGGAAGTGGAGCGCGTCGCCGAAGGGCAGCGGTTCACTACGAAGTTGCTCTCGGAGGTGCGCAGCAGTCCGCCGGCGCTCGCCGCACAGAACGCAGCCGCGGGCTCACTCGCGACCACACCGTCCACGATGCAAGCCGACGGAACTGTTCTGTCGGAAGCCGCGCGCAGAAGCTGAGGACAGGTGCAGCGTGTTCTGATCGTTGACGACGAGCCGAACATCCGTCGGATGGTCGGCGCGCTGCTATCTGCGGAGGGCTACGACGTACGCGAGGCCGCTGACGGCGCGGCAGCGGTGCGTGCGGTTGAGGAGGAAGAGCCCGACGTTGCGCTGATCGACCTGATGATGCCTGGACCGCTCGACGGGATCGCGACGCTGACCAGGATCCGGGAGCGTTGGTCGGATCTTCCGGTAATCATGATGAGTGGTCGCGCGTCGCTGAGTGACGCGGTGCGCGCGACCAGGGTGGGCGCGGTGAACTTTCTTGAAAAGCCGCTTGCGCCGGAAACGGTGTTGCTCGCGCTGGGATCTGCGCTCGAGCTGCGCCAGGCTCGGCGCGCGGCGCGCGCGCTGCGTGCGGAGTTGGGTCGTACGGGCGAGATGGTGGGTTCGAGTGGCGCGATGGTGCGTGTCCGCGAGCTGATCCACCGCGTTGCATCAAGCGACGCGCGCGTGCTCGTAACCGGGGAGTCGGGTACAGGAAAGGAGCTTGTGGCCGCCGCGATTCATGAGCACGGTCCGCGCCGAGACCGTCCGTTCGTGCGCGTGAACTGCGCGGCGATTCCACGCGATCTCGTGGAGAGCGAGATGTTCGGCCATGAAAAGGGCTCGTTCACTGGCGCAGCGGACCGCCGGATCGGAAAGTTCGAGCTGGCGGATACCGGGACGCTATTCCTCGATGAGATCGGCGATCTGAGCATGGAGGCGCAGGCCAAGCTTCTTCGCGCGATCGAAGCGAAGGAGATTCAGCGAGTCGGCGGCAACAAGACGATACGCATAGACGTTCGGATCATCGCGGCAACCAACCAGGATCTATCGACGGCGGTGGAGGACGGCATTTTCCGCGAGGACCTGTACTTCCGGTTGAACGTGATTCCGATTCACCTTCCGCCGCTCCGCGACCGCGGAAACGACGTGATCGAACTGCTGCGCCACTTCGCAGAGGTGCAACACCAGCGCACCGGGCGTGCCGCCCTCACCTGGTCACCGGACGCGGAGGCGCGCATGAAGACGTATCCCTGGCCGGGCAACGTGCGTGAGCTCGCGAACATTGTGGAGCGCATCGCGATAATGAGCAACGATTCGCATGTCACTTCGGGTGACGTCGCGGCCGTGCTGCCCGTGCCCCGCGGTGGGGCTCCAGCCGTCGTGAGCACAGCGGACCGCAGCCTCACCGATACGCTCGACGACATCGAGCGGCGGATGATCGCGGATGCACTGGCCTGGGCTTCCGGCAATGTGGCGGAGGCGGCGCGCCGACTCAGGACGGATCGGGCGAACCTCTATCGCCGAATGAAGCGGCTCGGCATGGCGGCGATGATGCTCGTGTGTGCGCTGCCGCTGTTCGCCTTGATGTTGTCGCCAGCACGTGTCTGGGCGCAGAGCACGACACCGGGTGCGCCAGCGCATTCGGATTCGGCAGCGACCTCGGTTCACGCGACCCCGAATACGGCGGCGGACACCGGCGCAGAACTTGATACCGCGGCGACGGACGACCGGGCGCGCGTGCACATCGGGCCCAGCCTTTCGTCGGGCAAGTCATACAACCGGGTCGAAGGGCTCTCGATACTGTTCGGTCCTTCGCTCACCGTTGAAGCGCCGCGCTATGCGGTCAACCTCACCGCGTACGTGATTGGCCGTACCGCGCGCCGACTCAGCACGAGCGAGCCCGACGGTGGACATGATTTGCGGCTCGCGATACGATTCGGCCCCAATAAATCGCTCGGGCTGGACGGTCGCGTGTACGACGTGGTTGCACCGATCGAGGCGTGGCAGATGACGGAGCCGGAGCAAGGGCTTGCCGCGTTTCTACTGCGACGTGATTATCGCGACTACTACGCGCGTCATGGGGCGCAAGTCGGCGCGAGCTGGGTATTGAGCGAGAAGGCGTCGTTCACCGCGTCGTACGCGGACGAGCGGTGGTCATCGGTAACCGCGCGGAATCCATTCACACTTTTTGACGAGAACGGAGCGTGGCGCCCGAACCCCGCCGTCGACGAGGGCGTCTTTCATCTCTTTGATTTCAGTGCGACGTTCGACACGCGAAACGACGAGCGCGAACCGTCCGGGGGGTGGTATCTGCGCGGCTGGTTCGAGCACGGCGCGAGTCCGTCAGTGCAGTTCGCACCGAGGGTGCAGGACCCAGCACAGACCGTCGAGGAGGCTCTCGCGCCCGGTTCCGTGGATTACGGCAGGGTCTTTTTCGATCTACGCCGTTATAATCGTGTCTCGCCGCGCACGCAGCTCGACGGTCGACTCGTTGCTGCTGGTTGGGTGAGTGGTGACGAGCTTCCGCTGGAGCGGAAGCTCTCCGTGACGGGCCCGGGAGTGTTGCCCGGTTACGAGTTTCGCGAGACGGTCGGCGGTGCGGCGGACGTCATGCAGTGTACGAGCGCCGGCGTTCAGGCATCAAACAATCCGGTCCTGTGCGATCGTGTCGTGCTCGGACAGGTCGAGCTTCGTACGCAGCTCGCGTCGCATCCGTTCGACTTCTTCAACATACCGGCGCTGAGGCTGCGCAGCGTTGGATTCACTGCAAGTCCGGTCGGAGTTGTGTTCGTTGATTTCGGGCGCGGATGGCGCACCACCACTCCGTGGCCCGCCATCTACAAGGGAGATGTGGGCGCCGGCCTCGATCTCGGATTGCTTGGTGCATACGTCGCCAAGGCCGTAACGGACTCCGGCGAGCCTCTACGATTTTTCGTACGCATTCAGCGCAGATTCTGAAAGTGCGTCTCGTCGTTGCCGCCGTATTCGCGATTGCGGTCATCGCAGCGGACGGGCGCGCGCAGTCGCCCCGAGTCGAGATCGTACTACCATCGCCAGCTGACCTCGCGACTGAATCGCCGGGGGTGCGAACGGTTGGTGTCCTGACGGCGGGGCACACCGCGGAGCTCGTACGCAATGGCTTTCCGGCGCGACTGCACTACAAGCTCGAGCGCTGGGCCGCTGGAACCTTTGTGAACGACGTGAAGTCGACCGTGGAGTGGGAGCTGATTGCACAGTACGACGCGCTTGCGAAGACGTACAAGCTGATTCGCGCAACGTCGCGCAGCGCAACGGTTATCGGTGAGTATGCCGATCTGGCCGACGCGGACAGCAAGCTTGCGGAACCGTATCCCGCACCGATCTCACCCCCGAAGCGCGGTGAGAAGAGCTACTACGTGCTCTCGCTCGACGTGGAGGCGATGTCGTTGAGCGATCTCGACGAAGTGCAGCGATGGCTGCGTGGAGAGCTGCGTCCGGCTGTCCGGGGGCACAGGAACCCGGGTGACGTGGTGAGCTCGGGCGTTCGGACTCTCATTGTGCGCGTATTGGGCGGAGAGCGCGTCGTGTATCAGTCAACGACCGGCGTGTTCAGGCCGTAGGCGTCGCCAGCGCGACTACGATGTCCATGACGTTGGTCCCGGTCGGGCCGGTGCGCACAAGCCCGCCCAGCGCCTTCCAGAAGGTGTGGCTGTCGTTCGAAGCGAGACACTTCGCTGGATCGATACCGAGCGATCGAGCGCGTGCGATGGACTCACCGTCCGCCACCGCGCCCGCGGCGTCTGTGGGGCCGTCGATGCCGTCGGTGCCAAGGGACGCGATGGCGACGCCGGACACGCCATCGATCGAGACTGCGGCGCCCAGGACAAGCTCCTGGTTGCGACCGCCCGAGCCCGATCCGCGAACGGTAACAGTCGTCTCACCGGCGTACACGAGAGCGACGCGGCGCCTTTCGCGCTCGCATTCGTCGCGTACGTCGCGCGCGATGCGCTGCCCTTCCTCGGCGGCCTCGCCCGTGAGCGACGTGGTTACGATGCGAGCGGAGTAGCCGAGTGACCGTGCCTTGAGGCACGCGGCGGCCGCCGCATTGACGTTGCTGCCAATGATGTGGCTGGTGGAGCGGGCGAGCCGCGGGTCGCCAGGCTTGGGTGACTCGTCGTCGCCCTGCGTGAGATGGTCGCGCACGCTCATCGGTATGGCATCCCACACTCCGCGTTCGTGCAGCACTGATATCGCATCGGCGATTGTGGTCGGATCGGCCACTGTTGGACCCGAGGCGATTGTTGCCATGTCGTCACCCACGACGTCGGACAGCACGAGTGCGACGACCGCGGACGGAAACGCGAGCGCCGCCAGGCGCCCTCCCTTGAGCCGATCGATGTGCTTGCGCACACAGTTCAGTTGCTCGATCGTCGCGCCGGCGCGCATCAGCAGCGTTGCAGTCGTGCTGACGTCTTCGACGGTGAGGCCCTGGGCGGGCAGCGTCATCAGCGACGATGCACCGCCGGAGATGAGGCACAGAAGCGTCTCGCCAGCGCGCATGCTGCTGAAGAGCGCGACCAACGCACGCGCGCCGTCTGCGCCTTGATCGTTCGGTGCGGGATGTCCTCCCGTATAGCAGTCGATCCGCGCTGCCGGCGGCCGCGCGGCGACGGGCGCGATGACGATGCCGCGGCGAATGGTTGATGCGAGGGCAGACGCCGCAGCCGACGCCATTGGTACCGCCGCCTTTCCGACGGCGAACAGGGTGACGTCGTCCCGAATATGCAGCTTCTGGAGCGCCGCGCGCACGAGGTCGGCGGGATCGACGGCAGCAACGCCGGCGAGCGCGCAGATCACCGCATCTCTGCGGAGCGCCTCTGTCACCCGGCGATCAAGCGCCTGCGGCGCTTCTCCTCGCGGAGTAGGCCGGCGAGTCGTAGACCTCCGGATTCACCGCATTTGGCGCGCGACGGCCTTCGAGATGCGCGATAGCGTTAGTCGCGGCCATGAGCGCCATGCGGTCGCGCGTATCCTGGCTCGCGCTCGCGATGTGCGGCACGAGGAGCGCGTTCTCGCACTCGGCGAGGCCCGGCTTCATAAGCGGCTCGTCCTCGAAAACATCGAGAGCGGCGCCGGCGATGACGTGGTTTTGGAGCGCTGTGACGAGCGCGGTCTCGTCGACCACTGGCCCGCGAGCGACGTTCACGAGATACGCTGTGCGCTTCATCATGCCGAGCTCACGCGCGCCTATCATGTGACGGGTCTCCGGTGTCAGCAGGGGATGTAGCGACACGAAGTCACTTTGTTGAAGCAGCTCGTCCAGGTTCGCTGCGCGCACGTGCCGAGCCGGATCCGACGCATCAGCCTGGATCGCGGCGGCGTTGTGCGGGTCGTACGCGAGTACGTCCATGTCGAAGCCAATTGCGCGACGGGCGACCGCTGATCCGATGCGGCCGTAACCGACGATGCCGAGCACCTTGCGCTTGCCGGTGCCGCCAGGACTGACGTCGGCACCGACGAAGAGATTCGGTCCCCACAACTTGTAGCGACCCGCGACCATGTACTGGTGCGCTTCGACGATGCGTCGCGCAGCGCCGAGTATGAGTGCCCACGTGAGATCGGCAGTGGTGTCGGTGAGAACTCCGGGGGTGTTCGTGACGGGAATCCCGAGTTCGGTCGCCGCGCCGACATCGACATTGTTGAAACCTACGGCGTAGTTGGCGACACCTAGCAGGGAGGGGTTGGCGATAAGGACTTCGCGCGTGACCGGCTCGGTGAGGAGTGACAGCAGCACATCGCAAGACCTGACACCGGCGAGTACCTGTTCGGCGTCGAGTCCCTTTTCCTCATCGGACTGTCCGATGGTGACCGCAGCTCCGTGCGAGCGCAGCTCTTCGATTCCCGCGTCGGGAATTCTGCGTGTGACGAAGACGCGCCGGTTATTCATTGGTCAGACCTGTTAGCGGCGTCATGCGTACAGCTTCTCCTGTTCCATGAAGCGGACAAAACCGTCACGGTCGGTAGCGGCGGTTCGAATGCGCGCCATTCCTTCCTTCAACCGATCCAGACTGGTTGCGATGGACAGGCGGAGAAAGTGCTGGCCTTCAGCGCCGATCTTGCCGAAGGAATTGCGGTCCATCGTTGCGACGCCGTAGCCGTAGAGCAGGAACATCTGGAACATTGCCGAGGGCGACGTGTGCGCGCGACGCTCGGGGCTCAGGTTGTTGTAGGCGTCGATGATCCCGAGCTGTTGGCACAATCCGCCAACGTTTGGGAACACGTAGAATGCGCCTTTGGGATTCTGGCAGCGAACACCGTCGATCGCATTGAGCGCAGGGACGATCCAGTCGCGGCGCTCCTGAAACGCTGCGACCATCCGCGCCATCTCCGGTGCGGACGCTTCGCTGGTGAGCGCAACCTTTCCCGCTTCCTGGATGAATGGCGGTACGCACGAGACCGTATTGATGGTGAGCTGCTTGAAGACCGCGGCCTCTGCAGCGGTGGGAAGCACGACGTAGCCCAGCCGCCATCCGGTCATGGCGAAGCCCTTGGAGTGGCCGGACGAGAGGATCGTGCGCTCCTCCATCTCCGGTTCGACGGCGATGCTGTGATGCGCCTCGCCGTCGAAGATGCACTGTTCGTAGATCTCGTCGGAGTACACGCGCACATCTCTGGGCGCTCGCTCGCGGATCACGCGCGCGATGCCTTCGAGCTCCGGTTTGGACAGCACGCCACCGGTGGGGTTGGACGGTGAGCAGATAAAAATGATGCGTGTTCTGGGTGTAATCAGCGCAGCGAGATCTTCCGGCGTGAACGTGAAGCCCGTCTCCTCATGAAGGTGCAGGGGCACCGGCTTCGCACCGGAGTAGGTGATCCAGGATTCGTAGATCGGGAATCCGGGGCTCGGGTAGATAACCTCGTCGCCGGGATTCGCGTACGCCTGGAGTGCGAACCCGATGCCGGGCTTGCCACCGGTCGTGACTACAACCCTGTCAGGTGTGACATGCAGACCGCGGGAGCGTTCGAGGTGGTCGCAGATGGCCTGCCGCAGTCCGATGAGGCCTTGCGGATCGCAGTAGTGGGAGTTGCCGCGTCTGATCTCCTCGATCGCGGCCTCGTTTATATGGGGTGCACTGTCGAAGTCGGGCTCTCCAATGTTCAGCTTCACCACGTCGACGCCTCGGGCGGCCACCTTTGCAATGTCGGCGCCGACGCTGAAGGCGTTTTCCGTCCCCAGCGTGGCGATCCGGTCAGCGAAATGGGTCATTCGCGAAAGATAGCAAGGGCAATGTCGCGATGAGCAGGCACCGTTATTGTGCGAAGCGGGGGATTAGTTGGGGAGATTCCCGCTTTCGCGGGAATGACGTGCGGGGTGGGATTTCAGCCGGCGACCAGGGTCGAGTCTATTGACCGCAGATCGTCGAGCGTGGCGCGGCCGTAGAAGATCTCGATGTACTTGGACTGGGCGGGCGTGAGACGGCGCACGGCCCACGCAAGCTGGACGAAGTGCGGCTCGAAAGGCGCAGTCAACGGCTGCATTCCGATCTCGTTCGGCAGCCGGTTGGCCTTGCGCGTGTTGCACGGACTGCACGCCGTGACGACGTTGGTCCACACGTTGAGTCCGCCCCGCGAGAGCGGAATCAGGTGATCCCGGGTAAGTGACTCGCGGACCTTGAGCGCCGATTGCTTGCGGCCGCAGAACTGGCAGGTGTAACGATCGCGTGCGAAGAGAAACGTATTGGTCACCTGCCGGCGGAACTTGCGCGGCACGTGAATGAACCGCGTGAGGCGGATTACCGCGGGATGCGGGATGGAGAGTCGCTCCGAGCGGATGAGCTTGTCCGCATCCGTCTCCACGATCTCCGCCTTTCCGTCCAGGAGCAACCGCAGTGCGCGGCGCACCGGCACCATCGTCAGCGGCTCGAACGAAGCATTTAGAGCAAGACAACCAGCGCTCATAATCTCCCTGTCGCGTTACGCGACCCCCTCACGTGGAATGCGGGGCGAGAACCGTTTGTCCTCGCCCCGCGCGAATTGATCTCAGACGGTGACTCTACTCTCCACGCGAGTGAGCCAGCCGTAACGATCGGGCATTTTCCCCGTCGCGATTCCCATGTACGATTTCTGTATCTCGAGCGTGATCGGGCCCGGCTTTCCAGCACCTACTTCCATCCTGTCCACCGTGCGTATCGGCGTGATCTCGGCGGCGGTCCCGCTGAAAAAAGCCTCGTCGCAGATGTAGAGCATCTCGCGCGGAATGATCTGCTCCGACACCTGATACCCGAGATCTGTCGCGATACGGATGATACAATCGCGCGTGATCCCGTTCAGGATTCCGGATGCGATCGGTGGCGTGTAGACGATGCCGTCGCGAACGATGAACAGATTCTCCCCGCTTCCTTCGGCGACATATCCAAAGGAATCGAGCATTATCCCCTCGACGTAACCGTCGGCACGCGCTTCCATCTTTGACAGTTGCGAATTCAGATAGTTGCCGCCCGCCTTCGCCAGTGTGGGTGTCGTTCCCGGAGCGGGCCTGCGCCAGCTCGACACGCACACATCCACGCCCTCCTCGAGCGCTTCGTCGCCCAGGTAGCGCCCCCACACCCATGGGATTATGAAAGTCTCGACGGGCGCCTTGTGCGGAAGTACGCCCATTTCCTCACCGGTGCGAAGTGCGACGGGGCGCAGATAGCACGCCTGTAAATCGTTCTCCGCGACAACTTCGCTGCAGGCGGCAACGAGCTCGTCTATAGAGTGCCGCATGGGCATGCGATAGATGCGGCACGAATCGCCGAATCTCCGAAGGTGATCCGGAAGGCGGAAGATCGCGGGCCCGTCAGGTGTGCTGTAGCAGCGGATTCCCTCGAAAACCGAGGACCCGTAATGAACCACGTGGCTCATGACGTGAATGGTGGCGTCCTGCCATTCCACCAGACTGCCGTCACGCCAAATCTTGTGCGGATTCATGTTCAAAACTAAAGGATGTGAGTAGCTACTCGCGAGAGGGAATCTCTCGCAAACGTAAGTCTCGTACGAGTGTTCAGCAACTTTACCGGTGGCTCGTGTCGCGCGCGGGCGGCGAGCCTGGGAGCGCGTTCGGCGGCGCTCCGGGCACAGGGGCGTACGGCGAGCATTCGTTGACCGGCTCCGTGCCGGGCACGTAGTACTCTGTGACCGCTGTAGTGCCGCATTCCGGCGTCCAGAGCAGACCCGTCGTAGGATCGATCTCGCGGGTCGTGATGTCGTACGGCCTGGGCCAGTCCGGCGGCGTAGGCTTGCGTCGGTAGACCTCGGTCATGAAGGACGTCCAGGCCGGTGCGGCCAGTATACCGCCCTGTGCGTTGGACTTGATTGTCTGCGGTCGGTCGAAGCCCATCCACACGCCTGCGACGAGGTCCGCGGTGTAACCTATGAACCAGACGTTGGTGCCGTCGTTCGTGGTTCCCGTCTTTCCACCCGCGGGGACGTGAAACCCGGCGTCCCAGACGGAGCCGAACGCAGTTCCGCGCTGGATCACGTCCTTCATCATGCTCACCATGATCCATGACTCTTCCGGCGACATTACTTGTGTGCGGGGCGGAGTGGGTTGCCAGAGCACCTGGTGTTTGGCGTTCTCTACTCGGAGAATTCCGTTCGGTTGCGCGCGAACGCCAAGAGTCGCGAACGCCGTGTAGCCGCCAATGAGCTCGAGCGGGATTACATCCGCCGAGCCGATGTATATGGACGGATATGGCGGGATGGGCGTGGTGATGCCGAAGTTGCGAGCCTCGTTTATCACGGACTGGGGACCGAGCTCCATGCCGGTTCTGACGGCGATGATGTTGCGCGACTGGTAGAGGCCGCGGCGCATCGACATTGGGCCTTCGAACTTCAAGTCGAAGTTTTTCGGCTCCCACGAAGATCCGTTCGCCTGCGGGACGGAGACTGGCGCGTCGTCAACGATGTACGACGCCGGTTTGCCGGCCTGAACGGCCGCGGAATACACGATTGGCTTGAAAGTGGATCCCGGTTGGCGCAGCGCCTGTGTCGCGCGATTGAACTTGGAGTCGTAGAAGTCACGGCCTCCGACCATGGCGCGCACACCGCCGGTGCGTGGATCGAGTGCGAGGAACGCGCCCTGCAGGTAGGGCGACGTTCCGGTTCCCGATTCGCCGGTGGACAGTCGCGCAATGTATTCCTCGTACGTGGTGTGCTTGTACGCTCCCAGCTTGCCACCTTCTATCGCGCGCAACTGTCGCTCGAGGCCACGCTCTGCGGCAGTCTGCATGTCGAGATCGAGCGTCGTATAAACGTTGAGGCCCTGCTCATACAGCTGCTTGCCGAATTGCTGGTCCAGCTGCTGTCGCACCCACTCGACGAAGTATGGCGCGATCTCACCCGATTCGACCCTGGTGGCGAGCTGCAGCGGATACGCCTTGGCAAGACTGGCATCGGCGTCCGATATCGCGCCGTTCTGGCGCATCAGCTCGATGATGGTGTTGCGGCGCTGGATCGCGCGATCGGGATAGCGGCGCGGGTTGTAGCGCTCTGGCGCCTTGGGGAGCGCCGCGAGTGTCGCTGCTTCAGCAATATTGAGATCGCGAACGGACTTTCCGAAGTAGCGCTGCGAGGCCGTCTCCACGCCGTACGCGCCGTTGCCGAGGTTGATCTGGTTGAGATAGAGCTCGAGAATCTTGGCCTTGCTGTACTTGGACTCGATCTCGCGCGCGACCTTGGCTTCCTTGATCTTGCGTATGATGGTCTTCTCGCGCGAGATTCGCTCGGGAAAGATGTTGCGGGCGAGCTGCATCGTGATGGTAGAGAAGCCCTGCGAGAAGTGGCCACTCCGGGCGTCGTGCGCTACGGCGCCGCCTACGCGGTACCAGTCGATCCCCGAGTGTTCGTAAAAGCGCTTGTCCTCGGTGTTGACGAACGCATCCTGCACCACTTTCGGAATCTCGCTCAGCGTCACGAGAGTTCGCCGCTCGGTACCGAGCTCGGCGATGAAGCGTCCGTCGACGGCGAAGACTTTGGAAGTCTGCTTCGGTGTGTATTGCTCCAGGGCCTCGATCGACGGGCAGCGATCACCCGCGCAGACGAGCACCCATGCGCTGTATACGAGACCGGCGCCAAACGTCACCACCAGGATGGTGAACACCAGAAGCAGTCGGAACGCGGTCGGATGACGCTTCCAGATGGGAAGCGTGCCTTTCTTTCTGGTTCTACCAGCCATGGCGATGAATTTATATTACCGGCGATGGCCCAATCCGATTTTCTCGGCGAGCTCGAGTGGCGCGGCATGCTGATGCAGCAGACGGAGGGCGCCGCGAGAATGTTGTCGGCCGGGCCGGTTTCCGCCTACTGCGGCTTCGATCCAACGGGCGCTTCCCTGCACGTGGGCAGCCTCGTACCAATTATGGGACTCGTTCATCTGCAGCGCACCGGCCACCGTCCGGTCGCTTTGATCGGCGGCGGGACCGGGATGATCGGAGATCCAAGCGGCAAGACCGCGGAGCGGACGCTCCAGACGGCGGATCAGGTTGTGGCGAACGCCGAGTCGATCGGAGCACAGCTCGCCCGCTTCCTGGACTTCTCCGGGCCACGCGGCGCGGTGCTGCGCAACAACGCCGACTGGCTCATGACGTTCGGCGCGATCGAGTTCATGCGCGATGTCGGCAAGCACCTTACGGTGAACTACATGGCGGCGAAGGAATCGGTGAAGTCGCGCATGGAGGCTGGAATCTCGTACACCGAGTTTTCGTACATGCTACTGCAGGCGTACGATTTCGTGGAGCTTCGGCGGCGCGATGGCGTAACGATGCAGGTAGGGGGCAGCGATCAGTGGGGCAACATGACGGCGGGCGTGGAGCTCGTTCGGCGCATGGACAGCGTGGACGCGTGCGCCGTTACGTTCCCGCTGCTCACTACAGCGTCGGGCAATAAGTTCGGGAAGACTGAAGCTGGCGCGGTTTGGCTGGACGCGGAACGCACGTCGCCGTACCAGTTCTATCAATTCTGGATCAACACCGACGACCGCGATGCAGGAAAATACCTTCGGATGATGACACTGCTCGACCGCGACACCATAGCCAGTCTCGAGTACGACGCGTCGGAGCATCCGGAGCGTCGCGAGGCGCAGAGCGCGCTTGCATTCGAGATTACGTCGCGAGTGCACGGGGCTGAGGCCGCGAGCATCGCGCGCGAGGTGTCCGGCGTTCTCTTCGCTCGCGGGGACACTTCAAGCCTCTCTTCGGACGCGCTCGTCGCTCTGGCGCGCGAAGTTCCCGGCGCAACGGTTGCGAGGGGAGATCAGCTGTCGGTGCTAGACCTCTTCACGACCGCTGGTCTCGTCAAATCGAAGGGCGAGGCGCGAAGGCTCGTTGACCAGGGGGGTGCTTATGTGAACGGCACGCGCGCCGCCGCGTCCACGATGCTTGCGGAGTTCGCTCCGCTTGCAGGATCGTACCTCCTCCTGCGCAAGGGCGCGCGCGACTACGCGGTGATACGGATACAACGGTAGCTGATCCGCTCTCTCTTGTCCCCGGTTTGATTGCGCGCGTGCACAGAAAGTTGGTTTCGGGACACCCGTCGGGTGCCCCGAGACCAACTTTGGTCCGGCCCGATGCTACCGGTTGAGTTTCCGGCGCACCACCGGGCCAAGTCCGATAAGCCCTGTCCCAAGCAGTGCCAACGATCCTGGCTCGGGAGCCGTCGAGCTCGTCGGAGCGTTAACAGTGATGTCATCCGCTAGGAAGTAACCTGAACCGACTGAGGAACCCGTCGGCGTAAAGATCACGTCGTTTACGCCGGCCCAGTTAAACGTGAACTGCGTGAGGGTACTGGAGAGCGCGAGCACTTGCGTGAAGATGGCGGTCCCGCCCGAATTGTAGCCAGTGATGGCGAGCGATGTCGCGGGATTGTAGGGGCCAGTCTTGAAGAATCCACTGTTCAACGTGAACGTGCCTGTGGTCAATACGCTGTAAATATTGGTCCGAGTTGCGTTTCCGTTGAATCCGCAGGTCGTCCCACTTGGCGTGTGATTGCACCCGAGATCCGTGCCGACGCTGAACGCATTTGCGCCCGCCGCCTGATTGGTCGCCTGGAAAAAGCCGACGTCGCGGGCGTTGCCGCCGCCCTGTGAGAGGCTCACTCCGTTCTGGGCCGGCGAGTAGCCACCGTTCCCGACACCCTCGAATGTGAAGGTCGCCTGGGCGTGCGCCGCCGCCGAGACCGACATGGAAGCGGCGGCCAGACCCGCACCTACCAGTGCGCGCGAAATTCGAAACTCCATAAGAATCTCCTGAAGAAAAGCGTGTATTAAAAACGCAGGAAAACCGGTCGGATCGGCTCATCCGCCTCGGTCAGGCGCCTTTCGCAGGGCAGCCATTCGATCGCCCGCCTCACGAAGCATCCGGTCCGCACGAGCATTGTTCGGGTCTGTAATCATCCAGCGGCGCAATATCGTTTCGACATCCCCATAAGACTTCAGAGCTAGCACTCTTGATCCTAGCGCCTCGAATGCACGCGCCGTGGTCTCGTGGGCATGCGCGATATGGAAATACTCTTCATTGCTCGCGGCGTCGCCACGTTGAAGTTCCAGGAGCATCGCCACGGCGAGGCGCTCGTGCCGGATCGCCCGAGATGACTGCCCCGCATCAGCGAGCGCAGCGCCGATGTTCTCGTGATAGTACGCAAGATCCCGTCGCGCCTCGACGTTCTCGCGATCCGCGTCCGCAAGCGCTTGAAACATCGGCCCGGCCGTGTCCAAGGTCCTAAGCGCACCGCGGGCGTCGCCGAGCTCGCCCTGGACTTGCGCGATGTCCATCCATCCGTCCGCGACCAAACGGCGGTTCACTGAACTTCCGCGGTCGGCAGAAAAGAGCCTGAGCCGGAGGCGTTGGGACTCCGTGTGGTTCACCAGCGCACCACGCAGCTCGCCGATATCACCGGTGACCTTCCAAAGTGACGATCCAGTGTAACCAATTCTGTTGTAGGCCGAGATCAGTGCACGCTGCAATGCCGGTGACATTGGGCCGCGAGCGGCGAGCGCCAGTCGGATGTTGAGTCCGCGCGAATAACTGGCGCGGGCAGCGCGGATGCGTGAGGCAGACCACTGATCGTCGGATGCGGCCAAGGCATCCCCGAGGTAAATCAGTGCGTCGCTCAGTTCGATTTGGGACCGTTCGCCGGCTGGGTCCAATCGCACGAGCCTGTCACCGAGTGCGACCGAAAGTCGCTCATGGCGCTCGCCGTTTGCCCAGTCCCGCGCGCGGAGATAAATCGCGCCAAGCCGCTGTTCCGCCAACGCAAGCTCAGCCTGCGCTTCGATGTTGCGCGGATGTGCCGCGACGAGTGAAGCGAGTATGACTCGCGCCTTGTCGTAACTTGTGAGCGCTGCGTGCGTCTCGCCCAGGTTTGGCCCGTACGGTCGTCCCTGTATGTCCCCGGCCTTGAGGTACCCTACGGCCAGGTCGTACTGGAGTCCGCTATCGCCATGCGCATCTCGCGAGAGGGTGTCCAGGGCGCCAAGCGCACGCGCGACGATAAGACTCCGGGCGCGCGTCGTCCCGGGTAACGATGCTATCGAATCGTTCACATCGGACATTAGCGATGTCGCAAGGCTACGCACATCATTGAAACGCCGCTCGGCCGTTCTGCGCTGTTGGTCGGCGATGTGCGCCTGCCACGTGATCGTGGAGATACCCCCAAAAAGCGCCACGGCGAGTGTTGCACCCGCCATGGACAGAAGCGCATTCCGGCGGATTCGCAGTGTCGAGCGGTGAATGAGGTTGCCGGGACGGGCGCGTATCGGTCGTTGTTCGAGATAAAGCCGAACGTCTTCCGACAACTGCTGCGCCGAGGCATACCTCCGCTGCGCCGTCGGGTGCAGCGCCTTGAGCGCGATGCAATCAAGATCGGGATGCAGGCCTCGGCGCAGCTTGCGATGTCCGAACAATTTCCACCGAGGTGAAGTGGCTGGATGCGCTGTCCCCACGCGCATCGCAACGCTGCTCGGAGGCTCTGGGAGCGTTTTCGTGCGGACTGTCTCGGCTTTCCCCGCTGCGATGGTGAACGTGAACGCGCCGGTGCCGTAGGGCTGCTGGCCACAAATCAACTCATACAAAACGACACCCAGTGAGTACACATCAGTCAGAGTTGTAACGGCCGTGCCGCTCAGCTGCTCGGGGCTCGCGTATTCCAACGTCATCGCACGAGGAGGCGCCGGCGACGCGTCGCCCGCCACTTCGAGTAGCCTCGCAATACCGAAGTCGAGCAGCTTTGGTACGCCTTCATCGGTGATGAGAATATTGCCCGGCTTGATGTCGCAGTGCACGACGAGGCGCTGGTGGGCGTAGTGGACGGCCGCGCAGACCTTGCGAAAGAGGTCGAGCCGTTCCGGCAGCGCTAGTCCGCGCGTGATGCAATAACGTGTGATCGGTTCGCCTTCGATATACTCCATCACAAAATACGGCAACCCTTCAGCGTCAGTACCCCCGTCGAGCAGACGAGCAATGTTCGGGTGGTCCAGATTGGCCAGCATCTGACGCTCGTGCCGAAACCGCCGAATGATCAGGTCCGTGTCCAACCCGGGCGATACAACCTTGATCGCCACACGCTTGTGATACTGATCGTCATTGCGCTCGGCCAGGTACACGGTTCCCATTCCACCATGGCCGATCCCGCGCACCACTCGGTACGCACCGATCCGTACCTCCGATGTCGAGTAATCAATGGAGGTTGACGTTGGCGGCGGCGCCAGGTCAAGAGCAGATCCTTCCAGAAAATCGCCTGCATCGGCGTGTGCGGCTAGCAGCGACTCGACGGCGATTCGCATTGACGGATCGTTTGTGCACGCCGACTCAACGAACGCGGGCCGGCCCGGGGCGTCACATTCGAGTGCCGCGGAAAACATTGTCCGTACCCGCTCCCAGCGCTCGGCTTCCACGCTAGGCGACACTCATCTCGCGCCGTAGCCACGCGCGCGCAGTGCTCCACTCACGCTTGACGGTCGCGGGCGAGATGGCGAGAACGAGAGCCGTTTCCTCGATGGTTAATCCCGCGAAAAAGCGCATCTCGACGATCTTGCTCCCCCGACTGTCGAACTCGGCCAACCGCGTAAGTGCATCGTCGAGCTCGACCAGGTCGAACTGCCTCTCCGTACTCGCGACGCTCTCGTCCAAAGTTATGCTCGCCTGTGCTCCGCCACGCTTTCTGGCGTGGTTTGCGTGCGCGTAATTGACAAGGATGCGCCGCATCATCTCGGCGGCCAGCCCGAGCAAGCGAGTCTTGTCAGCGGCGTCTATCGTGTCCTGTGCCGCGAGCCGGATATAGGCTTCATGGACGAGCGCGGTCGGCGCGAGTGTGTGATCCGCGCGCTCGCGGCGCAGATATGCGGTGGCCACCGCGCGGAGCTGTTCGTAGATACGCGGGAACAGCTCGTCTAAAGAGGGTTTCGCATCACCGGTGCCGCCGCTACTTGCCAAATAAGCTCTCAGGGTTCCGCCCCGGATAATGCCATTCCGGCAATCGCGGCAGATATATGTTACGGCTAACTGAGCCCAGCGGCAACATCACATCGACGGAACTGACTACGGCTCGTGCGCCGGGCCATCTGATATGAGTCGGTCACGCGGTTACGTTACCCGTAAAGGAAGCGGCGGCCCGGGTAAGGACGGACCAGGTCCGTACCGAGCCTCGTTATGGCACGTTAGGCTCTGCACTCGATCCCCAGATCTGTTTGAGACGGCCATCGCGACCGCAACCTATGCGATACAGGTTGTACTGGACCGGGTTCTTGTCCGCGTAGTGCTGGTGATAGTCTTCGGCCTTCCAGAATGCGGACGCGGCTACGACCTCGGTGACGATCGGGGACTTGAAGAGCCCGGACTGAACGAGCTCGGCGCGTGATGCCTCCGCCAACTTCCGCTGTGAGTCATTCCGATAAAAGATCGCGCTGCGATACTCGTTACCGTGGTCGCAGAATTGTGCTTCCTTCTGCGTCGGGTCGATGTTGTGCCAGTAGATGTACAACAACTTTTCGTAGGTGACTTTCGCCGGATCGTAATGCACTTCCACCGACTCGGCATGTCCAGTCGTGCGTGTTCCAACATCCTCGTAACTCGGGTTCCCCTTGTTGCCGCCCGTGTATCCTACAACCGTCGAGATCACGCCTGGCGTGTGATCAAACGGGCGCTCCATGCTCCAGAAGCAGCCGCCGGCGAATGTGGCGGTGTCCGTCTGGGCGTGGCTAGCCGCACCGAGCATCGGGGTGACCGGCAACGGGGCCGCGGACTTTCCACCGGCGAGAGCCAGCGCAAGAGATAGATAGTTAAGTGGGAGCATGGCGCGGATCATCCGGTTCGAGTAGTTGGGCCTCGGGCTTCTGTCTTACTATACGCCGAGGGCGGTCCGATGGTTCTGTGTGACCTGGATGCTAGTGGCTCGGGAGAAGCCGGCTTCGGCCCTTCCCCAGTCGCTGATGTAGTCCGGAAGCTCAGGCGATTCTACGCCAGGCAGGATCACGCTCGCAACCTCGGCCGCGGATAGCGCGCCGCCGGATTGGTTGAGAAAGCGCACGCGCACGACGCCAACTGCCGTGATACGTCCCCGAAGCAGAAAAAGCTGTCTCAGGTAGAACGACTTGTCGTCCCATCCAACAAGGCGAGTACGAAGTTCGAACTTTGCGAACAACCCGAGCGACTCGCGGAATCGGATCGTTTCCGCGGCCACCACGCTGTACCATCCATTCTCACGTACTCGCGCCTGCACACCGCTCCGGATGATGGAGTCCGCCCGTCCCAGGTCCATCAGAGTGAGATAGCGTCCGTTGTTCATGTGAATCAGCACGTCGACATCACTTGGCCAGACGCGGAAAGACAGTGTGGTCTCTTCGAGCGGCTGCACTCTGGGCCTGGCGCGCGCCGCCAATAGCACGCGAATCATCCTGAATATGAGGTTCACGGCGATAACCTCAGGCGACCTGTTGGCCGTTCGTGGTGTCGGAAGGTCACTCGCCGCGCCGCCGAAGCTGATCGATCTGCCGCCTGTCGCGTTTGCTCGGGCGCCCCGGGTCTGCCGCGCCGATCGCGGTTTCCAGGCGGCGGCGCTCGACAAGTGCCTCACGGGCAGCGCGGCTCTCAGGGAGCTCTTCATACAGCGTTGCCGCGACAGTCGCCGGCCCGCGACGTTCGGAAATCAACACGACGGTCACCCGATGCTCGTAAGGTCCGAGCCGCACTGTCACCTCGTCGCCCTGCCTGACCGCCTTCGATCGCTTCACGCGCTCGGCGTTGAGCTGAACCCTGCCGCCGTCGATCGCCTCCGCGGCAAGAGCGCGCGTCTTGAAAAATCGCGCGGCCCAAAGCCACTTATCTAGCCGCGTGGAGCTGTCTGGTCCGTCCAAAGTCGTCATCCTATTCAGCAGCGCCGACGTGCCGCGGATCGAGTGCGTCACGCAGTGCGTCCCCAAGAAGGTTGAAACCGAGGACCGCGGCGCCAATGGCGAGTCCGGGAGCGAGTGACGTCCACGGCGCATTGCGCAGCTGATCGAGATCGCGTCCGTCGGCAATCATGCTCCCCCAACTTGGCGTAGGCGGCTGGATCCCAAGCCCCAGAAACGACAGCGCGGCCTCCGCCATTATCGCCCCCGCGATGCCCAGGGTCGCGGCGATCACAACAGGGCCGACGACGTTGGGGAGAACATGGCGCAGCATGATACGCGGCCCGCGCGCGCCGATGGCGCGTGCGGCCTGCACGTATTCGAGATCACGAACGACGAGAGTCTGGCCGCGTACGAGGCGCGCCATCCCGGCCCATCCCACCACTCCAATGGTGACGAACACGACGCCCGTCGACGGCTGCAGTGCGGCGGACATCGCGATGAGAAGCAGCAGTGTCGGGAACGCAAGCGTGACATCGGCGAGTCGCATCACCAGCTCGTCCACCCAACCGCGATAGAAGCCTGCGAGAAGTCCGAGCGTGACGCCGAGGCTGGCAGCGATCGACTGTGACACAAGGCCTACTGAGAGCGAGACGCGCGCTCCGTACACCAGTCGGGCCCACACGTCGCGTCCCTGTACGTCGGTACCGAGCCAGTGCGCACGCGACGGAGGATCGAGCAGGTTGATAAGGTCGATCGCATTCGGATCCTGGCGCGCTACCAACGGGGCGAACACCGCCATGACGACCATAATGGCGATGACCGCTACACCGATACGCGTGCGCGTGTCGTGTCCAAGTCGGACCGCGGTGGTCACAGGCTCGGGTCTCGCAGTGCGGGTGGCGTGTCGTCGGGCTGCCGGCGCCACCGTCGGTGATGCCAGAAATATTGCTCCGGCGCGGTGCGCACCCAACGTTCCAGAATGCCGGTGTAGCTCGCGACGACTGCATCGATGTCCGCGTCGCGATGACCAGTCCGCACGATGGGAACGCGCTCGACGCTCACGCGATAGCGCCCGCTCGGCTGCCGGATTGCTGTAACGAAGAGCGTTGGAGTGTCGTATTTCAAGGCGAAGACGGCGGCGCCGCGAGGAGTCTTCGCGGGTCGCCCAAAGAATGTCGCGTATGTGGATGCGAGACCCATCACTCCCTGGTCGGAGACGAACGCGACGGCGCGGCCTTCGCGCAAGGAGCGGGGAGTGCGTCGAGCAGCTTCGAAATCTCGCACGACCGTCATTCCCAGCGACCCGCGAGTTTCGTTGATGTAGTCGTCGAACAGCGGGTTTGCCTGAGTTCGTACTATCACGTCCATGGGAACGCCCCGCGCGGCGACGTATGCGCCAGCCAGCTCCCAGTTCCCGAGATGTCCAGTCACCAGAACGGCGCCCTTGCCGAGCGCCATTGCCTTTTCTACAAGCTCGAAACCGTCCGCCGATTCCACCATCGCGAGCACGCCCTTCTTGCCGATTGAAGGCAGCAGCGCGGTCTCGATCGAGGATCTTCCAAGGTGCGCGTATGCGCGTCGCGCGAGCTCACGAACTTCCGAATCACTCTTCTCGGGGAACGCCGCCGCGATCTGGCGCTCGACCACGCGCCTGCGGATTCCAAGCGGCCGGTAGCCGAGCGCGCCGAGCGCCGAGCCGAATCCGCATGCAGCACGCCAGGGAAGTGCGTGGAGGGCGCCCACCACAGTTCGCAGCGCGTAATACTCTGCCTTGTGCGAGGACGTCGGTTGGAGCGCACTAGCCATTCGCCACGCATTCCCGCACGAAGCGCGCGGTATCGCGGGCCACTCGTGTCCAGTTCATGTGGCCCTCGACGGCCTCGCGTCCGGCGAGACTCATCGCGATTCGCCGATCCGGATCGCGCAGCAATGCAGCGACAGATTCCGCGACCATCTCGGGACTGCTCACGGCCAGCAGTGCAGCGGCCTCAGCGTTGCGTATTACAGCACGAGCTGGGATACCGTCCGGTGCCACAATCGGAAGGCCGGCGGCCTGCGCCTCGATCAATGCCAGGCCGTAACCTTCGGCCCCGGGCTCGGTAGCCTGACGTGCTGCGTCCAGATATAGCGTTGACGTAGCGTACGCTTCGGGCAGCTCGTCATCGCGCATCGCGCCGGCGAAGCCAACGCGGTCGAGCACGTGGAGATCCGCTGCGAGGTTTCGGAGCCGTATTTCATCGCTGCCTTCACCAACGAGAACGTAACGGAGGTGTGGGAAGTCGTCCCGCAGGAGCGCCAGCGCCCGTATGCCAGTGTCCTGTCCGTTGCCCGGAAGGAGCTGTCCCACGGTCAACATGATTGGCGCGCGTCGTATCCCCCATCGCTGTCTGAGGGAACCCGAATCGCGGCCTGGAGAGAACAGCTCTGCGTCGGCGCCAAGTCCTGCGGCAAGCACGGGAGGCGGATACGACAGGTTGATCTCGGTCATCGTCTCACGCGCGATCGCTGCGACGTATTCCGTGGGGGCGACTATGCCCGACGCGTCACCGAGTACCAGCCTGAGCGTGCGACGCGCGGAGCGTGCCGTCCTCGCGCGGACCCGCATCCGACTCAACTCCGGTCCGCTCACGTGCAAGATGTACGGAACGCGCAGGCGCTTGTGCGCACGCCTCGTTATGCGCCCGGTCGTGGCGATGTCCGTGCAGTGAAGGACATGCACGCGGCCGCGGGCGCGTGTCGCGAGCCACCGCTCCCACCGGAACCGGGCGATGAACGAGGACGCGCTCGCTTCGGAGAACGGCTGCCGCTCGATCGTATAGTCCTCGCGCGAGTCGTATGCGGCCGCGTCACGTGAAGCGACCGTGGATACCGACATGGGTTCAGGGTAGCAGCGGGCGAGCGCGACGAATCGGCGCGCGGCGCCACTCAGGTCTGGAATAAAGTCGAGAGTTACCAGGAGATGTTGCAATACGCTACCCGACCAGCGAATCCACGGTCCACTCCCTTCCGGACAGCAGGTTCGCTATGCGCTGGTCGTACGTATGATTCGCGCGGACAAAACGCTCGCCCTGTGTGCGAATCCGTTCGCGCTCCTCACGCTCGCGCAAGTAGTATGCGATCCTGTCAATGCATTCAGGCGTGTCGTCGTACCACGCGCAGTGCTCACCGTCCCGTAGAAACTGCGTGACTCCTCGTGTGCCCTGCCCGAGGTAGAAGGCGCCCGCCAGGATTACCATCCATGTGCGGTCGGACGTGTACGTGGCGGCGCCGTCTGCGCGCGCCGGGTTGATTCCGAGAGTGATGGCCGAGCTGGAGCAGACGCGGGCAAATTCATCGTTCTCCACCGAGCGCCCATTCCATTTGAGCACGGTCGCCCACTGCTCCCACGCGGGCCCGTACACACGCACATCGTAATGTTTCGCCAGTGCGAGCAGGAGCGCTGCGCGCGTGGGATCGTACCCGGTGCCGATGAACGCGACGTCGCCCGCAAGCCCAGCTGCGGGCGTGACGGGTCGTATTGCAGCATCCCCCGCGGCGGGCAAAAACTTTGCGTTCAGGCCCAGTGCACGCCATTCCGAGTCGAAGCCCGTGACAAAAAACGTCGAAGCAATGCGTCCGACGGCCGCGATGTGACCGATGTCAGGCCTGTCGGTGTCCCGATACCACTGAGGGTCGTGGTACCACATTGCATTCGGTGTATTTGCCACCAGGCGCTGGACCGTGTCGAGGTCCAGTGCGAGGCATTTGGATAGAAAAATGAAATCGGGCGCAAAGCGTTGCGCGCGCGCCCGCGTGAGGTGTTGCGTGAGGCGTCGCCCCACCGCTCGCTTGGTGCGGCGATCGTCAAGGATTAGCACCTCGTGTCCCGCCCGGATGAGCGCACGTCGTGTCGCCGCCTCCATCCGCCACGGATTTGCGCTCCCGACAATCAGAACCCGCATTGCATCGCCCACAGCCGCGCGTACTTGGCGCACACGCTCGCCGCCGCGAGCGACGCCAGAATCACACCACGCGCCCCATCAAGGAAGCCCATGCGCAGCACGAGCATGGAGACGAAACGCGCCGGTGGCTTGAACACCACGGCAGCTGCCGACGTCCGCCGCCCGCGGCGGAACTGGTCCTCCGCCCACCACCTGCTGTAGCGTACGAACTTCTCGAAATACACATCCAATGACGCGTACGGATAGTGCAACAGCGCGGCGCCGATCAGTCCAGGCTCGCCGGTCGTTACGACATGTTCGTGTACCCTGCTATCGTCATACCTGAGCGCTGAATCAAACAGGCGAACTGGCCGGTCGGCGTCCCAACCTCCGTGACGAATCTCATCGCCCATGAAAAAGTTCTTGCGCGGGATCCTGTACGCGACCGACACCGGTTGCGATAGAACACCGCGCACGGCACGTTCGAGCTCCGGTGTACCCCGTTCGTCCGCATCCACGACCAGTACCCAACGGTTCTTCGCGCGGGCGATTGCGGAGTTCCGAACTGCGCCGATAGTGACATCGTCGCTCGCGGTGAACACCGTCGCGCCGGCCAGTGTTGCGCAGCGTGCCGTGTCGTCGGTTGAGTCGTGA
Organism: Gemmatimonadota bacterium; assembly: GCA_030854055.1. GTDB lineage: Bacteria > Gemmatimonadota > Gemmatimonadetes > Gemmatimonadales > Gemmatimonadaceae > Fen-1247. The sequence goes on along the minus strand of JALYTX010000020.1, from coordinate 35,565 downwards.
TCCGCAACGAGAATCTCGTTGGCCCAGCGGACCGAGTCGATGCACGCTGCAATGTTTGCAGACTCGTTGCGGGCGGCTATCACGACCGTGACAGGTACAGCCGTCGTCGCACCGCGAACAATTGTGTCGCTCACGTGTGCCGGAGCCGCCTGCGTGCCACTCACTAGCGCTTCGCGCGGCGCGCGCTTGCAGCGGCCGCGAGCTCGAAGCCATCGATCATTGCGGCTTCGGCGTTCTCGCGACCGACGCGGCTCCGCGCCGCGGCTCCCATCGCCTCCCGCCGGCTGTCGCTCGACAGCAGCTCGGCGGCGACCGCCGCGGTGAGGTTCGCGTCGTCGGCCGGCACGAGCATGCCCGTTATGTCGTGCAGGACGAGTTCCTGCGCGACCGACCGCTCTGGCGCCAACACGGGGATGCCCAGCGACATGAAATCGAGGATTCCATAGGCAGCAGTGTCTGCGTCAGCGACCACCCAGCCGAGGCGTGCGCTGCGCATCACTTCGATTTGGTCGGCGCGGTCGCCGAGAAACGTCACCAGCTGCAGCGCGTTGAGCGCGGCTGCCTGCATCCGAAGATCGTCGTCATATGCGCCCTCGCCGATGACAACGAGGCGCAACCCGGGGTGTCGAGGCGCGAGCATCGCCACAGTCCGGATTGCAGCCGCCGCCCGGCTGCGTGACGATGCGTCGTGCACGCAGACGACGTTGACGTCGCCGCCCGCCAGATCTGCTGCGTTCTGCGGGGGAGACTCAGGGACGCCCATTCTGGCCACAATGCGCCCGGTCGCACGTCGCGGGACATGCGCCGTCTGCGCATCCGTCTCGCTCGCGAACAGGTAGCAAGTGGGCGCAATGCGAGCGGCGATTCGGCCCGTCCGGCGCATCCCAGCGCCGGCGCCCGCTCGAATTCTCCGTACCACGCGCGCGCGCGAGCCGAGTCGGTAGGCCACTGCAGCGACGAGGTGTTCGCGGTCAGTATGAACGAACACGACGTCAGCTTTCTTGCGCCTCAAAAGGCGCGCCAGCTCGCTGGCGGCTCCGAGCCAGGTGCCGCCGAGCTCGATGGGCTCGACATCGAGAAGTGGACGCTCGCCGGCGGTCGCGGTCTGCGATACCACACGCTCCACCGTGCTGTCGGGTTCCGCGGCGAACGTGACCGAGTGTCCGCGGCGCGCCAGTCCCTGTGCCGCTGCAGCGAATGCGCGGGCGGTTCCGGACCATTCTCTGCCGGAATGGAGAAAGAGATATCTCATGTCAGCCGAGCGAGGGAACGGCCGCCACGCCGAACGACGCATCGGTGTGGGCTGGATTGCGGAACTGCATGTCGTACAGCCTGGAATAGGCGCCGCGTCGCGCGCGCAGCTCGTCATGCGTCCCACGTTCGACGATGCGGCCACCGTCGAGCACGAGGATCTGGCTGGCGTGCTGAACCGTGGACAGGCGGTGCGCGATCACGAACACGGTTCGTCCCTCGAGCAAGCGGTCAATCGCAGCCTGGACAAGCCGTTCCGATTCCGTATCGAGGGCCGACGTGGCCTCGTCGAGGATGAGAATTGGCGGGTCGAGCAGCAGCGCGCGCGCGATAGCGATTCGCTGGCGCTGCCCGCCGGACAGGCGCGTGCCGCGCTCACCGAGCATCGTGCTGTAGCCGTCGGGCAGTGCGGTGATAAACGCGTGCGCGTTTGCTGCGCGGGCCGCCGCCTCTACTTGTGCGTCACTGTACCTGGTAGCGGAGCCGTAGGCGACATTGTTGCGCACGGTGTCGTGGAACAACACTGTGTCCTGGCTCACGATGCCTATCAGCGAACGGAGCGAATCGAGCGTCAGAGCGCGGGTGTCCGTGCCGTCAATGGTGATGGCGCCCGAAGTTGGTTCGTAAAACCGCGGGATGAGATCGACGAGCGTCGTCTTCCCTGCACCACTCGCTCCGACGAGCGCGATCACGTCGCCGCGGCGCGCGCAGAACGAGATATCGTCGAGCACCATGACGTCGTCGCCCCCTTCCGGCCTGTCGTACGCGAAGCCGACGTGTTCGAAGCGCAGGTCGCTGGTGAACGTCGCGATGCTGGCCGTCCCGCGGTCGCGCTCCTGTTCCGACGGCGTGTCCAGTATGTCAAACAGTCTCTCCGCGGAAGCAAGCGACGATTGGGCAGTCGCGCGCACAGCGGTGAGCTGCTTGAGGGGCTGGAGAAGTCGCAGGACGAATACCAGGAACGTGATGAGATCCGCTCCGGTCAACGAGCGGTCCACGAGCACCTCGCGCGCGCCGACCCAGAGGATCGCGACGGCGATCATCATGCCAATGACCTCCGTAACGGGCGGAGCGAGGAACGAGAGCTGGGTAAGGCGGACGGTGGTGCGCGCATACGTGTTGCTCGCACCAGTGAAGCGAGCCTCCTCGAACGCCTCCGCGCCAAACGACTTCACCAGCCTGATGCCTGACACGGTTTCCTGCAGCACGCTCGCCATTTCTCCATGCTGGTTGCCGCGCCGCCGATTCCCGCGCCGCAGCTTCCGGAGCAACGGCTGCAGCACGAGACTCAGAATGGGGACGATCCCGAGCGCCATCACCGACAGTTTCCACGAGATGTCGAAGAGGAAAAATATCGTGGCAACGACGAGCGCGATTGCCTGAAGCGACTGCGTCACGATCTGGGTCAACACCAGTCTAGTCTCAAACGTGTCGTTGAGAACCCGCGAAATGATCTGACCGGATTTGGTGCGCGTGAAGTACGTGAGTGGCAGACGTGCGAGATGCCTGTATACAGTGTTCCGCAGGTCGCGCGTCACGAACTCCTGCAGCTGAGCCCCGAACTGGCCGCTCACCCAGACGAGAAAATTCTTCGCGATCACAACGAGCATCACCACGAAAATCACATTGCGCAGCGACGTCATCTTGTCGCCGTCGACCATGAGCTGGCCGACGGTCCCGTGCAGGAGGCTGGACACCCATCCCGCCTTGATGTCGAGCGCTGGCCGGTCGAACAGCGTGTTCAGGAAAGGAATCAGCAGTGCCACCGAGAACGCATCCAGCAGCGCGGCGCCAATGTTCGTGAGCATGGCGCCGACAAGCCGCCACGCGTGCGGCCTGAGGAACGGGAACAGTCTGCGATAAATCGCGAGGCCGACGCTCAGCGGCGGGACAGCGGCGGGGGCAGCACTCGCGGCGATTTCAACGGCAGCAGGCGCCGGGTAGTCCGGTGTCCCGTCCGATGTTAGCGCCAATGTTAGGACCGATGTTTTCGGCACTACCTGCGGGGGGTGAGAAGGGCGAGCGGGAGTATCACTTCCTCCGGTGAGACGCCGCCGTGAAGGAAGGAACCACGGTACCGGCTCTGGTATTCGCGAAGCTTTGTGGGATACACGAAGAAGCAGTCGTTCCGGGCAAGCAGCGTGTTGGAGCTCGCACCGCGCGGCGGCAGTCGGAGTACGTCAGGACTTGTAAACGTCAATGCCTGTTCGGGCGACTCCGCGCGCAGATCCTCGCCGAACTTGTAGCGCAAGTTCGCGCTCGCGTCCCGCTTGGCGAACACCGTTGCTGGCGTGTTGCAGTGGATGGAGCCGTGGTCCGTGGTGAGCAGCACCGTTACCTTGCGGGCCGAAGCCTCGCGCAGCAGGGCCAGCAACGCGGACCGTTCGAACCACTGACGCGTCAGCCGGCGCAGCGCGATCTCATCCCGCGCCACCTCGTAGAGTATCTGGGACTCGCTGCGGCCGTGCGTGAGCAGATCGACGAAATTGAACACGAACGCGCTCACGCCGTCCTGCGCTATCGCGGTCCCCATGTGGCGCTCCAGATCGTCGGAGCCAGCCGCAGTCGAGATCTTCTGATACCGCACGTGGGTGTCGCCGCGAAGATCGCGCAGGTGCGCTTCCAGTAGCTCGCGCTCGTGCGAATTGAGCGACTCGTCGTCCTGCGCGCCCCACCAAGCCGGAAAACGCGACGCGATCTCCGCGGGAAAGAGGCCGCTGAAGAGCGAGTTGCGCGAGTACGGGGTCGCAGTTGGGAGCACGGCGTAGTAGTGCGTTGTCTCGACTTCAAAGTACGGCGCGAGCAACGGCTCAAGAATGCGCCACTGATCGAGCCGCAGGCAGTCGATCACGATGAACACTGCGGCGCGCTCGCGATCAAGGATCGGTGCGAGGAACTCGCCGACCACGTCTATCGATAGCGGAGGCCGCTCGCCGCCGAGGTTTGCGAGCCACGCCGGGTACGCCGTATACATGTAGTCGGCGAACTCGCGATGCATGTCGCTGTAAAGCCCTTGCAGCGAATCATACAGTCCACGTTCGTCGGCCTCCGCGAGGTCTACGTCCCAGCGCATGAGCTCGTCGTACCGCTCGATCCACTGACGCCAGTCCAGATTCCGGGCACGGTCGAGCTCCAGCGCACGGAAACGCTCGACGAACGCGCGCGATATCGCCTGAGAACGAAGCCTCGGGCCGTCGAGAATTCTCGTGATCACCGACAACACCTGTCTCGGATTCACCGGCTTCACCAGGTAGTCGCGGATGTTCGCACCGATCGCCTCGCGTAGCGTCGAATCCTCCTCGCTCTTCGTCACCATCACAACCGGGAGATTGGGCGCTATCTCGCGCACCTCACGGTACGCTTCGAGCCCGCGTGTGCCTGGCATCTGCTCGTCGAGCAGCAGCAGGTCGAATGAGCGGCGGCGCAGCAGCTCCACCGCATCATCTGCGTTGGTGGCGCTCTCCACATCGTAGCCCTTGGAGCGAAGGAAGATCCTGTGGGACTCCAGGAGGTCGCTCTCGTCGTCCACCCAGAGGACGGATTTTGCTCTCAGTGTCATCGATTTCTAAAGGTATCTGTCCCGACGTTCGGACAAGCGTTCAAAGTAGCCCGTGCTCCATTCCATGCCTAGATTCCGCGCGTGACCGCCTTCCCAGCAGCCAGTGGTTCTTCCAGCCAGGCGGGTTCTGCAACCCGCGCGTCGCAGCCGGCCGCACCGCCCTACTCACTCGACCCGGTGCTATTCCCCATTCGTGCGCTGGCCGAGTGCGCCGCGGCGGCCGCAGTTGGCAACGACCGCGCGATGGCGCTGGCAACGTTCCTCGTCGCGCGACTGATGCTGGCCTCGCTGCCACCGATCCTGCTCCACCAGCCCGAACGAGCGCTGCGCGCCGATCATGCGAAGACATGGCTGTCCGCGCTGACGGTGCCGCAACCGGCCAGGATGGCGCTCCTCCGCTCCATCGACGCGACGATTGTCGGCGGACTCGAAGCAGCAGCGAGCCTGCGCGAGCTCATCAATACGCTCACCGGTCATCTCGCCCCCGCCGCCCTGTCGGAGCTGGGCGCGCTGGCCGAGCGGCTCCGTCTATATTACGAACAAACACCCTAGGCAGACCCAGGATCCATGGCCGGTCATAGCAAGTGGAAGCAGATAAAGCACTACAAGGCGGCTACGGACGCCAAACGTGGTGCTCACTTCACCAAGCTCATTCGCGAGATCACGATGGCCGCCAAGCTTGGCGGTGGCGATCCGGCTGGCAACCCTCGTCTCCGCACGGCGATAGATACTGCCAAGGCCGCGTCCATGCCCAAGGAAAACATCGAGCGTGCCGTCAAGAAGGGTACGGGCGAGTTGGAGGGCGTGGAGTACCAGGACGTGACGTATGAGGGCTACGGTCCCGGCGGGGTCGCGATCATGATATTCACGGTGACTGACAACCCCACGCGAACCGTCGCCGATGTGCGTTACAAGTTGTCCCACGGTGGCGGCAATCTGGGCGCGGCGAACTCGGTCTCGTTCATGTTCGACCGCAAGGGCCAGATCTACGTCGAGTCAGCGAAGTACGAAGAGGACGCGATCATGGAGAAGGCACTCGACGCCGGCGCGGAGGACTTCGCGAGCGAGGACGAGCAGTACACCATCACGACCGCGCCGAACTCGCTACACGATGTGCAGACGGCGCTTGAGAACAATGGCGTCGCCGTCGCCGGTTCGGAGGTTTCGTACCTCCCCAAGACCACGGTCCACGTGTCGGGGCCAGCCGCCATGTCGCTGCTCAAGCTGCTTGAGGCGCTGGAAGACCTGGACGATGTTCAGCGGGTTGTCGCCAATTTCGAGATGGACGCTGACGAAATGGCCACGGCGTAGTGCTCGCGCTCGGCATCGACCCCGGCACCGCTGTGACCGGATACGGGGTCGTGCGCGGTGAACGACTCGGCGCGGCCTCCCTGATTGAGTGCGGCGTCATACGGACGAAGGCTCGCGAACCGCTTCCCGTTCGGCTTCAGGAGATCTATGACGGAGTCAGCGAGCTGATACGAGCGCACCGACCCGATGTACTCGCGGTCGAGGACGTTTTCTACGCTCACAACGTTCGCACAACCATCGTGCTTGGACATGCGCGCGGAGTGATACTTCTCGCCGGCCAGCAAGCTGGTCTTACGATCGTCGAGTATCCGCCGGCGGAGATCAAGAAAGCCGTCGTCGGAACCGGCGCCGCGACCAAGAGCCAGGTGCAGTTCATGCTGATGCGCCTGTTACGGTTGAAATCGGTGCCTGCGCCCTCGGACGCCGCCGACGGCGTGGCCGCGGCACTCACGTGCGTGATGTCGTCGCGCGCACGCACATTGGCAAAGTCAACGATCGCGGCGACGAGTGTCTGAATGATTTCACGAGTTACCGGGAGTCTTGAGCTGAAGGAGCTCGACCGTGTCGAGATCCTCACTCCGGGCGGTGTCGCGTACACGCTTCAGGTCCCGCTCTCGGTGTACGAGACGCTTCCCCGCGAAGGTGAACAGGTTTCCCTCTGCACGTCGCTGATCGTGAAGGAGGATGGCTGGCAACTGTTTGGATTCGTTACGCAGCAGGAGCGCCGCGTGTTCGACCTGGTACGCACGGCCAACGGTGTGGGACCGGCCCTGGCTCTGAGCCTGCTGTCGTCGCTCACGGCCGCGCGGCTGGTTCGTGCGATTGTGGAGAAGGACACGGTAACGCTTCAGAGCGTACCGCGCGTGGGGAAGAAGAAGGCGGAGCAGATGATACTCGACCTCGCAACAAAGATGCGCGATGTGGACGTTCCGACCAGCGCAGCCGGTGCCCCGCCCGCGGGCTCTGCGGCCGAAGACGCGATACGCGCGCTCGTGTCGCTGGGCTACTCGCTGGCGGACGCGGAGCGCGCAGTTCGTGCGACAATCGACGGCGCGGCGGCGCCACTCGCGGCGACGGATCTCATACGCAACGCGCTGGCACGGATAGCTGCACGATAGAGTGCTGCTGAACGACGACGGAAACAATTCACCGCACGACGCGAGCGTCGTGACTCCGGAGCTCATGACGAAGACAGCGCAACGCACCGTGACGTTCGAGGAATCGGTAATTCGGGAGATGACTCGCGTCGCGCAGCGGACTGGCGCGGTGAACCTTGCTCAGGGTTTCCCCGACTTCCCAATGCCTGCGCCCATGAAGGATGCGGCCTGTGCTGCGATCATGGGAGACGTCAATCAGTACGCGATAACGTGGGGTACTCCGGCGCTCCGCATCGCGATCGCCGAGAAGTACCGGCGGTGGTACGGGATGACGGTCGATCCGGACACCGAAATCACGGTAACATGCGGCGCGACCGAGGCGATGGCCGCGACATTCATGGCTCTTGTAGACCCCAGAGACGAAGTTATAATCCTGGAGCCGTTCTACGAGAATTACGGCCCCGATGCAGTGTTGGCGGGGGCCACTCCGGTGTTCGTGCCACTACTGGCCCCGGACTGGCGCCTTGACATCGACAGACTTGCTGCGTCCATCACGCCCCGTACTCGCGCGCTGGTGCTGAACACACCGCACAATCCCACAGGGAAGGTCTTTTCCCGCGCCGAGATCTCGGCGATCGCGGAGCTTGCCGAGCGACACGACTTTCTCGTGTTCACGGACGAAATCTACGAACATCTCGTTTACGCCGGCCACCACCACCCTATCGCGACCTGGCCGGGAATGCGGGAGCGCACGGTGACCATCTCTGGCCTGTCCAAGACGTTCTCGTGCACGGGTTGGCGCCTGGGCTACGCAATCGCGCCGCGCGAGTTGACGGCGGAGATACGCAAGGTGCACGATTTCCTGACGGTGGGTGCGCCCGCGCCATTGCAGGCTGCTGGAGCAGTTGGAATGGCGTTCGACGCCGACTACTACAACCACCTGCAGCGCGCGTACAAGCAACGGCGTGATGTCATGCTGAACGCGCTGCACGGTGCTGGGTTCGCGTGTACCGCACCAGACGGCGCGTACTATGTCCTCGCCGATTTCAGCGCGATCGACACGACCAGGAACGATCGGCAATTCGCGATCTGGCTAGCCGAGACTGTGGGGGTGGCGACCGTGCCTGGGAGCAGCTTTTACGGCGGGACGGCGGCCGCTGGCGGCGGCGGCGGAACATCATGTGTGCGCTTCGCCTTCTGCAAGACGTTCGAAACCCTCGGCCGCGCGGCGGAGCGACTGGGACGCCTCGCACGCTGACGACCCTGCCTATAGCGCTGCGTATAGACGGTGCAGGGGGACTGTTTTCGGTATATCTTCGGCATATGTTCTGCCAATGCCCGGAGTAGCTTTGCAAACGCCATCCATGTCCCGCGCCGAGATTACAACACCGGAGGTACTCGCCGACGAGTCGGTGGTCGAGCTGTCGCTCAGACCGCAGAAGCTTGCCGAGTTCATCGGTCAGCCCAAGGTGAAGGACTCGCTGCGCATCTACATCGATGCGGCGTTGGCGCGCCGGGAGCCGCTGGATCACACTCTCTTCTTCGGTCCCCCCGGGCTTGGCAAGACCACGCTCGCGGAGCTGATCGCGCGTGAGCTTGGCGCGAACATCCATGCGACGTCGGGGCCCGCACTCGAGAAACCTGGCGACCTCGTCGGAACTCTGAGCAACATGCGCCAGGGCGACATTCTGTTCATCGACGAGATCCACCGCCTCCGTCCGGTGATCGAGGAGTTTCTGTATCCTGCAATGGAGGACTACAGGATCGATATCAGGCTGTCGGAGGGACCGCGGGCTCAGACCATTCCACTCACCATAGAGCGCTTCACGCTGATCGGCGCGACGACGCGACTTGGCATGCTCACGGCTCCGCTGCGCGCGCGGTTCGGCATCGAGCAGCGGCTGAACTACTATCCGGTGGAAGCGCTGAAGCTGATCGTGCGTCGCACGGCGGAAGTCCTGAAGACGAGTATTGATGACGAGGGTACACACGAGATAGCGCGTCGGTCGCGCGGAACGCCGCGCGTGGCCAACCGGCTGCTCCGAAGAGTACGAGATTATGCACAGGTCCGCGCGGATGGCAACATCACGCTTCGCGTGGCGGACGAGGCGTTGCAGATGCTCGACGTCGATCAGTTCGGGCTTGACGACATGGACTCGCGCATCCTGCGGGCGATTATCGAGAAGTTCGATGGCGGGCCAGTCGGAGTCACCACGATCGGCGCTGCGGTGGGAGAGGACGCGGGTACCATCGAGGAAGTGTACGAACCGTACCTCGTCCAAAACGGATTCCTGCAGCGAACTCCGCGCGGACGCGTCGCGACGCCGCAGGCGTATCGGCACTTCGGCTACACCCCACCGCCGCAGTCGCAACAGACGAGTTTGCTCTAGCACGCCTGTACGTAGATCAAATGAACGGCGCACGCACCTCCGACTACGCGTTCGAGCTTCCACTTGAGCTGGTCGCGCAAGCCCCACCCGAAACTCGCGGAGAGAGTCGGCTCATGGTGCTCGATCGTGACTCGCGGACCATCGCGCACCGCCGGTTCGCCGACATTGTGGAGTACATACCAAGCGGCGACGTGCTCGTGCGCAACACCACGCGTGTCCTGCGCGCGCGTCTGCTCGGCACCCGCGATTCCGGTGCGCCCGCCGAAGTGCTCCTGTTGAAATCGCTGGGTGATCATCGCTACGAGGCGATGGTGCGTCCCGGCGGCAAAGTGAAACCGGGGCGCACCGTGCACGTTGGCGACGAACTCGAAGTGCGTGTAATGGAGACGACGACGCGGCGCACGCGGATCGTGGAGCTGGTCAGTCCGCTGCCCATTCATGAAGCGATCGATCGCTACGGCCACGTTCCGCTGCCGCCGTACATAACGCGCGCGGACGCAGCGCCGGATGCAGCGCGTTATCAGACCGTCTACGCCGACGCGACGGGCTCCGCCGCCGCGCCGACCGCGGGCCTACACTTCACCGAAGCGATCCTCCGTCGACTGCGCGAGAACGGGGTGGTAGTGGCCGATGTGCTGCTCCATGTTGGAGCCGGCACGTTCAAGCCCGTCGAGGCAGATGACCCCGCGCAGCATGTGATGCACGAGGAATGGTACGAGGTGTCGGCGCACGCCGCTGAGGTGATTGCGAGTGCGCGTGCGCGGAGTGCGTCGCTGTGGGCCGTGGGTACGACCAGCGTTCGAACGCTCGAGAGCGCGGCAGACGATGGCGGGGCGGTACGCGCGAGGAGCGGCGAGACAAGTATTTTCATCAGGCCGCCTTACGCGTTCCGCGCAGTCGATCATCTTCTTACCAACTTTCATCTTGCCAATTCAACGCTCATCATGCTGGTCGCTGCGTTCGCCGGCTACGACCTGACGATGCGCGCATATCGCGAGGCTGTCGAAGCGCGCTACCGCTTCTTTTCGTACGGCGACGCGATGCTCATTCTCTAATGCCGTTCACGTTCAACATTAGTCACACGCAGGGTTCAGCGCGCGCTGGCACATTCGTAACACCGCACGGCGATGTGGCGACACCCGGCTTCATGCCGGTCGGCACACTCGCCACTGTGAAGGCGCTGGATCCGGAAGACCTGCACCGCGCCGGTGCGACGATGGTTCTGTCCAACGCGTATCACCTGCATCTGCGCCCGGGCGACGCGCTGGTGAGGGAGCTGGGCGGATTGCACAAGTTCATGGGCTGGACCGGGCCGCTGCTCACCGATTCAGGGGGGTTCCAGGTGTTCTCGTTGGAGACCCTCCGCACAATTGCAGAGGAAGGTGTCGAATTTCGTAGCCACATCAACGGTGACGCCAAGTTCTTCACGCCGGAATCTGTGATTGGCATTGAACGAAATCTCGGCGCCGACGTGATGATGCAGTTCGATCACGTGATTCCCGGTCAGGCGTCTGCGACGATTGCGCGCGACGCCATGGAGCGGAGCGCACGCTGGCTGGCGCGCTGTCATGCGGCGTTCCTGGCGTCCGCGGAAACAGCGCCGTTCGAGCAGACGCTCTTTCCGATCGTCCAGGGAGGAATTCACGCGGAGCTTCGTCGTGAAAGCGTAATGCGCATCTCGGAGCTTTCCGACTGGTGCGGTTACGGCGTCGGCGGTCTCTCGGTGGGTGAGTCGAAGCCGGACATGTATGCGATGCTCGAAGTGACCGACGCGGCGATTCCCGCCGCGCGGCCGCGCTATCTGATGGGCGTCGGGTTTCCCGAGGATTTGATCGAAGGCGTAAGGCGGGGAATCGACCTGTTTGACTGCGTCGCACCCACACGGATGGGTCGAACCGGAGCGGTGTTTACACATGATGGCCGGCTCAACGTGAAGCGGGCAGACCTGCGGGCCGACCCTTCACCGCTGGATAAGGACTGCGACTGTCCGGCCTGCACACGTTTCAGTCGAGCCTACCTGCGTCACCTCTTTGTGACGGAAGAGATTCTCGGACTCCGCCTCCTGTCGCTTCACAATGTACATTTCCTGATTCGACTCATGCGTACCGCCAGGGAACACATCGCCTGCGGCACCTTCGATCAGTGGAGCGGCGACTGGCTCGCGCGCTACTTCGCCAAATCCCGAACGATACGATGAACCAAACTGTGAACGCTCCGTGAACAATCCGTTAATCGGCACAATTCTGATGTATGGCGCCATCGGCGCCATCTTCTATTTCGTTCTGCTCCGGCCGCAGCAGAAACAGAAGAAGGAGCACGACACCATGCTGCGCGGTCTCCGTCGCGGCGACGAGATCGTGACGGCCGGCGGCGTCGTGGGCGAGGTGACGTACATCGCGCAGCAGGCCAAGGATGGCAATCCGGTTGTTTCACTGGACGACCGCGTAACCATCAAGTCCGGTGACACGCGGCTGATCGTCGAACGTGGGCGCATCGCCAAGATCATGCGAAAGTCCGACGCCGCAGCAGCGGTGTAGCGCACCGTGTCAGTTCTCGACATACGAGTTCTGGGAGATCCCGTCCTGCGGGAGCGCACGAGCCCGCTTGCGGAGGTTACCGATTCGGTCAGAGCACTCGTCGCGGACATGTTCGAGACGATGTATGCGGCCGAGGGAATCGGGCTCGCCGCGCCGCAGGTGGGACGCAAGGAGCGCGTGTTCGTCATGGACGTGGATGACAAACCGCTCGCAATGATCAATCCGGAGATCATCGAGCGTGACGGCTCCGAGCGGGCGGAAGAAGGCTGTCTGTCGATTCCGGAGATCTTTGGCGACGTCGACCGCGCGACCCGCGTCGTTGCGCGCGCGCTCGACGTCGATGGCACACCCTTCGAAGTCGAGCTGACCGAGCTCTCGGCGCGCTGTGTTCAACACGAGCTGGATCATCTCGATGGAAAGCTCTTCATCGATTACATGAGTCTGATCAAGCGCAAATTCACGGCGCGAAAGTGGGAGAAGGAAGCGGTAAACTATCCCGACTTCATCAGGAAGCTCGAGCCTGGCAAGGAACGCTCGCGCCGCTCCCGATCCCGGGAGTTGTCGGCACGGAGTCCCAGCGCGTCGTCGGACCCGGAGCTGTAGCCGCCGATGCGTGTGATGTTCTGGGGCACACCAGAATTTGCCGCGCCGGCGCTGCGCGCCCTTATTGGTGAGGGGTTCGATGTGTGCGCTGTCGTCACCCGTCCCGACAGACCCGTCGGCCGGGAACGCGTCATGACGGCGCCTCCCATCAAGACCATCGCGCTGGAGGAAGCGATTCCCGTGTTCCAGCCGGCGTCGCCGCGCGAGGAAGACTTTCAGGAGCTCCTGGAGGTCGTCGCCCCGGATCTGTCAGTCGTCGTCGCGTACGGCCACATTCTCCCCCGCTCGCTTATCGAACTGCCCAGGCTCGGCACACTCAACGTTCACGCCTCGCTGTTGCCAGCGCTGCGTGGCGCGGCGCCCATCCAGGCGGCTTTGAGCCAGGGACTCACTGAGACCGGCGTAACGATCATGCGGATGGTCCCAGCGCTCGACGCGGGGCCGATCGTGCTCCAGTCGCGCGCCCCCGTGGCTGACGACGAGACGTATGGTGAGTTGGCCGGTCGCCTCGCGGAGCTCGGAGCGCTCGCGCTCATCGAAGCGCTCGCGCTCATCGAGCTCGGCGGGTCGATCGAGCGCGAGCAGGACCACTCGTTAGCTACGTACGCACGCAAGGTCGATCGTGAAACGACCCGAATCGACTGGTCCCAGGATAGTCGCGAGGTGAGTAATTCGGTCCGGGCGTATGACCCGAGGCCGGGCGCGTGGACGACGTATGGCGGCGCCGACCTCAAGCTGTTCGGCGCACGGGCCCTGTTCGACGTGGCTGGCCGTGCGGGCGAGGTGCTCGCCGCGAGCCCTGACGGACTCGTGATTGCATGCGGCGCGGGCGCCGTTCGCGTCTGCGACGTGCAGCCCGCTGGCAAACGCAGGATGCAGGCGGTGGACTGGCACCGCGGGCGGGGCATCGTGATCGGCGATCAGTTGGGCGTTCAGGCCGGGTGAATCGGCCGGCTGGAGCGACTTTCCGGGAGACCGATGTGTGTCGCGGCGCGGCAACGGGTGTCGCATCGAAACCGCAGCCCTTTGAGCGCCTCCGCGACGCTTGGGCGGCACGCGGGGCTCCAGGCGGGCGCGAGCGGGCACGAGCGGGCACGAGCCTGCCGTGTGGGATTGCGCGGAGGCCGGGTTCCTGCATAAACTTTTGTTTTTGTGTATATTCGGCCCGGCACGACACTCGCTCATGTACCAACTGATACAGAACCGAACTCGGGCCCGGATAGTTAGCGACAATTTTTCCGGACTATCCGGCCTACTGATGATACTTTTGGCACCGTGACCCTTAATGCTGGTGACACGACAGAAGCGTGCACTTCGCGGAGGGGCGGCTGACGTCGGCGGCGCCGGTAATATCCGGGCGTTCGCTGCAGGCAGTGCCTCGCGCGATGTTCCTTTCGACGATTTCGTCCTTCGGGCGCCGTCAACGCGTGCGGACGTGTCTGCGTACGTTACTGACTCCTCTCCTCTCGGAGCGGGCTCATTCGCGCCGTCGTCAACTTCCGGGATGTTGAAAGAGTGAACTCCGAAGTCAGCAACACTCCGTCCACGAGCGCAGCGCGAAGCTCGTCCATCACGCAGTCGCGGATCATCGCGGCGGAGGTGTGTGCTGACGTCCGTGCGGGTCAGCTTCTGGATCCCTCGTTCGAGCGGCACACTACGCAGATTGATTCGCGCGACCGCAGGTGGACTCAGGAGCTCCTTTATGGCATGATGCGCCGCCGGTCGTTCCTGGACGCAGTACTCTCGGACCGCGTTCGTGGCGGCCTCGTGCGCCTGGACCCGGACCTGATCGATCTGCTCCGGCTCGGCGCGTACCAGCTGCTCTGCATGGGTTCCGTGCCGGCGTATGCGGCGATTGCGCAGACGGTTGAGCTCACCAAGACACGACACGGCCTGGGTGCCAGCAAGCTAGCGAACGCGGTGCTTCGCAGGACGGATCGTGAGCGCGCAAACCTTGCGGTAGCGACCCCTCCGGATCCGATCGACGCGCTGGCGCTCTCGACTTCGCATCCGCGGTGGCTCGTCGCGCGTTGGGTCGCGCGCTGGGGGGCCGAAGACACCGCTGCGCTGCTTGGCGCAAACAACGTCGAAGCACCCACCGTGCTTCGGCCACACGGTATCACGGGCGCGGAGCTCAAGGCGATCCTCAAGGATGCGGGCGTCGAGGCGCACGATGCGCCGCTTGTTGACGACTCGGTCGAGCTTGGCCACGGTGTGTCGCTGCTGGACCTCGACGCGTTCTCCCGCGGACTTTTTTTCGTGCAGGACCCGGCGGCGACACTGGTCGTCCAGTACGCCGCCGTGGCGGCAGGCTCCGCGGTAGCGGACTTCTGCGCGGCGCCAGGTGGCAAGACATTCGAGCTCTCCCGTACTGCGCGAGTCGTGTACGCCGCAGACCGTTCGGCGGCTCGCATGCAGCGCGTGGTGTCGACCGCACAGCGACTTCGTTCGTCCAACGTCGTGTCGCTGGTGGAGGACGCGCGCCACCCGGCGATGCGGGAGCTCGATGCGGTGCTCGTTGACGTACCGTGCACGGGCACGGGTACGTTCCGCCGTCATCCTGACGCGCGGTGGCGGCTCAAGGCTTCCGACCTCGCCGTGATGCCTGCGATTCAGCGCGCGATTCTTCGCGCTGCGGCGGACTCCGTGAAGCCCGGCGGCCTGCTCGTTTACAGTACATGCTCGCTGGAGCCCGAAGAGAACGACGTTCAGATCGAGACGTTTCTCGAAGACCACCCGCAATTCCGGCTCGAACCGCCCCCAGAGGGCGCCGTTCCGGCGTCCACCCTGGATGCGGGAAGGCTGCGCGTGCTGCCTCAGAAACACGGTACCGATGGGGCGTTCGCCGCAAGACTTCGGAGATCGGAATAGGTGAACCTCCGCGCGCGCCTGCGGCGTGCGTTTCCATACCTGGTCATAGGCATCGGCGGCTTCGCGCTCGCGTACGTCGTGATCTTCATTTTCGTCCTTCCCTCCAAGATCGTTCCAGCCGCGCCGGTCCCGTACGTGCCCGATTCGTCGAACGTGCTCCGGCCGATCGACCCTGCGACCGTTTCCGCGCCAACCGTGGTGGCCGAGCCATCGCCCGTGACAGCTCAGCTTGTGAGGCCCCCGGATGACAATACTCCGATACCGGCGCCAGACCTGGTCGGTATGTCGCTGCCCGAGGCCCGTGGCCTTCTCAACAGTCTGAGACTGCGCTCGAACGTCACCCGTGACACGAGTTCGTTTCAGCCCCCGAATACGGTACTCAGCCAGCAGCCCGCGGCAGATTCACTGATCTCAGTTGATGGTGTAGTGCGGCTGACGGTTTCGTACTTTCCCACTGACACCACCGTGGATACAATGCGAGTGCAGCGGGGTACCACGTTACCGCGAATCAGATCTGTCCCCGACTCCACGCGACGCGACACGCTTTACATGCCGCTTCGCGACACGCTTCACATGCCGCTTCGCGACACGACGCACGCGATGCTTCACGACACGCTTCACCCTCGCTAGAAGATGCCCGCCAACCCAATCCGTATAGCTCCGTCGGTACTCAGTGCGGACTTCGCCTGCCTGCGTGACCAGATCGGGATGTGTGAGGCCGGCGGGGCTGACTGGATCCACGTTGATGTCATGGACGGCCAGTTCGTACCGAACCTCACCTTCGGGAGCAAGGTGATCGAGGCGGTGCGGCGGTGTACCGAGCTGCCGATCGACGTGCATCTGATGGTGATACATCCGGAGTCGTATCTGGAAGACTTCGCGCAGTCTGGTGCGACGGGTCTCACAATTCACGCCGAGGCTACGTTCCACCTGCAGCGGCAGCTGGACCACATTCGGTCGCTCGGGTGCCGCGCGGGAGTTGCGATCAATCCCGGAACGCCACTCGACGCAGTGCGCGAAGTCGTCGCGGACATCGACCTGCTGCTGGTTATGACCGTGAATCCAGGATTTGGCGGCCAGGCGTTCATCCCCGCTTCGAACGACAAGATCCGGCGAGCACGGAGGCTTCTGGATGATCTCCGATCCGGCGCCGATCTTGAGGTCGATGGGGGGGTCTCGCGCGATACCATCTTCGAGTGTCGCAGGGCTGGCGCGGATGCGTTTGTCGCGGGACACGCAATATTTTCGGCGGCCGACCCCGCGGCGGAGATCGGCAAGCTTCGCGCGGCCGGGCTTGAGGTCGCGTGACAGGCCGGCAGCAGCTCGGGGTCGTCGCAGTTGTGCTGGCCGCCATCGCGGGCATCGGGTACGCCATCACCCGTGCGCTCGGCACCGAGCTGACCCCGCTCGGCGCAGGCACGCGCGCACCGGATTTCCATGCCGCGACGCTCGACACTCCGCCACGCCAGCTTTCGCTCGCCGATTACAGGGGAAAAGTGCTGCTCGTCAACATCTGGGCGACTTGGTGCCAGCCGTGCCGCGTTGAAATCCCGAGCATCGAGCGACTCTACAGGACATACGGCCCGCAAGGTCTCAGCGTCGTGGCAGTGAGCATCGACGACCCGGGAACGGAGGGCGCGATCCGCGCGTTCGTCCGCGACATGGGGATGACGTTCCAGGTGTTGCACGACCCGAGCGGCCGGATCGAGAAGGCGTACCAGGCTACCGGGTACCCCGAGACAGTAATCGTCGGAAAGGACGGCGTGATTCGGAAGAAAATTGCGGGGGCCATGGACTGGAACTCGGAAGGAAATCGGAAGCTCATCGAACGGCTCCTCGCCGAATAGCATTTCCTGCATGACACGCGTTCTGGGAATCGAGACGTCCTGCGATGAGACCTCTGCGGCGGTAATCGACGACACCGCAGGGACGCCGGCGCTTCGCTCGCTTGTGATCCTGTCACAGGATGTGCACCGCGTGTTCGGCGGCGTCGTTCCGGAGATCGCGTCCCGGGCACATCTCAAGGCGATCGTGCCCGTGGTGCGCGAGGCGCTATCTCAGGCATGCGTCGGCGTGACGGACATCGACGCGATCGCAGTCACGGTTGAACCGGGACTCGTTGGTGCACTAATGGTGGGACTCAACTACGCCAAGGGGTTGTCGATCGCAACGCGCGTTCCACTCGTTGCAGTGCATCACATGGAAGGGCACCTGTTCGCGACGTCGCTCGAGGATGCGCGCGCCGAGCCACCGTTCACCGCTTTGCTCGTGTCAGGTGGCCACACGCTGCTTCTGGACGTTCCTGCGTGGGGCAGATACAGGCTGTTGGGTGCGACGCGCGATGATGCAGCAGGCGAGGCATACGACAAGGTTGCGAAATTGTTGGGCCTGCCGTATCCCGGCGGCCGCCACGTGGAGGCACTGGCGCGCGACGGCGATCCGTCACGGTTTCGGTTCACGCGCCCCATGCTGCAGCGAAACACGCAGCCAGGGGATTCGGCATACTTCGACGTGTCGTTTAGCGGGCTGAAGACAGCCGTGCTCAACGCGGTGCGGGGATCCGACGACCTCGAACGCGACAGCCCCGACATAGCCCGGGGATTCCAGGACGCACTGGTTGAGACACTGGTTGAGAAGACCGCGCGGGCCGTCGCGATGTACAGTCGCGACCGCATCGTTCTGGGCGGCGGCGTGGCATGCAACAGAACGCTCGTAGAAACGATGAAGGTGCGGGTGGGGCCGGGCGTCCAGGTATTCGCCCCAAGTGCGAGGCTTGCCACAGACAATGCGGCAATGATCGCCCGCGCCGGACTCTTCCGCTATAATCAAGGTGAGCGGGCGACGCTCGAGCGGGCCGCGCGTGCCGCAGCACCACTACCCGGGCAGTCATGAGCCACATCTTCGCTTCGATCTCTCAGAACCCGTTCACGTACAACATCGGCCGTTTCGAGTTCACAGGATTCGGCATCGCGATGCTCGCCGCGTTCATAATCGCGCAGATCATCGCGCAGCACGAGACATGGCGACGTGGCT
Source organism: Gemmatimonadota bacterium (assembly GCA_030854055.1). Lineage (GTDB taxonomy): Bacteria > Gemmatimonadota > Gemmatimonadetes > Gemmatimonadales > Gemmatimonadaceae > Fen-1247. Next base: position 16,913 of record JALYTX010000020.1, on the reverse strand, counting down.
ACGATCCGGCGCCAATATCGGATCTCACATTCGCCGCGGTGATTGGCGGGATACTGGGCGGCAAGATCTACTACGCCATACTGATGGGGGATCTGTCTGCGCTGTTCAGCCGCGCGGGTCTGGTGTTCTGGGGCGGGCTTATTGGCGGGATCATCGCGGTATTGTTCGTGGCTTGGCGCAAGAAGTTGAGTCTCCTCCGCGTCGCGGATGTGGGGGGAATCGCCGTCGCAGCTGCGTATGCAGTTGGACGGACGGGTTGCTGGGCAGTCGGCGACGACTATGGCAGACCGTGGAACGGTCCGTGGGCAGTCAGCTTTCCGAACGGCGCGCCGCCCAGCACCGTCGAGAACATGAGCAACCTCTTCCACATGCAGCTGCCGGCCGGCATGAATCCCTTGCAGGTAATCTCGGTGCACCCGACTCAGCTCTACGAAGTCGTGCTCGCGTTCATCATGTTTCTCATTCTGTGGCGCTTGCGGGACCACGCGCACGCGGAGGGATGGCTGTTCGGCTTCTATTGCGTGCTCGCCGGAACCGAACGGTTCTTCATGGAGATCTTCCGCGCCAAGGACGACCGATTCTTGGGGATCTTTACCACTGCGCAGGTGGTAGCAGTGCTGTTTGTCGTCGGCGGTGTTGTGCTCATGCAGCTGAAGCGAAACGTCACGGCGCGGTCTCCCGGCATTCACGCGCAGCCACCCGTCGCAGCCTGACGATTGACGCAGAGCGCCTGACGTAACGCTACACGTCGGCGTCGCTCGTCGCGGCACGCAACCCGCTTCGCGCCTCGTACTCGCGGACGAAATCGCGCAGTCGCTGCGCCGTGAAGCATTCACGCGCAATGCCAACCGCACGAATCCCCAGCTCGATGCCGTCGGGAGTTCCCTCGACCTCCACGAGCGTGTCCATTCTGGGATAAATCTCGAATCGAATCACGGCGCATTCCCCATCCACGGCCAGCTCGTACTGTGCGACGCGCCTGTCGATGGCAGCCACAATGCCGAAGCCAAGTCGCGCGAGCATCTCCCCCAGCGCGAGCGGGTCCGACACGCCGCTAGTGAGCTCCTCGCGCGCCTTGAAATCGCCGTCGCGGGACGTGGGACCTTTCCAGTCGAGGTGGGCGTGGACGTTGCCGCCGTCTGATTCGTATGTGCGGACACGCAGCACGTGGTCGCGGCCCGACAGGGCGCGGCTGGTCGAGTCGTAAAGCCTGTCGCGCAATATGCCTTTGAACCCCAGCACCGCGCCCGCGCGCTCAACGGCGCTCCTGGCCGATGCCACGTCGTCCACGCGTGCCTTGAGCTCCAACTCGCGTGTCGGAGGGCTCATGCCGTAATCGCAGCGATTACGGCCGGCGTATCGCTCAGGTCTGCGAATACAGCGTGCGGCCGGTGCGCTTCGAGGTCGGCAACCGAATACGATCCGGTCGCGACGGCGATTGCACGAGCGCCAAGCTCGCGGCCGCACGCGATATCTGCGGGAGTATCGCCGATCACGACCACGTCCGCGCCGCGAAGCGTGACACCGAACATCTCCTGCATGCGACGGTGCGCCACAGAGGGAAGCTGGCCGCGATCCTCGCTGTCTGAACCGAAGGCGTTGACGCGGAACATGTCGAAGTCCAGCCCCACCGATTCGAGCTTCAGGCGCGCGCCCTCCTGCACGTTGCCCGTCAGCAGGCCAAGCGTGCAATCGTCTCTTGCGTGCACGGCGGCTATGAGTTCCGCGACACCCGGAAAGAGCGCAACGCCGCGAGTCGGGTCCCCCAGCGCGCCCGGGAGACCCGCAACATACCGCGCGATGACGTCGTCCATGCCTGCGTCGATGGACGCGTCGGTGAATCCGGCGTGACGCATTGATTCCCGTACTATTTGCTTGTCGGTCTTCCCATCGTAGCGGATTGACGCGTCACCGGGTGTACCGAACGTGTGCGAGAGCGCTGTCTCCATTGCCGCGCGACCCGCGCCACTCGAACGCAGAATCGTACCATCTATGTCGAACAGAACGAGATGTCGCATGAGCTTCAGTTGGATCAGAATTGCGAATCGGTCATGAGAATACGAGTAGACCGTCCATGGCGCCGAACGATTGAAACCGATCTGGCATCGTCAAATCTAGTATCTTTCGATGGTGCACATATCATTCGCTGTATTCGCCGACGCTGCAAATCTGTCGCAGGAGGGCAAGCTCAACGTGCTCGGGATTTTCGACGCACTCCACGTTGGAGGGTTCCCCGCGATGCATCCGCGCGCGCATTTTGTCGTACGCGTAAAGGCAACCGCGCACGATTCCGGCAGTCACCGTCTCACGTTACACTGGGTCAATCCGCGCGATACGGAGCTGTGGAACTCGAGCGGAGAGCTCGGTGTCGAGGCCGGCCCGACGGCCGCGCTGGAAATGGATCTGCCGATCATAGCGGTGGTCGATCTGCCGCTGGACACCGGTGGTCAATACACCATGCGCGTCGAGCTGGACGGCGAGCCCGTCGCTCGCGCAAATGTGTTCGTGAACGGACCCGGTTCCGCGCTCCCGTACAACTCCGGCCAGGGAATGGTTTCGTAGCGAGAGCGAGCACGCTGTAATCTCAAAAAATGCGGCGTGCAAACCTGAACGCTTCCAGGAGCGTTCGTCCCACCGCGTCGCCGACGCCGAGCGAATTGATTCCGAATCCGCCGTTGGCGAGCGATGCATGAGCGCAGCGCTCCCCGCCCAGTGAAATCGCGACGTGCGTCGCGCGGCCGTCGTCGCGATCTGAAAAGAACAGCAGGTCTGCCGGTTCCAGATCCGTTATCTCATGTTCCACCTCGCGACCACGCTCGGCCTGCATCCATGCGTCGCGCGGCAGCTGCGTTCCATGCAGCGCGAATACTGTCTGGACAAGGCCCGAGCAGTCGGTGCCCCACGGGGTAACGCCGCCCCACTGATATGGCGCGCCGCGAAACAACTCCACCGTGCGCCGCGCCAGCAGATCCGCGTCCGATTCGAAGTATCGCGCCCGCGCGCGGCTGTTCATCGCAATTCCGCGCGACACCTGTTCGTCGGGTTCGAGAAGCGCTCCCAGCGGCAGCTCGATGTCGCCTTCCGAATCGCGTGCAACCGTGCAACCCAGCGACATTCTCCGCTCGGACCGCCACGCGGACGCCAGGGTGGGGCAGCCGGCTGCGCGCGATACCGCGAGGTACCCTTCGTGGCACCACCCTTCATAACCATCGGCTCCGCGCAGCCGCAGCCAATGCCCCTCCACGACTGTTACATCTGCTTCATGTCCGCGCAGAAGTTGCGACACCTGCCCTGACGACGCCGTCGGCAACGCGAGCAGCGGCGCGATCGCAGCACGCACAGTGGCACGGCCGGCACCCAACCGTCCTCCCTGGAGCGAATCAATCAATGCTCAGGCCAGTCAAGCCCGGGATCTGACGACGCGGGGCGCTGCGCCGCGGTGCTCGAAGCCGTCGCGGCCGCAACCTTGCCGGCACAGCGATCGCAACGGATGACGCCCCTGAAAACGCACATGATGCAGATGAACGTGCCGCAATCCTTGCACGGGTAGCCCTCGGATGCACGCTCCTCGCGGCCACAGCTGCGGCACAGCATCGCGTCGCGCTCCTGGAGAGTGCTCATGCGCGACCCGGCACCCGGTACACGAGCCCATACTGCTTGATTTTCTTGATCAGCGTCGCGCGAGATATGCCCAGCTCGCGCGCCGCGTGTGTGCGGTTGAGCTTGTGCGCGCGGAGCGTGCGATGGATGTGCGCGCGTTCCACGTCGACGAGAGTGCGCGGCGTGTGTGGATGCTCCGCACCAGGCCTGTCGTTGACCTCCGCGGGAAGGTGCAACGGCCGCAGAAGCCCTTCGCCGGCGGCGGCCAGCAATCCGCGCTCCAGCGCACTGCGCAGCTCGCGAATGTTGCCGGGCCATGAATACGCAATGAGGGCATCTGCCGTCTCACCGCCCATGGCAAGCGGAGCGTTTGACATGTTCACCGAGAGCGCGGTAAATGTCGCCGTGATCAGCTCCGTGAGATCCTCGCGAGTGCGCGCCCGCAGCGGCGGAAGGTGGACCGGCATTGCCCCAAGCCTGTAATATAGGTCCTCGCGAAACCGTCCCTCGTTCACTTCGTTTACCAGGTCCCTGCTGGACGCGGCGATTATACGCACGCTGCCAACGTCGCTGGCGATACCGGCATGCAGGCCGCGCTCGATCATATCCAGAAGCCGCGCCTGGCTATCCAGAGGCAGCTCGCCTACCTCGTCCAGAAACACGGTGCCGCCGCGGGCAGCGCCGAGCACACCACCGTCCGAGCCCGGAACTCCAGCTCCGAACACTTCTGCGGCAAGATCCGAGCGCCCCATCGCTACGCAGCTCAGGGCAAGAAACGGCCGGTCCGAGCGCGCGCTTCTGGCATGTATATACTCGGCGAGCCAGCCCTTTCCGGTGCCGTGCTCACCTATGAGAAGCGCGAGGGAACTCTCGCTCTGAGCCAACAGCTCGATCTGGCGCGTCAGGTCGCGCATGGTGCGCGATGGCCCAATCACCGGAGTTATCTCGGCTGCCTCCTGCTCAAGTCTTAGTGAGAGACGATGCGCCACGTTGTTCGGCTGTTGGGAGGGCAGACTGCAGAAGCTCTGTTAGTGACGACTTGTTTGACAGTGTGGCACCAGTAGCCGCGCCGCAAGGGGGTCGATTGCGGCCACGAACGGTGTCTTGCCCCGCAGCTCCCCGTCGGCCTGGAAAGCGCCCGGCGGATCGGTCTCTACCGTGATGTGACGGCCGCGAATGTACGTGATAGCCGGATCCGGACTGAACTCCCGAAATACGAGCTTTCCAGCTACCCGGACGGCGTCGACAAGGGTTGCAGGGTCAAAGATGCACACATCGAGCTGTCCATCGTCCGGCTGTATGCCCTCACCGAGCGCCACAAGCCCGTTCAGCAGCACCCCGAAATTCGCAATTAGCACGGTGGAGGCCTGGCGGACGATTGTGGTACCATCGACCGTCACGCGAGCAACAAACCTTCTGCGCCGCACTACGTGCGAAGTCCCGGTGGCGACGTAGGCGAGGACCCCTGCCCGCCGCTTCCACCCGATGGGCGTGCTCGCGATCATCGACGCGTCGATCCCCACCCCCGCTCCGACGACAAAGCGGGCGCCATCGCCGAGCCTGCCGAGGTCCACGCGGATCTCGTCACCTGCAACCAGTGCCCGTACCGCGCGGCCGACATTCAACGGGATCCCCAGCGCGCGCGCGAGAAGGTTGCCGGTGCCGCCCGGCAGAACGCCCACCGCCGGGGATGTTGGCGTCAGCGCGTCGATTACCTCGATCGCCGTCCCGTCGCCACCGAGCGCGAAGATCGCATCGTACGCCACCGCTCCAGCGGCCGCGAGCTCGCCCGCGTGCCCACGGTCCCGCGTGATTACCGCATCACAACTCACACGCAGCCTGGAGAGCTCGCGTAGTGCGACGTCGAGCGACGACCGTCCGCGTCGCGAACCCGGATTGACTATGACGAGGGCGCGCTCGATGGGCTGCGTACGCGTTCGGCCGCCCATCTTGTCGCGCGGCGCGGACATCAGAAACGCCAGGAGCGCAGGAAATCGATTCCCAGCTGCGACGGTGTCTGCTGAATCAACTGAAGCGATCCGGGCCGCGAGCAGAGCAGGTCCGTTGTACCGGGTTCAACGCCCAGCTGCGCTGTGTAACTCGCACTCAGCCGATACTCGAGCTTCAATCCCAGATTGTGTTGGAAGCTCGATGCGGTCTTGAAGTTCTCGGCGCAGAATCCGGTGCTGAAATTCAGGAATAGGCTGTTGCTCAACTGCTTGCCAACGAGTGCACGCGTGCTGAGGAGATTGCTATAGAACGTGGAGTTGTCAGTTGTGCCGGCGTTTTGCGGTGCGAGCAACGCCGGCGTCTGCAACTCGACCACGTCGAACACAGATCGCGGAATGGCGCTGCTCAGAATGTTACCAGCCGAGCGAACCGCGACGTTCGCCAGCTGGTTCAGATACTGAGCCTGTATGTAGTCGAGCGCGAAGGCCGGCTCGCCCGTGACCAGATAGCTGAGAAGATCCGACTGCGACAACGGAAGATTGTCAGCGCTGGACAGCTGGAGGGAAGGTGACGAGAGCGTACCGCCTATCGTTGCGCGGATGCGGACGTCCTGGCCATTGAGACTTTGCGCTGGCCGGCGCACTGTATTGATGGCTGTGATGTTCAACGCCGGGTCCAGGTCCGGAGTGCCGAAGAATCTGAGCGTCCCCTGCTCCACGTCGAATGTCGGCTGAACGAATGGGACCACGTTGAGCCTGTACGTGCCGCGCACGGCGTTCAATTCGCCGTCGAGCGCCAGTTGCGATCGCTCACCAGTCACGGGGCTGCGGCCGAGCGTGACGTTGAGCGAGCCTCCCAGCTTGATGTTCGCCTCTGCTGATCGCAGCCAGACGTCGTCGCCAACATTGATCGAAACGTTGTCCAGGCTCAGGTTCCTGGTGAACTCACTCGGGGCCGCCGGCAGGATAGCACGATTGCTGGCGACAGTTGTGTCGACCACGTCCACCAGGTCGGGGTCGTTCAGGTCGACAAGTCGCTTGGTGATGAGCTCCGGGATGTAAACCGTGCCGCGATCGACCCTTACGGCGCCGCCGACGTGCGCGCCGGTATAGGGTCCGTTCAACGAGATGGGCGACGTCGTCGTGACGTCAAGTGATGCGAGTCCGCGTTTGTCAATCGCGCGGAAGTTCCGGGCCGTTGCGGTGAGCGCGAATACGGGATTGTCGTACTGCGTCAGGGCGACAGTGCCGCTGACATCGAGCGTTCCGCGTCGCTCCCGTGTGGTAGCCGCGGAAAGTTTGCGAACGAGAACCGTATCATTGCGCATAACTATCTCGGCGTTTATCCCGTCGAGTCGAACGCCGATCGGGAAAATTGACGCGGCGCCGCTGTCGACCACGATGCTACCGTCAAGGCGCGGATGAAGAGTCGTACCACCCACGGTCATGTTGGCCGTCAGCGCGCCCCGGATGTTCCCAACCCCTGCCCCGAACAGCTCAAGAAGAGCCAGGCTGAAACCATCGGTGCGAAGCCTGCCCCTGATGGAGTCACCAAAGACGGCGATGCCGCTCGCGGCGACGGAGCCCCCGCGCGCCTGAGACAACTTCAACGAATCGACCGTGACGCCATTCGGGGTCGAGACGACGTGCACCGGCGCGTCGAGCGTGTATGCGTTCAACGAGTCCACGTACACCTGAGCAGAGTCAAGCCGGAGCGCGACCGCACCGCCGTCGCCCCGAGCGATCTCTCCCGATGCCGCAGCGTGCGAGGTTCCCGTTCCGGTGAGCTCGGCGCGGAACGAAGCGCTTGATCCGTTGCTGATGCGCAGATCCACCGTTGCTCGCTTCATCGGGAGCGGGCCGGCGGAGAGCGAGTCAGCAGTCAGCGCCAGGACGCCGCTTGGCCTCGCGCCGAGGTCGCGCATTGCGAAGCTGGCGTGCATGCTTGAAATTTTCGCGAACCCCGCGGCGAGATCTCGCGTGGCCGCGGTGCCCTGCGTCTGCAAGGCGGCCGGCGGCCCACTTAGTGTTCCAGTGACGGTTATCGGCCCTGAACTGGCCGATACTGCCGCCCCCGAACCTTCACGCAGTAGCCGCTCGAGCTCGGGTAGTGATGCTATCGAAACGTCGTAGGCCAGTGACCCGCTTCGGTTCGCGGCGGTCGCGATGGTTCCGTGCGCGCTCGCCGTCGTGTGGCCCGTGCCCACGGTCAGCGTATCGACGTATACAAGCCCACTGTCGAATCGAACGCGCGCGCTCGATGGCTGCAACGCTGTGCTCCCAATCCGGGACTCGACAAGCGCCGCTGACGCCGTTCCGCTGAAATCGGGGAGCGAGTCGCCCACCAGGTCGAGCGAGTACGAGCCGTTGAGCGAGGTCGTGGGGAGCGCAGAATTGCCGAGCAGCGAACGAAGGTTCGCTGCAGTGACATTGCCCGTGCCGTGTGCGCCGTAGACGGGCGGATCCAGGTCGACGTGGCCATCGAAAGTGAGAGCGCCACCGTCGCCTGAGAGCGCCGTCGTGAACAGGAGATTGGGACTCTGCCCCTGGACACGGATTGGTCCGTTGAGGGATTCGCGCAGCGGCAGATTCCGGTACGACTTCTGGATCGTCGCAAACGCCAGCGGTTGCGCCTGTAGATCGAGATCATACGTGAGGTAACGGTCGCCCCACGTTACGCGGCCATTGCCGGATACGTGCGACTCTGGCCCGTCGCCGTCCCGGTGTGTGAGCTGCGCGTCGCGGAATCGCACGTCGAGCCATACGGAATCGAGCACCGTTGTTCCGGAGACAGTGCCGTTCAGGCGCGGGAACTCCTTGTTGAGATATTGAAGTGTTCGCAGATCGAGAGTTGTGACGTTCACGGCGAAATCATGAAACGCTGTAAACGCCGGCGCGTATATGTTGAGGCCGCCCTTACCACTCGCGACCGTGTACGCGCCGGGCACGTGGGCATCGGCGAACCGCATTTGGGCGTCTTCCACTTTGAAGCGCGCGAGATTACCCCCGGACGCCCGCACCGTGCCCGTAATATCGCCCTGCCAATCGTATGGAAACGGCTTGCCGTTGAGCGTGCGCAGAAGGTCGAAGTTGACGGGTGCCGCCGTGAGTGCCACGTCCGTTACGCTGAGAGTGTCCACTCCAGTAACGAACGTCATCTTGCCCGTGAGGTGCGACCGGGTCGAGTGGACGTCGAGGTTGCTGAGCGCAAAATCCGTAAGGCGCGGATCCTTCGTCTGGGTACGAATGTCGAGATCGGTGACCCCCGACCCCGTGTGCGGCAGCGTCGGGTATACCCAACCAATGTCTTTGAGCGACATCGAGTCCGCGTGCACGTGAATGTCGTATCGAATCGGACGATCATCGCCCCACACCACCCTTCCCCTCGCGCGGCCGGTAGAGCCGGGAAGATCGACGTGAGGGATGTCGAGCGACAGAGAGTCGTTCAGCTGCCGCACCACGCCACTGGTGTTCGAGAAAATGAACGGCGGATCCGCCTCCGCAACCTTGAGACCGGAAAAGCGAAACAGCATGCCCGCGCTGTCCGGATCGCTTATCCGCCCGAACTGAACTGCTACATCACCGTGCGTCCACTGCCAGGTCCGCGCGAAGCCCTCGCGCGTGCGCCGTATGTGATGATCCTGACGGGTAAGCTCGAAGTGAATCGCGCTGTCGCGCGCCGTTCGCTTCAACCATGGCGCCGGATGCCACGGGATCGTCAGGACGAGCGTAGCATCATGAATGAAACCGGAATCGATGACGATGAAAGGGCTCGCCGATTTCGACTGGAATCGCGACGGTTTCGGCGTCGGGAAAACGTCGTCAAGATTCCAGCGACCGTCCTCGTGCTGACGGATGTGCACCACCGGGTGCTCCGCCCTGACGTTGTGGAGCAGAATGCGTTGAGCGAGCAGGTCGCGAAGATCGTACCGCGCGGTTAACTGACCGGTACTCAGAAACAGTGAGTCTTCCGGGTCGCGGATCGCGAGCGAGTCTATCGTGACGCCGGTGAGGAAACCCTCGCTGATGCGACCGACGTAGAGCGAGCCTCGAAGCCGCGGTGCGAGTCCAGCAACTATCAGCCTGCGCACCTGCTCCCGTCCACGATCGGTGCGCGTAATCGCGAGGACCGCGACAATGACAAGTGAGAACAGCGTCAGCAACACCGCGGCCGTGCCGATGACGATTCGTCCGCGCAGGGTCACAGTCTAGAACGCCTGGCCTATCGCCAACCCGAACGTCAGCCGGCTTCCTAACGTGGTGCCCGCCGGCGGTCGATAGCCGGAGCACGTTCCAGCCACCTGCACGAGCGTTGGGTGTCCAGGGGTGGTCGTCGAGTCTGTAGTGACGCGGAGCGTATTACCGGGCGCGACACACGGAAGCGCGCCCGAATTGTTGGTGCTCTCGTAATACAGCGGTCCGCTTTGCTGTCGATACGGGTTGTAGCCGATAACCACCCGCACGGGGCCAATTGGCGTCAACGCCGCAACCTGTACGCCCGGCGTAACCTTTATCTGATATCCGGCGAGCGTGCTCGTGCCGCCACGGTTCCACACATCGCCGGCATCGACGAACAAACCGAACTGCAACACGTCCGGCAGCACGGGGCTCCGCAAGCGCAGCTCAAGATTGCCCACCAGCAGGCTGTTCCCTCCAACCGGAACGATGCGGCGCGGCTTGCCTGGATTGGTGTACCGGAAATACGTGTTCGTGTGACCGGTGCTGTCTGTCACCTTTACCGTGTCATAAGATGCGGCGATGTAGGTGTCGGCGCCCAGCTCGTTCTGCGCGAAGCCTCGCACCGAACTCGGGCCGCCCGCGTACAGGCGTTCCTGAGGCGGAATGAAGCCGGTATTCGTCTGAAAGCCGCGCCCGAATACGAAGCCGCTGCGTATATGCATCGCCAGCACGTTCCCGCCGCCGATAGACACGTACCGGGACACCTCGCCGAGCACCGTGTTGAATTGCAGTCCGGTGTCGGAAAGCACCAGCGGCGACGCGTGACGGAGCTCGAAACGCGCGACGCTACCGGCACTGGGAGCGACGGGATCGTTCGTCGCGTCGTGCACGACCACCGCGTTGACCACCGCAAGCCGCTGGTTCCGCTGCACGCGATCGCGCTCCTCGGCGGTACACAGATTGAACACCGCGCAGAAGAGTGCCGGCTGCGATTCCGTGCGCCCGAAATCCATGGCGTAGCCAAAGGTGATCGGCGTGCGCGCCCAGCGCTGGTACTGAACCGTCGCGACACCGCCAACGGTAGTGGTGCGAATGTAGACCTCGTACTCGCTGACACGCGACGTGTAAGCCGTCAGCGTGGGGACGGTGCGGAGACCGAAGAAGACTGGCTGGCGGAGCGTCGCACCCAGATAGTAGTTGAGCTGGCTGCTGTACGGATCTGCCTTCGCCTGAGGGCACAAATTCGCGGCACCGTCCAGCGGACGCCCTATGCCGATCTTCGAGACGCGGCCCTGGATCGTGAGATGACGCGCGCCGCTCAGGAAGTTGTAGTCGTCGAGCTCGCCAGTCGCGCGGAAACAATCGAGTGTCCCGTAGCCGCCGCCGAGCCTCGCCGCGTGCATCGTGGTTTCGGTGAGGGAGATGTCGAGCGGCGCAACGGAGTCGCGCGCGATGCCGCGGCCGCCCGCGCTGTCCAGACCAATCGACACGCGCGTGTAGGCGTCTGTCTGGTACAACGCTCGCTGCGCATCGATCAGCGCCTGTTCGTTGAAGAGCGTTCCGGAATCGATGCCGACTATCCGGTTGACCGTATGGTCGGAGATCTGCTGGCGATTTCCACGCGCAGGTGTTACGGACACCGTCACACTTCCCACACGGGTGAGCGCACCCGGTTGAAAGGTCAGCGTGTCCAGGGCGACGAGGCCGCTGTCGGTTGTGCCGTAGCTGTTCCGCGCCGCGACAGCGGGATAGCCGCTATTTCGAAGGCGTCTCGTAACGAGATCGATCGCCGCGTCCACTCTCGTGCGGTCGAAACGTTCGCCCGTCTGGACCGGCATGCCCGCCAGGATCTCGTTGCGCCGCGCGAGCGAATCGAGCCCGACCACCACGAGGGAGCGAAGCGTGGTCGATGGCCCTTCGCGAATCCGGAACTCGACGTTGGCGCCGCCCAGCCCCGACGGAAACCGCGCCGTATCTACCGTCACTCGAGGGAATCCGCGCCGGCGGTAAAAGAGGATGAGCCGCAGACGGTCGTTGGCAAACTCCTGAGCGTTCAGGCATCGCCGTGCAGAAAATGGCAAATCGAGGTAGCGCCGCGCCCATGCGGACGGTGTGGTAACGATCACGTTCCCAAGCTCCGCATCCGTGAACGCGTGATTTCCGTCAAAATCGAGTCCGCGCACTTCCGTGTCGCCAGGTCCGCAGCTGAGATCCTGTGCGCTGGCGGCGGTGGGCAGGGCCCAGCATGCGGCCATGAGGGTGGCCGCGGTGATTATCCTCTTGATGATGTCCGCGGTCACAATTGACGCTCTAATGATAGCCCGGTAAGTTCTCGCCTCGCCCCCTATGATGTCAACAGCAGCCCTCACAACGGGGCACCGCGAGCTTCGCTCGATCGTTCGACGCAGCGGGCGGGTCGCGAGCCGGAACCTCCTGGCCGCCGTCCTCGTCCTGTCAGCGTGCGGGCGCTCCGCCACCTCCGACCGACGAACGCTCATAGACTCGCGCGACAACTACGACCCCAGATCGCTCGACCCCGCGCTTTCCACCGACGTTCCTACCGGGCGCGCCGTCTCCTATGTCTTTGACGGCCTCACGCGCTTCACCCCCAAGGCTCAGGTGGTACCTGATCTCGCAACATCCTGGGAGCTCGCGCCCGATGGCGTGACATACACGTTCCATCTGAAGCCCGGCGTGCGGTTTCACGATGGCACTCCGTTCAGCGCCTCCGACGTGCGGCATTCCTGGGAACGTGTGCTCGACCCCCGCACGCGCGGCGGACGAGGCTGGCCGCTCTACCCCATTCGCGGCGCACGGGAGTTCGCCGCTGGCACGGCAAAATCGATCTCAGGGCTCGAAGTCCTGAACGACACAACGGTTCGCGTAATTCTCACAGAACCATTCGCGATATTCCCCAAGATGCTGGCGATGCCCGCCACAGCCATCGTTCCACGGAACACTCCATCGAATTTCGGTGAGCACCCGGTCGGTACCGGACCGTGGAAGTTCGTCGCCTGGCACCACGATGATTACCTCCTGTTTGCGCGCAACGCGCACTACCACGACGGCGCGCCGCTCTCAGACTCGCTCGAGGCGCGCATCGTGCCGGAAGTGAGCACCGCAGAAGCAGAATTCGAGGCGGGCAACGTAGATGTGCTGCAGGTGCCGGCACAGGAGTCTCCCTCGTGGGAGGCCAACCAGGAAACGCGCCCGCTCCTCCGCTCAGCGCCATCTCTACGCCTGATATATGGCGCCATAAACACGACTCGCGGCCCGCTCCGGGACCCACGCGTGCGTCAGGCCATCAACCTCGCCGTCGATCGGCGCATGATCCTGCGTAGACTCATGGGCGGCCGCGGTACGCTCGCATCCGGCGTCATACCGCCATCGCTCGACGGTTACGATGCGACGCTCGCACCGTATCCGTACGACACGACCCGCGCACGCGCACTGCTCCGTGAAGCTGGCTTTCCGCAAGGAATCGACATCGAGCTGTGGACGTCACAGAGCGAGCAGTTCCCACGGATCGCGCAGACAATTCAGGCGTACCTTGCGCGCGTGAATGTCAGAGTAAAGCTCGTGCAGCGCGATGCATCCTCGATGCGCGAGGCGGCGCGCAACGGAAAGACAGATATCGCGCTCAAGGACTGGTACGCCGATTATCCCGACGCCGAGAATTTCTTGTACCCCCTGCTACACTCGGCGAACCGCGGCGTAGGCGGAAACGTATCGTTCTTCAGCGACTCCGCCTTCGACTCGGTCGTCACGATGGCGCGGCGCGAGCCGAACGACGCGCGCCGGATTGCACTGTACCGCCAGGCGAACTCGATCGCACACGATCAGGCGCCCATGCTCTTCATGTTCTTCTACACGGAATTGTACGCAGTGCAACCATGGCTCCAGGGCTTTACGGTGCCGTCCATCTTCACGGGCGAGCGTTGGACGCAGGCCCGCATCGTGCGCGCGCCGGCGAAATGACGCGGTACATTCTTCGCCGTCTCGTTCTCGCGATACCGACTTTGCTCGGTGTTCTCGTTGTCACATTTCTCCTCCTCTACGTCGCGCCCGGCGATCCGGTGCAGGAAATGGTCGGCGAGCGCGCCGATTCCGCGACCATCGCGCGGCTTCGCAAGGAGCTCAAGCTCGACGAGCCGCTGTCGGCACAGTTCGCGCACTACGCAGGCGGCGTCCTCCACGGCGATCTGGGAACTTCATACATCACGCGCCGCCCCATACTGGGCGACGTACTCGAGCGCTTTCCGAAGACACTGCTCCTCGCCGGGACCGCGATGCTCCTCGCGTCGATCACGGGAATTCTCATTGGCGTCATCAGCGCGCAGAAACCCGGCGGCTGGTTTGACCGCGTCGCGATGGGCGGCGCATATCTCGGCATCTCGTTCCCGGTTTACTGGGTCGGTCTGCTGCTGATTCTTCTCTTCGCCGTCACACTTCGCTGGCTGCCGCCGTCAGGATATGGAGGGCTTCGCCATCTGATTCTGCCAGCGCTGGCCCTGGGCACACGCTCGATTGCATTCCTGGCACGCATCACGCGCTCCGCCATGCTCGACGTCATGAACAGCGACTTCGTGCGCACCGCGAGAGCCAAGGGATTGAGCGAGCGCACCGTAGTGCTGAAGCACGGACTCAGAAACGCACTCATACCCGTCATCACCGTGCTCGGCCTCGACTTCGGCTACTATCTCACAGGCAGCATCCTCACGGAGACGATATTCAGCTGGCCGGGCCTCGGGCGGTACGTCGTCAATGCGATCTCGCGGCGCGACCTACCCGCCATCCAGGGCAGTGTACTGTTTCTGAGCGTCATCTTCGTCCTCGTGAACCTGCTCACCGATCTGGCGTATGCGAAAGCGGACAAGAGAGTGAGTTTGTGATGGGACGCCCCGGCTGCACGCGTGCTCAACACGCACCGGCGAACGCAAGTCAACCTACAAGCTCTCGGTGCGTCCGTGGCTGGCCGACCAACGGCATGACCTCGGCCGCAAACCGCTCCATCTCCTCCAGCTGCGGGCTGCACTGAAGCAGCAGAAGGTCCACGCCCGCGTGCGCGAACTCTTCCACGCGAGCCGCAACCGCCGATGCGGTGCCAACCAATCCGGCACGCAATCCGCGATTTGACACGGAGTAGTCCTCGAGACTCACGCGTTGCTCGAGCTGCGTATTCGCGATCCAGTCCGTGTAGTTGCCGTAGCCTTCCGAGCCTGGATTGACGTTGGTGATCCGGCCGAGCTCGGCACGCACTTCGCGCTCCGCGTCGCGCACGATCGCGTACGCGGCGACACCGAACGTGAGCGGGGGAAGATCAACGCCGAGAGTTTCGCTCGCGCGCTCCCGCAAGCCGCGCAGCTCGCGGATCTTGTCGGCGACGCGCTCTGGCGGATCACCATGCATCACGTACGCGTCGCACTTTGCGGCAATCAGATTCTTCGCGGTACTGGATTCACCGCCAGCATAAATAGTCGGACGCCTGCGCGCGGTGCTCTGAGCCGGCTTGGGCTCCATTATCAGGTCGTCGATGGTGTAGTACGTGCCAGAATAGTCAAGCTCCGATTCGCTCCATGCACCGCTCACCACATCAAGCCACTCGCTCGTGCGGGCATACCGATCGTCGTGAGCGTCGAACGAGACACCATAGCGCCTTGCCTCGTCCTTCCACCACGCCGAGACAACGTTGAGGGAGAGCCGGCCATTGGAGATCCGATCGATGTTCGCAGCCTGCTTCGCCAGCAACGCGGGCGGGTGGAACGACGGACGCACCGCGACCATGATTTCCAGTGTAGTTGTCACCGCGGCAAGCGCAGCCGCCGTGCTCCACGCGTCCAGCGATGGTGCAGAGATTCCCTTTATGTCGTTGAGCAACAGCTCGGCGACAAGCGTGAGATCGTAGCCGATCTCCTCACTGCGGCGCGCGAGGCGGGAGACGTATTCCCACGACGCTTCCATCCCTTCGTCGTGCACGTTGCGCAGCCAACCGCCGAAGACTGGGAGCCAGTATCCATATCGCATCAGGCTTCCACCTCGACAGCGATGCGCGCACGCTGCACCAGATAGTCAACGAGCCGCGCGAACGGATCAAACCCCACGACATTCACAGCATCCGCAACAAAGTTGGAGAGCGCGTTGATGTCGTAGAAGTAGTGCTCGCCGTCACGATCGTCCACGAGAAACTCGATTCCACCTACATCGAGCCCACTCGCAGCGGCGATCGATTCCACCTCTGCGATTATCGCAGCGCTTGGCGTGGTCGCCTCCACGCGCATCCCCGTTCTGGGAGCGTCCACCGCGCACGCACCGCGCACGAGCTCTACGCCGTTGGTTGTCGCGCATGCATCCGCCGGACACAGGTCGAAAGATCCGGTCGCGGGATACACGTTGATGGCATAGAGGAACTTGCCGGCAAGCGTCTCGACGCGCGTGATGTGTCCCCCGCGAAGCGGAGCTGACTCCTGCACGAGAGCGGTGCCGTCCACCCCGAACGATACGTCGCCGCTCTCCACCGCACGCGCCAACGCCGCTGGCGTATCGTACCGAACGATACCGGCGCCGCTTCCGCCGATGTTTGCCTTCACGAGCACCGGATAACGCAGACTCTCCGCGGCGGAAACCGCCTGCAACGGAGAGTTGATCACGCGTGAACGCGGGTAGCGAAGCCCGAGGGATTCCAGCACATCCAGTTGCGTAGCCTTCGATAGTTCGATCGCGTACACCGCGCTCGCGTTCACCACGGGGACACCAAGCCGCTCAAGGTGACGCAGCCAGTGCAGAGTGTAGAACGTTGTGTTCGCCTTGCCGCGGAGATACGCCGACGGACTCGCGCGGTTGAAGACAAGCGAGTAAGGCACACGCGTTTCGGATGGATCGTACTCGTGCGACGCCGCATCCACTCGGACGTAGGACAGCTCTCGGCGATCGAGCTCCGCGAAGAGCGGACGGAACCAGTCCGGATGCTCGTGATAGATGGCGATCGGGAGTGGCGGGTATGAATCGGTCGTGCTCACGGCGGCTCCAATTGAAGAACGCCACCCACACGACCCGCCGACTGCTCGACGGTCCCAAACGAAAAAAGCCCGGCTTGTGCGCCCGGGCTTCATCGCGTTTTAGCTCTTTATTTTACGTGGCGGCAATAGGCGGCAAATGACCACGAGATCAGTTGTACACGGAACGCTA
>JALYTX010000111.1 GCA_030854055.1 Gemmatimonadota bacterium | reverse complement strand
ACGAGCGCGTGAGGCGTCCAGCGCATTATCTCGCGATCCTTGAAAGTGCCGGGCTCCGACTCGTCGGCGTTGCAGCACAGGTAGTGCGGCTTGCCGTCGCCGGGTTTCATGAAGGACCACTTGACGCCAGTAGGGAAGCCCGCACCGCCGCGGCCTCGGAGGCCCGAAGTCTTCACGACATCCACGATGGCTGCCGGGGTCATCGAGAGAGCCTGCTCCAGGCCCTTGTACCCGCCGCGCTTCCGCCAGCCGTCGAGTGTCCGGGCCTCAGCGTCACCAAAGTACTGCGATAGCACAGGCGTCTCGCCAACGTGCGACGGGTATGGGTATCCCATTACTTGAGTCCTGCTATTATCTCGGGGACGCGAGCCGCAGTCACGGACTCGACGACCTCTTCATTTATCATCACCGGTGTCGCGAAGCCGCACGCACCCAGACACTCGACTTCGATAAGCGTGAAGCGACCGTCGGGCGACGTGACACCAAGATCGCTGCAGCCAGTGTTCTCGAGGAATGCGCGCACGACATCTTCTGCACCGCAAATGTTGCACGGAGTTGTCGTGCAGATCTGAATAAGATACTTGCCCACCGGATGCTGGTTGTACATCGTGTAGAACGTCACGACCCCTTTCACGTACGCCGGTGTCAGCCCGAGCACCTCCGCAACCTCGGCCATCGCGTCGTCACTGACCCAGCCCCGCTCGTCCTGCACTATCCAGAGTGCTGGAAGAAGGCACGCCATCTTGGTCGGGTAAAGCGGAAAGAGATCATCGAGCTCGCGCCGCCGCTCACCGACGAACACGGGTTGGTACGGCGTGTCGCTGGCATGGGAAATTGCGGTCATCGATCTATCTCTCCGAGCACTACATCGATGCTCGCGTTGATCGCGATCACATCGGAGAGCAGATGCCCCTCGACCATCCTTGGGATAGCGGAGAGATTCACGAACGAGGGCGGCCGAATGCGCCAGCGCACCGGCTTGGCCGATCCATCAGACACCATATAGTAGCCCTTCTCACCGCGCGGACTTTCGACGGGAACGTACACCTCGCCAACGGGAGGGCGCGGTCCCTCCATCACCTGCTTGAAATGGTGGATCATCGATTCCATGCCGCTCGTCGCCTTCGCCTTTGATGGAAGTATCACGCGCGCATCATCCACGTTGATCGGCCCGTCGGGAAGTCTCGCGAGCGCCTGCTCGAGAATCCGCGTTGACTGGCGCATTTCCTCCATCCGAACCAGGTAACGATCATAAACGTCACCATTGACGCCGACTGGAACTTCGAAGTCGTAGGTCTCGTAGTCGAGGTACGGGAAATCCTTGCGCACGTCGTACGCAACGCCCGAGGCGCGAACCATGGATCCGGACAGTCCGTAGTTCACTGCGTCCTCCGGGCTCATCACTCCAAGACCGACGGTGCGACCGACCCAGATGGCGTTGCGCGTGAGCAGCACGTCGACGTCGCCGAGGACTTTGAGGAAGCCGTCGAGGAAGCGCTTCAGCTGCGCCTCCCATCCTTCCGGGATGTCGGCCATGAGTCCGCCGACGCGTGTGAGCGACGTGGTGAGTCGCGCGCCGGTCCACGCTTCGAGCAGCTGGTAAATGCGCTCGCGCTGGTGGAACGACCATAGGAACGGAGTATACGCGCCGATGTCGATGGCGGTCGTTCCAAGCCAGACCAGGTGCGACATTATTCGCGAGAGCTCGCACGCAATCACGCGAAGTACGGTGCAGCGCTCCGTAATCTCGATCCCGAACAGCCGCTCAGCGCCAAGGGCGAACGCCACATTGTTGCCCGGCGCATTGAGATAGTCTTCGCGGTCCGTCCACGGGATGATCTGGTTGTACTGGCGGTACTCGCCAGTCTTCTCGAATCCGCAGTGCAGATACCCGATGTGGGGGATGCACCGCACTACAGTCTCGCCGTCGAGCTCGAGCACGAGCCGAAGCACGCCGTGCGTCGCTGGATGTTGCGGCCCGAGGTTGATGAGCATGTGCTCGCCGTCAAGCGCCGGCTCGATCGCAAGCGGCTCCTCGAGCGCTATTGCAGTCCCTCCGTCGTTCGTGACGAGCGGCACGCGCTGCGGGCGGCCGCTCTTGTCGAGTCCCGAGGTCGACAGCTCGACTTCGATCGTTCTGGTCTTAGTCGCCATCGTTATTCGCCAGTCCGCTCGCCGGACGCGAGCCGGCGTCGCATATCTTCCGGGAGCTCGCCATAGGCCTCGGCGACACTGAGTTCTTCCATCGAGTAGCGTGACTCAGGATTTGCGGCGAGAGCCTGCCGCAACTGTTCCGAACGACTGAACCTGCCGCGCAACGGGAAATCTTTACGGAGCGGGTAGCCTTCCCTGTATTGCTCCCACATAAGAAGCCGGCGGAGGTCGGGGTGCCCAACGAAGACTACGCCGAACATGTCGTAGCATTCGCGCTCCAGCCAATCCGCGCCGCGATATATGCTCCAGACGCTGTCGATCGAGAGCGGCGTATTCTTCGGCAGCTCTGCCTTCACGCGCAGAAAGCGTCGGTACGGCAAGGAGCGAAGGTGCCAGACGACTTCGATCGGCAGCTCAACCTCACGGTGTTCAACGGCTGTGACATCAACCAGGTAGTCGTACTGTTGCGAGGGTTCGTCGTGCAACCAGCGAATAATCTCTGCCGCCCGCTCGCGCGCAATGTAAACGGTGGTCTGTCCCCACACGACTGTGGTGCGGAGGACCGCATCGCCGAATTGCGCAGCGAGCGCTGCCGCTGACGGATTGGGCTCGCCACCGCGATGCGGGACGTTCCGTGGCGTGACCGGTGCCGCGGCGTCGCGCAGCGCCCGGCCTGCGGCAACGATCTCGAACGATTCTGTGGATGCGGTCACGGCGTGGAGCGCGTCTGGTTGATCGAATTACCGAAAGGCTCCGATATCTCGTCGATCATCGGTGGGGGAATGTAAAGTTGCGTTGCCGGATCCGGCTCCATCTCATCGCGCAACGTTCGGTCCGACATGCGCTCGTTCGTCACTTTCTTCTGCAGCATCTGTATGCCGTACAGCAAGCCTTCCGGCCGCGGCGGGCAGCCCGGTACATACACGTCAACGGGGATGATGGTGTCGATCCCCTGCACCACCGCGTAGTTGTCAAACATGTTCCCGGTGGACGCGCATGCACCCATCGCGATCGACCACTTTGGCTGTGCCATCTGCTGCCAGATTCTCCGGATGATCGGCGCGAGCTTGAACGGTACGCGTCCGGCGCATATGAGCACGTCGGACTGACGCGGCGAAAACGACATTCGCTCCATGCCGAATCGCGCCAGATCGAAGTCAGCGGCCGCGGTCGCCATGAACTCGATGGCGCAGCAAGCCGTACCGAACGGCATGGGCCAGAGCGAGTTGGCACGTCCCCAGTTGACGAGGAAGTCGAGTCGGGTCGTCACCCAGCCATCCTGGGATTGCGGATCATATTCCACGCGGCTGAGCGCCGCGTCGGGTCGGGCGGTCAATCCCATTTCAATGCTCCTTTCTTCCAGACGTACACGAAACCAACGACGAGAATCGCCATGAAGATGAGCATCTCGCCGAGTCCGAAGAACGACGTGAGGCCAGGCGGACATGCGGCGGCCGTGATGTCCACACTGCACGAGAGCTGTCGGAACGACGCCGCCCACGGGATCATGAACACCGTTTCGATGTCGAAGATGATGAACAACATTGCGATCATGTAGAACGCGACCGAGAATCGTTCGCGCGCATCGCCGATGGCCGGAATACCGGATTCGTATGCGGCGCGCTTCACGGGCGTCGGTCGCTTGCGGATCGTCAGAGCTGAAACGCCGATGATGAGCACGGCGTTCATGGCAACGAAGCCGAGCAACAGCAGGACTGGAAAGTATTCTCGCGCCATGCCGATTGGAGGGCGGGCGGCCGCTCTAGGCCAGCCCGCATGTGAAAAATTTCACTAATGCGTCTCGCAGGATTTTAGCTTATGTTAACACGCTTTTCAACGGAAACGTTTTACTCGGAATTGAATGTCCATTCAGTCTGACCGCTGGATCATCGAGCAGGCAGCCAAGGGGATGATCGAGCCTTTTGAAAGCAGCCAGGTGCGCTCTGGGGTGATCTCGTACGGAGTCAGCTCCTACGGCTACGACATGCGGGTTTCGAACCAGTTCAAGATCTTCACCAACGTGCTCAACTCGCTCATCGATCCCAAGAACTTCGATCCGAAGTCGTTCGTCGAGTTCGAGGGCGACGTATGCATCGTTCCGGCCAATTCCTTCGCACTGGCGTGCTCCGTCGAGTATTTCCGCATACCCCGCGACGTGGTGACTCTATGTGTTGGAAAGTCCACGTATGCACGCTGCGGTATTATCACAAATGTGACACCGTTCGAGCCGGAATGGGAGGGGTATGTCACCCTCGAGATTTCCAACACCACGCCGCTGCCAGCCAAGATTTACGCCAATGAGGGAATAGCACAGGTGATGTTCTTTCGCGGTGAGGAGCCGCCGCTCACCTCGTACAAGGACAAGAAGGGCAAGTACCAGGGTCAGAGCGGCGTAACGCTTCCGCGACTGTAACCAGCAAGACGGCTTGCCGCTCGTCCGTCGCTCTTGCGGATGGCAAATGCGATCCGTAACGTTTCGGCACCGACCCGCACTCTGGAGGAGTTCCCGTGGCAAGGCGGACACTGACGGCAAATGACCTTCGAGCACTTGCTGAAGCGGCGGACGGCGTCCGCGACCGGCCTGCGTACGTCGTGTGGGGGCCAGATGGACCGGAACTGAAGGCGGAGCCGCCTTCCGCGTCCGCGGACGTGATCTTCGAATGCGCCACGAGCAACATTGTGCCCAACCGCGCGAAGCTGCGTTCGATGACGATCGACCCGCCAATGGTAACAACCGGCGGAGCCGCTGTCACGGATCTCGCCACCCTGCATGACGCAATGTTCTGGAGCGAGGCCGCCGTCGAGAAGTTTGTACTTCCGTACTACATCCGATCAGGTGGCCCGGAACTGGCCGAGCGAATCCGAAAAGCGTTCAACCATCCGAGCGTGATTGCCATTGCGCACCTCCCAGACTCTGCGCCGATCCTGCTGACGGCGATTCGATCGCGAAACGGAATGGAAGCACTTACTTTGTCGGAGCTCGAAGCATTGTTGTGAACTGCGCTGCGAAGCGCGGGTCGGTCCTGAGCGTGGCGAACCGCGGGTCACGGCCGATGTACGGCTTGAGTGTTGGGCGAGCGGCTGCATACTCGGTGAGCAACCGCAGCGCGATCACCGGCTCGCCGAGTGCAAGTCTGACATTCGCCTCGTCATAGTCGAGGTCTATCCGCGCGCTGGAATCGTTGCCGATCTGATGCTCCGCCCATGCTATCACGGCGCGTGCGCTGTCCGACTGCCCCGCGCGCGCGGAGATCACTGCGGCTTCCATCCTCCAGAAGATCGGGCTGTAGGAGTACTGGCTCGCGGCAGCCTGCACTGGCGGATCCATGCTATCCAGCTGCGCAACTAGCGCCCACGCCGCTTTGGGATTGGCCGGTCCCGACTCAAACGGCATGAGCGTGAGCCTGCATTCTACGAAGCGCCAGTCGTTGGGGAATCGGCGGCCGTCGCTGCAGGCCTGGCGCGCAGCGGGATAGTTACCGAGCAACTCCTCGCTGGTATAAAGCTGATACAGAATGGCTGGCGCGTTCTCGAGATAGGCGTCCGCGGCGAGTGCGCGCCGCGCAGCCATGTTGGCCTCTGCGACGTCGCCCGTATAGTACAACACGGTGCCGAGCGCGCTCCATGCGCGAGCAAGCGTCGGCTGGATCGCGACCGCTTGCCTCAAGTCGCGCGTGGAGGCGCTGATGTAACTGGACGGGTCGGCGCGATCGTTTATGGCGTTCCTGGCCAGTTCCCAGAGGACCGTGCCATGGAATTCGAGGGCCTCGGGATTGTTCGGCGCCAGTCGCAGTGCCTGCTCGGCATATTCCTGCGCTAGACGTAGCTGCCGCGATCCGGCTTTCGGCGAAAGCACACGCGCAGTGCCCCACATCACCCATCCGCGTTCAATCAATGGTTGGACCCAGTTGGGGTCTGCAACCTCAGCGGCCGCTAGCAGCGTGTCTGCTCTTTGGAAAAGCCCGATAGCGTCGCTACTATTGCCAGCGCGAGTGTCGGCGGCGATGGTTGCAGCCTCATCGCGTAACTCTACCGCCTGCAACACCAGCCTGCGCGCCTGCACGCTCGACGTCCCTTCCTGGATCTGCTGAATGCGAATCTGCTGTCCGAGACGCGTGCGAAGCAAGATGGCGACTTGTTGCGATACGTCGTCCTCGAGCGCGAACAAATCATTCGTGGAGTGCTCTATCGTGCGGCTTCCGAGATGAGTTCCCGTGTTCGCGTCCACCAACTCAACATCGACGCGTACCTTGTCGCCAAACTTTTGCACGCTGCCAGTAACCACGCTTCCAACCTGGAGCGCCGTCGCGATGCTGTCGACACTGACCGGCCGATCTCTGTACGGCAGTACTCCGTTGCGCGAGACGACATGGAGCGCAGGCACCGCGCTGAGCTGATGTATCAATTCATCAGTGAGCCCGCCGGCCAGGTACGCCATGTCGTGCGATGGACTGTTATCGTTGAAATACAACACCGCGATACGTGCAAGGTTCGTGGTGCCCTCCGCGTGAGTTCGCGTTACACCGTGCAGACGGGCCTTGTGCGGTGCGACAAGCATGACTGCGGCAATTGCGGCTGTAACCAGTCCGACAGCAACGAAACGCGCCCGCCGTTCGCCCCACAGTGACGTGCGGGAAGTTGATGGCGCATCCGGAGCGCCGATTGCCCGCACGCGCCTAAGCGCATCCCTGAACTGCGATGCGTTGGCGAACCGGTCTGCCGGTGACTTGGCGAGCGCCTTGCGGACCACCGCTTCTAGAGCGGCGGTAACTGACGGGCGCACCGCGCGAAGAGGCGGGGGAGGCTCCACCATGTGGCGCGCTATAACCGCCTGGGCGTTCGCGCCGCTAAATGGCGGTGCGCCTGCGAGCATCTCGTACAGCACGCAGCCAAGACTGTAGATGTCACTCCTCCCGTCAACATCTCCCCCCGACGCCTGCTCCGGACTCATGTATGCTACCGTGCCGAGTGCCATGCCGCTCGCCGTTAGTCTTCCGTCGCCGCTCGCTCCGACAATCCGCGCAATTCCGAAATCGGCAACGACGGCATGCCCGTGCGTGAGCAGGATGTTGCCGGGCTTTATGTCGCGGTGCACCAGGCCGTGATTGTGCGCATACGCCAGCGCATCGGCCACCTCGCACGTCAGCTCCAGAGTATCTTCGATCGGAAGTTGCTGCTCCCGACCGATCCTGTCGGCAAGCGATTCGCCTTCGATGTACGGCGTGACATAATACTCGAGGGCGCCAGAACGCCCGGAGTCGAAGACGGGAAGGAGGTTCGGGTGCTGCAGCCGCGCCGTGACCTGAATCTCTCGCTGGAAGCGCTCGAAGCCGAGAAACGCAGCGAGTTCAGGGTGCAGAACCTTCACCGCAACCGTTGAGTCGTGACGTAGGTCTCGCGCGAGGTAAACCGTCGCCATACCGCCGCGACCGATCTCTCGCTCGATCTCGTAACGCCCGGCAAGCACACGCGTCAGCAATGCTCTGGGCTCTGGCAGCGACTACTCCGGAAAGAAGTATTGCTGCTTAAGCTACTCGCCTTTGACCCGCCGCGTTCAACGCCCGCGAATGGCGCGTCCCTGTTGGCGATTCATGCAGACTCGCGCGGTGGCGGCGTTCGGGCGAAACACTTAGTCGGCGGATCGTCCGTCGCTCAGCGCCGGAACGCGCCGAACGCGTAAACGACCAGAACCATCAGGATCAGGGCAACAATGCCCCAAACGATCACATTTCTTCCCGGTCGCCCAACCGCCGCCGGCCTCCCCGTGGGCGAAAGCGCGTTCGGATCTGTACCCTTCCCCACCACGTACGTCGTCTTTTCAACAGCGTCCGCACCGCCGAGAGCGGTCTCCGAATCAACGAACTTGGGTTCGGGGTGATCGTTGGTAGATTCTGCCATCACGCGTCGCCAGCCGCAACGGCGGCATTACCGCCCCCGCGCGCAACGGCTCTCAAATAGTCGCGATTCATCGTCTTGATTGCGTCGATGCTGATTTCTTTCGGACACGCTGCCTGGCACTCACCGAAGAGCGAGCAATTTCCGAACCCTTCGGTGTCCATCTGTTCCACCATCTGCACAACGCGCCGGTCGCGTTCCGGCTGCCCCTGCGGTAGCAGGCCCAGGTGCGTAATCTTTGCCCCTGTGAACAACGACGACGAGGCGTTGGGGCACGCTGCGACGCAGGCGCCACAACCGATGCACGCGGCGGCGTCCATGGCGTGGTCTACGTCGGACTTGCCAATCAGAATATCGTTGCCGTCCGGCGTACCGCCTGTATTGACGCCGACGAATCCGCCGCTCTGAATGATGCGATCGAACGAGCTCCGATCGACAACCAGATCCTTGACGATTGGAAACGCCCGCGCACGCCACGGCTCAACAAGGATTTCGTCGCCGTCCCTGAACACACGCATGTGTAGCTGGCACGTAGCGGTACCGCGCTGGGGTCCGTGGGCGACGCCATTGATCATCATTCCGCACGAGCCGCAGATGCCTTCGCGACAGTCATGATCGAACGCGATTGGCCGCTTGCCTTCCAGAGTGAGTCGCTCGTTGACCACGTCAAGCATCTCCAGGAATGACATGTCTGGCGATACGTCAGGCGCCTCGTATGTCTCGAGCCGTCCCGTATCCTTCGGCGAAGCCTGGCGCCACACGTGGAGCTTGAGATTCATTACTTGTAGCTCCGCTGCGAAAGATGCACGGATTCGAACTCCAGCGGCTCCTTGTTCAGGATCGGTTCCGCATTCACACCGGCGTATTCCCACGCGGCGACATACGAAAAGTCTTCGTCGTCCCGAAGAGCCTCCCCGTCCGCGGTCTGGCTCTCCTCGCGGAAATGGGCGCCGCACGATTCGGTTCGGTCCAGCGCATCGCGCACCATCAACTCACCCAGCTCCAGGAAGTCGGACACGCGACCTGCCTTCTCGAGTGCCTGGTTCAGCTCGGTGTCGGAGCCAGGCACGTTGACGTTGCTCCAGAACTCCTCGCGGAGCGCGGGGATCAGCTCCAGCGCCTTTCGCAGTCCCGCGTCGTTGCGCGCCATTCCGCAATAATTCCACATGATGTGACCGAGCTCGCGGTGAATGGAATCAACAGTCCTCTTTCCGTCCACTGCGAGCAGCCTGCGCGTGCGTTCCGCGATCTCGTCCTCAACCTGTTTGAACTCTGGCATGTCGGTATTCACCGAGTTGATGCCGCCGCGCGCGAGGTAGTCACCGAGAGTGTACGGTATCACGAAGTAGCCGTCAGCAAGTCCCTGCATGAGCGCGCTCGCACCAAGCCGGTTGGCACCGTGATCCGAGAAGTTTGCTTCGCCCATGGCGTACAGGCCAGGCACAGTCGTCATGAGATTGTAATCGACCCAGAGACCACCCATGGTGTAGTGGACGGCCGGATAGATCCGCATCGGAGCCTCGTACGGATTCTCGGCGGTAATTCGCTCGTACATCTCGAACAGATTGCCGTAGCGCTCGGTGATAGTCCGCTCACCAAGCCGCTGGATCGCGTCAGCGAAATCGAGATATACGCCGAGCCCCGTTTCGCCAACTCCCCTTCCCTCGTCGCACACTTCCTTGGCAGCGCGTGACGCAATGTCTCGCGGAGAAAGATTTCCGAACGCAGGATACTTGCGCTCGAGATAGTAGTCGCGCTCTGCTTCCGGGATATCGCGCGGTGCACGCTTGTCGCCCTTCGCCGTGGGCACCCAGACTCGGCCGTCGTTCCGGAGCGATTCGCTCATGAGCGTCAGCTTCGACTGATAATCACCACTGACCGGAATACAGGTGGGATGGATCTGCGTGAAACACGGATTCGCAAACAACGCTCCGCGCTTGTACGCGCGCCAGATTGCAGTTGCGTTGGATCCGCGGGCGTTGGTTGAAAGGTAGAACACATTGCCATAACCGCCCGTAGCGAGTAGTACCGCATCGGCCGCGTGCGACTCGATCCTGCCCGTGAGGAGGTTGCGCGTAACGATTCCGCGCGCCTTTCCACCAATGACGACGAGATCGAGCATCTCGGTGCGCGGATACATCGTGACGAGTCCCTTCGCGATCTGTTTTTCGAGTGCCTGGTACGCGCCGAGCAGCAACTGCTGTCCGGTCTGTCCGCGCGCGTAGAAGGTACGTGAGACCTGCGCACCGCCGAACGAGCGATTTGCGAGCGTGCCCCCATATTCCCGCGCGAATGGCACGCCCTGCGCGACGCACTGGTCGATGATGTTCACCGACACCTGCGCCAGCCTGTATGTATTCGCCTCGCGGGACCGAAAGTCTCCGCCCTTTATGGTGTCATAAAACAGGCGGTACACGCTGTCGCCATCGTTCTGGTAATTCTTGGCGGCGTTGATCCCACCCTGCGCGGCAATGCTGTGCGCTCGGCGCGGGGAGTCCTGGAAACAAAAGCACTTTACCTTGTAGCCAAGCTCGCTCAACGTGGCGGCCGCGGACGCGCCAGCGAGGCCGGAGCCGACCACGAGCACGGTGTATTTACGCTTGTTCGCGGGATTGACCAGTTTGACGTCGAACTTGTGCTTTTCCCACTTATCGGTCAGCGGACCTGGCGGGACCTTGGCATTCAGTTCCATACTCTACCTGACCCAACCAAGAAGAACGGCGACGGGCACGAGCGTAAAACCGGCCCATACGGCCACAGCGACCACTGCGGACAGCCTGTGATGCAGCGGGTTAGCGGAATCGCCGCTGACAGCAAGCGTGCGCGCAGCGCTCCAGGCCCCGTGGTACAGGTGCAGTCCGAGAAAGATCATCGACACGATATAAAAGAGCGCGACCCACCACACATGAAATGCCTGGATCACGTTGTGGTAGACGTCACCTTCCACGAATGGGCCGCCCGGGCTGAACGTCCCGGTCGTGAAGTGGAGGATGTGGAACACAATGAAAACGAGCAGCAGCACGCCGCCCCAGCGCATGACGCGCGATGCAACGGTGGATACTTGCGGGACTCGTCTGGCATAATCCTGCGGGCGGGCGGCGTGGCTCTGCCGCGACAGGGAATACGCCGCAGCGACGTGCAGGATGACCGCCACGACAAGTACAACTCGTGCCACCCAGAGCAGCTCCGCACCCGGTCCGTGCAGGAAGTGGCTGTACGCATTGAGCGCGTCCGGACCCCTGAAGACCAAAAGGTTTCCGGTAACGTGCGCGAGCACGAATCCGATACCGATAAAGCCAGTTACAGCCATGGCGACCTTCCTGCCGATGGTCGATCGCCAGAACCTGCGTACCGCGTTCACTGCTGACTAGAGCTTGACAGCGCGCATCGGCTCGCGAACGGCCTCCGCACTTGCCTCGAGCGCACTCCGTTCCTCAGCGGTGAGGTTTACTTCGTAGATCTTTTCGATCCCGCCGCGACCGAGCTTGCACGGCACGCCAAGAAAAAGATCGCGCATGCCATATTCGCCCTGCAGCCAGGCGGCGCACGGCAGAATGCGCTTTTGATCCCGGGCGATGGCCTCGCACATCTGGACAGCGGCCGAGGACGGGGCGTAGTACGCAGAGCCGGTCTTGAGATGCTTGACGATCTCGCCGCCGCCAGTACGCGTGCGCGCCACAATCGCGTCGAGCTTTTCCTTGGATATGAGCTGCGTGATCGGAATTCCGCTCACGCTCGTGTACGATATGAGCGGCACCATCGTATCACCGTGGCCGCCGAGCACCATGGCCTGGATGTCGCGCACCGAGACGTCGGCCGCTTCGGCGAGGAAACTGCGATAGCGAGCCGTGTCGAGCACGCCGGCCATTCCAATTACGCGTTCACGCGGAAAGCCGGTGACCTGCATCGCGACGTAGGACATCACATCCAGTGGGTTCGACACAATGATGAGAATCGCATTGGGCGATGTCTTCTTGATCTGCTCTGAAACCTGTTTGACGATGCCGGCGTTGGTGTTCAACAGATCGTCGCGCGACATTCCCGGCTTGCGCGCAAT
>JALYTX010000104.1 GCA_030854055.1 Gemmatimonadota bacterium | reverse complement strand
GACGGCGCCCGCTCGACTGGAACGACTTCCCGGGTCAAGGGGCTGTCCCCGCCTGTGGAGGCAAGCACATCCAACACGGAACGGTTCGCCGCGCAACTTTACGACGAACTGCTCGGCATAGCTCAGCGTTTGCTTCGAAACGAGCGCGCGGGACACACGCTGGATACCTCGGCGGTGGTCCACGAGGCGTTCCTGCGCCTCGCCCAGCAGCATGCCGCCAACTGGAATGACCGCGAACATTTCCTCGCTGCCGCTGCGCGCACGATGCGGCACGTCCTCGTCGACTACGCACGTGACCGCAGTGCCGCGAAGCGAAACGCCGGGGTGCAGACGACCATGATCTCGATGCCGGATGGCAGCGTGCCAGCCGGCGATGCGCTAGATGTGATGGTTCTGGATGATCTGCTGTCAAGGTTTGCCGCTCTTTACGCGCGCGCTGCGCAGGTGGTGGAGCTGCGAGTGTTTGGCGGATTCGAAGTCGAGGAAGTGGCGCAGATCATCAAAATCTCACCGAACACGGTGAAACGGGACTGGCAATTTGCGAAGGCGTGGCTCGCATGCGAGATGGGTTTGACCAAGTAGCACCAGACGGCAACGCAGCGCACGACGCAGGTCGCATTCGGGAACTCTTCGATCGTGCGATAGACGCTCCGCCGGCAGAGTGGGAAGCTGTTCTCGCACCGGCAGCCGACGGCAATAAGGCGCTATTCGATTCGGTTATGCGCCTCCTTGCTGCGGCGCATGAAGACACTCAGCTATTCGAACACCCGCGGTTCTTAGCTGACGACGACTCGCGTGCCGAAGAGCGGCTGGGGTCCGTCGTCGCGCGATATCGGCTGATGAGACTGGTGGGCTCCGGCGGCATGGGAACGGTTTACGAAGGCCTTCGAGCCGACGAGGCCTACGAGCAGCGTGTAGCCGTGAAGGTTGTGCGCCCGACCGTGACCACGAGTGGCATGGCGGATCGTTTCCGCGATGAGCGGCAGATTCTCGCGACACTGGAGCATCGCAATATCGCGCGTCTGCTCGACGGCGGCGAGACAGAGCAGGGCGACCCGTTCTTCGTGATGGAATTCGTCGAAGGGACTTCCATCACCAAATATTGCGACAAGGGCTCGCTTTCTATCAACGACCGCCTGAAACTATTCCTGCAGGCATGCAATGCGGTTCAGCACGCACACGGCAAGCTCGTCGTGCATCGCGATCTCAAGCCGGCGAATATCCTCGTCACGTCCGATGGAAGTGTCAAGCTGCTCGACTTCGGGGTTGCGACGCTGCTTCGCGCGCGTGCGGCAACGCATCCAGGAGACGGCGTGCATAACGCGCGGCTGATTACTCCAGAATACGCGTCTCCCGAACAGCTGCGTGGTGCGCCAGCATCAGTTGTAAGCGACGTGTACTCTCTTGGCGCGGTGCTCTACGAACTCATCGCCGGCCGGCGCCCATTCGTCTTCGGCGACCGGACAACGCGTGCGGCGCTGGACGCGATGGAGCTTGAAGCTGCGCCGCCGAGTGAGTCTGTGTCGGCGCAAGCCGCCATCGCGACAGGCATGCGCAGCGTCGCCGTCCTGCGGCGCAAGCTGAGAGGCGATCTGGATGACATAGCGTGCAAGGCGCTGCGCCTGGAACCGTCGGAGCGGTACGAATCAGTCCAACAGTTTGCAGACGACCTCCGCCGCTATCTGGCTGGCCAACCTGTCCTTGCGCACGGCGACAGCTTGCCATATCGCACGCGCAAGTACGTCCATCTCCACTGGCCCGGTATCACCGCCGCCGCCGTTGCCGCTGCTGCGCTGCTCGCCGGCTCAGTTGCCGCATTGCTGCAGTCTCGCAAGAGCGACGTGGAACGAGCACGTTCCGCGCAGGTCTCGGCGTTTCTCCAGGACATGCTCGCGGCCCCCGACGCGAGGAACGCGACACATCCGGTTAACGCCCAACCCGGTAGCAACCTTTCCGACATACTGGACGCCGCGGCGGATCGTGCGGGCATTGTCCTGACCGCCGATCCGGCGGTCGAATCGGTAGTACGAAAGACCCTCGGACGAACCTACACTGCAATTGGCAAGTACGATCAGGGTGTCACCCAGCTGACACTTGCGATCGGGATCGATCGGCGAATAGGCGCCCCCGCGCTTCCCGATATCGCGACGGACCTCAACGATCTGGGCGAGTCGCAGCTGGAGCGCGGCAATAACTACGCGGCGGATACGCTCTTTCGTGCGGAACTGGAGATCTGCCGCACCGGCGACCGGCGCGCGGATACGGCACACGTGTGCGTGACGGTGCTCAATAACCTTGGCGGTGCGACATGGTTCGAAAACAAATTGGCTGAGTCGGAGGAATTGTATCGCCATGCGCTCATAGAGCACCGGCGAACTTTCGGACCGGACGCGTTGAGTACCGCAATCGTGCTGGGGAACCTCGGCGGCGTGTTGGACGCGCGCGGGAAACTGAACGAAGCGGAACGGAGATACCGCGAGGCTCTCGACGTATATGCAAGCATAGGCGGTCGATATCTTCCGCAGCGTGCATTCACGCTCACCAATTTGGCGCAGAACCTGGAGCGGCGCGGCCAGTTCGTGGCTGCCTCCGCTCTAGTGCGCGAAGCTATTGACGTAATTTCGCGCAGTTCCAGCCCGAATCATCCCGATGCCGCTCTTGCCTGGATTCAACTTGGTGGCATCGATCGCGAAGCCGGCAATGTCAGTCTCGCCGAGGCCGAAACCGCGCGGGGACTAAAGATTCTGCCGCGGGACGGTCCGATTGCGCGTCGCCTTTACGTCCAAGCGATCACCCGCGTGGCGCTGCTACAACTCGCGGAAAGAAAGCCCGGTATCGCGCGGGCGACAATTGCTACGGCGCTGGATTCCGCGTCGCTAGAGTTCTCACCAGAGGACCCCAGGTTCGCAGAGGTTCAGGACGCCCTCGGGCAGATCCTGGTGGCGCAACACGATCGTCCCGGAGCGCTGCGCGCGCTCGAGGCGAGTCACGCCACGCTCGCTCACGCATTCGGCGAGCGCCATCCGGAAACAGCATTGGTCGCCCGCCACTTGGCCGACGCGCGCTCTGGCCGCGACTGATGATACT
>JALYTX010000094.1 GCA_030854055.1 Gemmatimonadota bacterium | reverse complement strand
ATGTACACTTCAGCTTGAATGGAGCAGCACACGTGACCGACACCATAATCATAGGCGCAGGCGCCGCGGGGTTGGCCGCAGCGCACGAGCTGCGCGCGGCTGGCCGTGAGGTAGTCGTGCTCGAGGCGCGCGGGCGTGTGGGCGGACGAATCTTCACCTATCGCGACCCCGCGGTAATGGTTCCGATCGAGCTGGGCGCCGAGTTCCTGCACGGTGAGACACCCGAGACCGACACCATAATCGCCGACGCGAGGTTGAAGGCAATGGACGTCGTGGGTGAACACTGGCAAGCCTGCGAGGGACGATTCACACAGGTCGATTTCTACGACAAGATAGATCGGATTCTGGGGAAGCTGGACGAGCACTGTACGCCGGACCGCAGCTTTGCGGATCACCTGCGCGAGCGTGCCGCACGGAAGCGCAAGCCAAGGCACGCCATGGCGCGGAAGCTGGCGCTGGAGTTCGTGCAGGGATTTCACGCGGCTGATCCTGAGCGCGTGAGCGAGCGGTGGCTGGGCCGCGGAGGAGATCCGGCGGAAAGCCCGGAAGAGGAGCGCACGGGGCGGCTGCTTGAGGGATACGACCGGATAACGGCCCATCTCGCCCACGCCGTGTACGACGCGATAGAGCTCAACACCGTCGTGACCGGTGTCGAGTGGCAGCGCGGTGACGTACTGGTACGCTGCCGCACTCCCGACGGTGATGTGCGGGAGTTTCGCGCGACGACCGTAATCGTCACCGTGCCTGTCGGCGTGCTCCAGGCTGACGCGCGAGAGACCGGCGCAATCACGTTTACACCTGAGATTCCTGTCGTGCGCGACGCCCTGAGCGGGCTTGCCATGGGCGCCGTTATCCGCACTGTCTTTGCCTTCACCGAGCGTTTCTGGGAGAAGGGATTGCGGAACGCGCCCACCAACGGCGGCGCCGGCCTGTCGTCGCTCAGCTTCCTCCACAGTCCGGGATCGGCATTTCCAGTCTGGTGGACCCCGTTCCCCGTGCGCGCACCGGTACTCGTTGGCTGGCTCGGCGGACCGCCGGCAGCAGAGCTCGCGGGCCAGTCCGACGCGGAGATCGAGCGGCTTGCGCTGCGAGATCTCGCGTCTCACCTTGGCACCACCTATGAACGACTGGCGGGCCTGGTGACGGGAAGCTGGATGCACAACTGGGAGCGGGACCCATTTGCGCGCGGTGCGTACAGTTATGCAGTGGTCGGAGGTGCCGGCGCGGCGCGAAAGCTCGCGCGTCCGGTTGAACAGACTGTATTCTTCGCTGGTGAGGCAACGGATACGCACGGCCACAGCGGCACAGTCGAAGGTGCACTCGCGACCGGATCAAGAGCGGCACGAGGAGTGCTCCAGTCATTGGGCGAGGAAATCAATTCAAACGAGTGAGGTATGTCAGTGCACGAGAAAATTATTGCTGGACTGATGGCGGCCGCGGTTGCTGGTTCGTTGGCCGCATCGCCTGTAGCTGCGCAGTCTTCCCGACGCGCGCCAACGCGGAGCAGAACCGCCAGTGCCAGCCACGCGTGGACGCCGCCTGGCGCATGGCGCGCAGTGTACAGTGACGCGTCGGTACGAGTCGCGCTCGATACGACGCAGACTCGACGCGAGTCTGATGGCACCTACCGCGTGCGGCTGCGCTGGCAGTACCCCACGAGTCAGATGATCGGGACGAGGCACGCATACCGCACGATGGTTGATCGCAAGCTCATCGATTGCACAACGCAAGGCATCAAACCGGTGTCGGCCGAGACGTACGACGTCGCCGGCAAGCCAGTGTCGGCGTACGAGTCGACCGACGCGGAGGTCAAGGAGTTGGACTGGGCGAAGCGGCCGGCAGGAAGCAGCGCCGCCAAAGCGTATGCCTCCGTCTGCGGAAGGGTGCGAAAGTAGCCCGCTACTTTCCGTCTCTGAACTACGCGTCGTCGCCGTCACCGGACCAACCGGTGGCGCCATCCGCCGTCATCGCATCGCGCAGTGCGTTGGCGGCGCCCACTCCTGTCTCCGGGTCGAGTCGCAGTTCGCCACTCGCGTCGTCGTACGAGAAAAGCTCTGCGTACCGCCCCCAATCGACAACGGTTTCGAACTGCCGCCGTGCCTCGCCTCCTGAGAATGCCTCTTCCAGCTCTTCCATGAGCCGATCCGAATCGAGCGTCGCAGAAGGTGCGGCGTCGAGTTCGCGGACGATGTGGCGCAGCAGCGAGACGTGCGCAAGTGCGTAGTGTCTGAACATTGCCTTCTCTACGTCGAGGTCGGCGTCTGCGAACTCCGTTCCTGGTTGCGTGATCACGACGGCCCGGTCCTGCAAGTCGGCGAAGCCGAGCAAGTCGCTCGCCTCCACGATAGCGAGCACGTCATCGCTGCGCAGCTGAAGGTCGCGTGCGAGATCGTGCACGTTCGCGCGGCCGCCGATGCTCGAGAGATACTGCACGAACCCCGTGAGGTCGTCGATCCCGACGTCGGGTAGCACCTGGTAACGGCGCGGCCGCTCAGCGCTCGCCGCCGGCGCACTCTTCCGGCCAATCAGCGTCGCAGCGTCCTCGCCTGGATTCGTCATCACACGGTAGATCGCGTCCACCAGTTTCTGCCGCGCGGGCCCGTGCGGGGAGCGCTCGTGCGCCGGAAGACCCGCCATCTCGATGCGAATGTGGCCGGGATTTGCGCCGAACACGAGAATGCGATCCGCGAGCGTCACCGCCTCTTCGATGTTGTGGGTCACCAGAAGCACCGCCCTGGTCGGCATCGACTTTGATATCCACAGTTCCTGCAGCTCGCTCCGAAGCGTTTCGCCCGTAAGCACGTCCAGCGCCGAAAACGGCTCGTCCATGAACAGAACTTCCGGCTGCACCACGAGCGCGCGCGCAAAGCCGACACGCTGCTTCATGCCACCGGATAGTTCCTTCGGAAACGCTTCCTCATAGCCGTCCAGACCGATCAGATCGATTGCCGCGACCGCGCGCGCGCGTCGCTCGTCCGCCGGCACGCCGAGCGACAGAAGTCCGAGCTCCACATTCTGTAGCACAGTGAGCCATGGAAAGAGCGCGAAACTCTGGAAAACGACTGCGACATTGGGATTGATCCCGACCAACTCCTCACCGTGCGATAGCACCTTCCCGGACGACGGCGCCATCAATCCGGACAGCAACCGAAGCAGCGTGGACTTCCCGGAACCGGACGGACCTAACAGTGCGACGAACTCGCCGGAGTGAAGTGCGACGCTCACATCGTCCAGTACTGGCGTCCGGTCGTCGCCGTAATACTTGTCGACCGATCTTGCTTCGAGGATCACTTCGCCGCGCTCTGCGACTGGCGGCGCCAGCAATGTCGCTGTCATTTCAGTTTCCTATTCCAGTCGGTAACGCGACTCGGCGATCCGGTACAGCTTCCGCCAGACAAGCCGATTCCCAATGATTACCACAGCAGCCATCACCAGCGTGGATGCGAGGAGCAGCGCGAAGTTCTGAGCGTCGGCGGCCTCGGCGATCAGCGCGCCCAACCCGGTCGTGCTGATCTTGCGTCCTGCAAAGATCACGTACTCGGATACGATGCTCGCATTCCACGCACCGCCCGTGGCCGTGATGAGTCCCGTGACAAGATACGGGAAGATCGCCGGAATGATGAGCAGCCGCCACCGCCTCCAACCCGACAGCCCGTACACGCTGCCTGCTTCCTTGAGGTCCGAAGGTATGGCCATTGCGCCCGCGATGACGTTGAACAGGATGTACCACTGCGTTCCGAGAATCATCAATGCGATCGCAGCTATGTTCAATCCGCCAGGAAGCTCGAGGAGCAGAAGCAGCAACACGGAAAACAGTGCCGTGGCCGGAATGGATGCGATCACCTGCACTACTGGCTGCAACCGTCTCGACCACGTTGGACTGGTACCCACGGCGACGCCGAATGGAACAGTCCACGCGGTCGCGATGATGAGCGCGGCGAGCGTGCGACCAAACGTGGCGAGCGTGGCTACAAGAATCGTGAGCCACGTTCTCCCACTGAGCACGGACACGCTATGAAAGGCTGCGAAGCCGCCCCACACTACGATTCCGGCGGCCGCAACGGAAGCAGCGCCTCCCGCGAGCACTCGCATCCATCGAGGAACGGTCAGAGGCCGCCTGTCTGTATCGCGTGGGACGCGCGGCCTTTCGAGGCGACGCTCGATGGGCGCGATCGTATGATCGCGCAGCCACTCGACCACGTTCGAGTTGCGCAAGAGATCGAGCATCCACGATTCCGACGCATCGCCGCCCGATTGCTCGAACTTGAATCTGTCGGACCACGCGACCAGGGGCCGCCACAGGACCTGGTCCAGCGCAACTATCACCGTAACAAGCGCGACGATTCCCCAGATGATCGCCCGCGTGTCTCGCGCCTCCGCCGCCGCGGCGAGATACGAGCCGAGTCCGGGAAGTCTTAAATTGTTCGCGCCGAGCACGAACTGTTCCGAAGCCATGAGGAAGAACCAGCCGCCGGCCCAGCTCATCATGCTGTTCTGAATGAGCGCGATGGCGCCGAACGGAAGCTCCAGTCGGGTGAACCTGCGCCATGCGCCGAGTCGATACACATCAGCAGCCTCACTGAGCTCGCGCGGGATTGTCGCGAGCGACTGGTGAAAGCTGAAAGCCAGGTTCCACGCCTGACTGGTGAATATGAGAATTATCGCCGCGAGCTCAAGGCCGACAGTGCGCCCGGGAAAGGCCGCGGCCAGTGCGAGCACCACGCCCGGCATGAAGGAGAGGATCGGGATGCTCTGCAGAATGTCGAGCACAGGCAGCATGACCCTTTCGGCTGCCTTGCTTGCTGCGGCCGCGCGCGCGTAGAGCAGGCTGAACACCAGAGACACGATGTATGCAATCGCCATCCGCAACGTCGAGAGCCCGGCGTAGAGCGGCAGCAGTGATATCGACGTGTCGATGCGCACGTTCGGCGACAGCGGCGTGCTCCAACGAGCAGCAGCGCGGGCGACGCCGTAGGCAATCGACGCGACAAACAGAATGAGCAGAACATCCAGCCACCAGGGCGTACGCCGAATCCCACCCGGCTGATCGGGTGCTGCGGACTGCGCGGGTATGGGAAGGGGCTGGAGCATGGTTGGGCTGGTGAAGCGGGAGAATACCCCCTGGCCTTATGCCCAGTCAACCTCGGATCGGCGGAGTCGCTCCGTCAGTCGCTCCGTCAGTCGCTACGTCGGTCGCGCCGAAAGTGCTTTGTTCGTGCCTCAACGACACGAAACCAGAACAGGAGGACGACAAAGAACGCCACTCCGAACACAGCGACGCCCACGTGGAAGTGAACCGCGGCGGAGAGCCCGTCGAGCACGAGCAGCGCGATGCAGCCGACGCCCAGGAGCACGCTGACCACCACGAACCGCCTGCGCGACAAGTCGCGTGCGCGCTCGATCAGCCTAATTGGCATTGTGCGGGATCAGAGCTGCATCGAAAGAAGTGAGAATGTTCGTGGCCGCCGGAGTTGCGCTCGTGTTCGCTTCCTGCCCGTAGTAACACTCGCTCATGGCTGCTCGAACCGCAACCAGCGCGAATCGTCGCGGCGGGGTGTATTGGCGGCGCACGGTAGTTATCCTTGCAGATGCTGCGTGACGTGGTCAACCACTCCACCGGCTGTCTCCAGGGATTCCGCGCGCCGCGACTCCATCGCAAAGGCGACCGCTCCGATGCATCGATCCGCGGCTTCAGCAGCGATCACTCCACCGACCTGCCGCTGTGGATCGATGGCGTGTCCGTGAACGGGCTGGTTAACCGACACGCCGAGGGCTATTCGCGCTGCGCGGCCAGCACACGGACGGCTTTGCCGGCCTCCGCTACCGCGTCTGAGGCGAGCCGGCGCCGGCATTCCGCCCAAGCCAATCACATGTTCTGGTCCGGATCATGCTTTTGTCCCCGGGGCCAGCACGTTCAACGTCAACCCGAGCCCTCCAGATGCTTACATCCCCGAAGCTTGTCATCGTCCTCGGCGCGGCCGTACTCGGCTCGGGCTGCGCAGTATCCACCCAGCAGGAAGTGCAGATGGGGCAGCAGGAAGCTGCGCAGATATCCCAACAGCTTCCCATGCTGCAAGATGCCGAGGTCAACGCTTACGTGGACCAGCTCGGCAACCGTATTGCGAAGCTGACGTCGCGCGGTGACCTCAACTGGCATTTTGCTGTCGTGAACACCGACGTCGTGAATGCTTTCGCGCTGCCGGGTGGCTACGTTTACGTCAACCGTGGCGTACTGGAGCGCACAACGCGAATGGATGAGCTCGCAGGCGTCATGGGGCACGAGATCGAGCACGTCGTGCTTCGACACTCTGTCAAGCAAATGGAGCAACAGCAGGGCGCAAATGTGGGTCTGTCCATTGCCTGCGCGTTGACGAATGTATGCAACAACCAGGTTGCGGCTACCGCAATAAATCTTGGTGGCACGGCCGTGTTCGCAAAGTTCAGCCGCACCGACGAAATCCAGGCTGACGAGGGCGGCTTTCAAAACGTGACCCGGGCCGGCATCAGCCCCGAGGGCATGCTCACGTTCTTCCAGAAGCTGCTCGCGGAAGAACAGTCCAGCAACGGCGGTGGAGCGACCGCTTCCTGGTTCGCGGATCACCCCGGCACGCAGGATCGTATCGCGGATATTCAGCGCATGCTCGCCCAGATGCCACAATCCCAAATGAGCGCCCTGCAAACTGACGATGCCGGTTTTCGCGCCATGAAGCAGCGCCTCGCGCGGCTTCCCGCGGCGCCGCCGGCATCAAAGTGATTCGCTGGCACCGGTAAGCCGGGTTTACATCGCGCAGCGGCACGGCAGGGTGTACGTTTGACCATGCCGCCAGCCGCATCGAGTGTCGGTCTTGCAGCAATACTGCTCCTCGGCGTTTTCGCAACTTCAGCGGGCGGGCAAGGCGTGTCCCGCGACACGACGACGACCAGAGACGTGCGCTGTTCCGACTGCCTGAACGTTACGCCGCTGACGCTGCCCGAGAAGGCGGACCGCTATGTCGATCAGACATTTTCACCCAGGGCGGTGCTGAGCGCGTCGGTTGCCGCTGCGATCGCGCAGGTTCGGCACACTCCGCAGGAGTGGGGCTCGGGGCTCTCCGGCTACGGCCGCCGGGACGCGGCGGCGTACGGGGGCAGCCTCGTCACCCACACGACTGAATTCGGTATCGGCGCACTCCTGGGTGAGGACCCACGCTTCGAGCCTTCGGCGCGAACCGGCCTATTCCCGCGGACTGCGGACGCGTTGTATCACGCTGCGTTCGTGCGAACCGATGATGGGGGACGGCAGCTAGCCGTGTCCCGCATTTTCGCAGCCTTCGCTACCGGTTTCGCCGTCAACAGCTGGGAACCCAGGAGATTGCACAGCACTCATCACGCTGTCATGCTTTCCCTCGGCGCCCTGCTTGGCTACGGGACGGCGGGGATCAACCGCGAGTTCTCACCCGACGTGAAGCGCTACCTGTTCAGAAAGCTGCACATCCACGCTCGCATGTAGCGCAAGTTGCGCGAGACCGTATCCGATGCAAGAGCGTCAACGCTTGCGCGCCGGCGGCGCGAGCATTGTGAGCACCGACGTCGCGGGCTGTCCAACCTGTTCCATAGTGCACTGTCTGGGCGCCTTGTCGGGTCGCCAGCGAACGAAACCCGTGCCGTGCCTGAAGCGATCTCCGCTGAAATGATCGTATGTGACTTCCACGACAAGCTTCGGCGCAAGCGCCTCCCACTCTGACGATCGCGTCGTGCTCCACCGGCTCGGGCCTCCGGGCTTCTTGCCCGTAAACCCCGGCGGCTTCATGAGCTTCTCCACGTTTGGCAGTAGCTCCTTTCGTTCCTCCGCGGTAAACGACGAGGTGAAGCCGATGTGATCGAGCAAGCCGTCGTGGTTGTAAAGCCCGAGCAGGAGTGAGCCAACCGCATGACCCTTGGACGCGTATCTGAATCCGCCGACCACACAGTCGGCAGTACGGACGCGTTTCACCTTCTGCATCCCCGTCCTGTCGCCCGAGGCGTACGGCAGGTCCCGGCGCTTTGCAATCACGCCGTCGAGTCCGGCGCGCCCCTTCAGCCACGCACGAGCCGTCCGGATGGAAGCCGCACGCGGTGATAGCCGAAGGAACCCGGCCGCGGGCGTAAAGAAGTCCGATGCGAATTGCTCGAGAATCGGCCGACGCTCGCTCAACGGCCGGTCAGTCATGTCGTCGCCCGAGTCGTCGACAAGTATGTCGAACACGACAAAGATAGCCGGCGTGTCGGTCGCAAGCCGCTTAACGCGACTCGCCGCCGGGTGAATCCGTTGCAGCAACGCATCGAACGAAAGTGACCCTTCGCCGGTTACTACGAGCTCGCCATCCAGCACGAACTTGCTCGGTTTCAAAGTGAGCAGCGCGGCAGCGATCTCGGGAAAGTATCTCGACAACGAACGACCCGACTTGGAACGCAGCTCGACCTTGTCATCTTCGCGGAACGCAAGGCATCTGAAACCGTCCCACTTGGGTTCGTACTGCCATTCAACGCCCGCCGGAAGCTCGTTAACGGAGAGCGCCTCCATTGGCGGGTATGTATACGGAATCGGAAGCGTCATGCGTTAGTTACCCGAGTATCACAGCAGTTTTTCCAGTTGCACCCGTCCACGGGCAGAGAGCATCGGTGCCCAGAGATCGCCCTTTTCCTTGACGCGCGCCGGAACGTTTTCAATTCGGAACGCCTCCCGATCAACTCCGGCTTCCACTTCTTCCCACGTAACCGGCGTTGACACGGTTGCCAACGGCGTGGGTCGTACCGAGTACACTGAGGCGAGAGTCTTTCCCCACGCGTTCTGATTGTAGTCCACGAACACGCGCCGGTAAGGCCGCTTGGCGATAATGTATTCTGCCGTGGCGATGCGGGGGTGCTCCGATGCGATGGTCTGCGCCAGTGCCTTGGCAAAAGTCCAGACCTGCTTCTGCAGGGGGCCGCGCACAATGGGGACGTACAGGTGCATCCCTGTCGCACCGCTCGTCTTGATGTATGGATGCATACCCAGGCTGCGCAGCGAATCGCGAACGATCAGCGCGACCTCCACGACGCGACCAAACGACGCACCCTTCGCCGGGTCGAGATCGAAGTGGAGATAATCGGGGCGGTTCACGTCGTCGCAGCGCGAATACCACTGATTCAGGTCGATGCAACCGAGGTTGACGAGCCAGAGCAACGACGCTTCGTCCTGCACCATCGGAAAATCAATGACATTGCCTGAGTCGTGCTCGATGGCGCACGTTTCAATCCATTCGGGCCGCGGCGTCGGCGCACGTTTCATGAAGAAACACTTTCCCGCAGCACCGTGCGGATAACGCTTCATTACCATTGCGCGATGGCGCAGATGCGGCACCAGCACTGGCGCAAGCGTGAGATAGTACCTAAGCAGGTCGCCCTTCGTTACGCCCGGGCGCGGCCAGAATTGCTTTTGCAGGTGGGTCAGACGTACGGTATGACCGCCGACAGTGACATCTGCCTGGTCTTCGA
Organism: Gemmatimonadota bacterium; assembly: GCA_030854055.1. Classification (GTDB taxonomy): domain Bacteria; phylum Gemmatimonadota; class Gemmatimonadetes; order Gemmatimonadales; family Gemmatimonadaceae; genus Fen-1247. The sequence continues at coordinate 9,992 of JALYTX010000094.1, read as the reverse complement.
CCACTGGAATTGTGGCTTTTCCGACACGAGCTCGCGGCGCCATGATGCACCCCCACTTTGCAAAATGCTCGCCTGAGCGCTCACGCGCGACGATCTGTTCGGATTACCGGGAATTCTGTCCAGTTGCGTGCTGGCTGCGACGCCGCAACCAGATGTTCTTCGACACTGTATCCGTGGCACGAAACACGCACGTCAGAGCACGTGACGCAGGGTAAAAAGCGCACATACCGGCTCTGCCCATCGCTGGTGGATGGGAAGCCCAAGCTCCTTTGCAATTCCACGGATCTCGAACCCGGGAGTAATACCATGTTGCTGAGCATCGTGTCGGTGAACTCGACAGCGCCCGTAACGCGCTGCGTTTCGAATGATCGCGGCATGCGCGGACCTGGCCTGTGATGGAGAACATCTCCGGTCCACTGTCTGTTCTTCCGTACTGCGTTGACGCATGGAATCCCGGCACTCGTCCCAGCGCGGTGCACCGTATTGTGCGACAAGCGCGGCCGGTGATGTATCCGGTGCTGTTGCTCGCGTTCGGAGTGGTCGTTGCCAACTCAGTGCCGCCGTTCATTGCACAGCCGTTGCCGATGTCACCTATAGTCGTGCGCGCTCCGACTGCTGGTGAGCGCTCACTCGAACTGCGTAGCGACACAGTCGCACGAATGCTGACGCGCAAACACGTCGATTCCGCGACCGCTTCGGAGTGGGCGCGGGAATTCGTTACGTACGGTGCGCAGGCGCGCGTAAGTCCGAAACTCCTCGTCGCGATTGCGTACGCCGAGTCGGAATTCAATCCGCACGCGCGCAGCTCCGCCGGCGCGATCGGTCTGATGCAGATAGTCCCTGAGCGTCGGTCATGGCGGGAATACGAGCCGCGCTGCGGCACGATGAGCGTCAGGACGCTGCACCAGCCCAGCGTCAACATTTGCTTTGGCGCGCACATCTTTGGCGAATTCCTAAGCCGTCATCACGGTGACAGCGACCGCGCGCTTGCGGCTTACAACAACGGGACCGGCGCCATCAGTCCATATCCCGATCGCGTCTACGCGAGCATGGCTGCGCTGAGGCACTGACGCGTTGGACGCGTTTTCGGTGTTCGGTGAAGTTGTAACTCACGCGAGCCGAGACTTGGGGTGATGCCCCGACTTTTCAGTAAAGTGTCCTTGCGATCGATGCCTACGATCCCGGATGCGCTCGCGCTCCCGGTACTTCTCCTCATCGCCCTGGCGGCCTGGGTGGCCACTTTTCTAGCTGGTCAGGCGTCGCAGCGCTGAGCATTCAGAGGGCGTCCTACCGCTGGTGCGCCGTCCTCGGTCGTTCTGGTGGTGGAGGGGGTGGCGGAGGCGGCGGACGGGGCGGTGGCGGCGCGTAGTGCGCCTGCGGCCGATTGGGCGGTGGAGCGGTGATGAACCCCCTTGCCGCGGCAGACGGCGCGCGGAGCGGCGGCATGACAAAGCGCGGCGGCGGCCCCTGCAGTCCCGGTTCCAGCAAGTTCCCGCTTTGCAGATGGGCGGACCCCGGACGCGGAATGGCGACCCTCCGGCCGGACTGGCCGGACTGTCCCCACGGCGTCAATCCAAAACCGCCATTCTGGCCACCGGGCAGCAACTTGCCGCCCTGCGGAACGCGGTAGACGCGTAGTGGCGGGTAGAGCGTGGCGTACGGATACCCATACAGCGCGTACGGCGAATACCCGTAACCATATCCGTAGGGCGCATATCCATAGCCGGCCCCGTACGGGAGATAGCTGGAGTAGCCGTAGTCGAACGGTGAGCCGTATAGGCGCATGTCGCCCACGGGGTACGCCACGACGGTGCCCGCGTAATTGCCCGCGGGGGCCACGGATTCGCCCGGTGGGGCGCTCTGGAAGCACGCGCCAAGGGCGGCCGCGGTGATGGCCGGAACGAAGTACCTAGCTGCTTTCAAGACTGGCTGCCACATGATTCTATCCTGCGAAACGGGGCGACATGTGATACACCCTTTCTCTGCAAAAGTGGCACCGAGTCGCCAGTTCAGGGCCTGGGAGCGCGCGCGGGCACATGAAGATTCTGCCGATTCCGGGCGATTCGCGCCAGGTGTACCTTACGCCATATGGGCGAATCGGTGGACCGGCTCCAATGGCTTCGATCGCTGCCAACGCGTGGCCTGCCAGACGCGCTGGGCATCGAGGTGACGGAGCTCACTCCTAAGCGAGTGACCGCAACGATGCCGGTGGACGACCGCACGAGGCAGCCGTTCGGCCTCCTGCACGGCGGCGCCTCTGTGGCGCTCGCGGAGACTGTTGCATCACTCGGCGCATTCTCCAACATCGACGCGACGAGATTCGCAGCCGTCGGGCTCGAGATAAACGCAAACCATATTCGAGCCAAGCGAGATGGAGTGGTGACTGCGACCGCGGTGCCGATGCACGTGGGACGGACGACGCACGTCTGGTCTATCGAAATCAGTGACGAGGCCGGCCGAACTGTATGCGTCTCGCGCTGCACGCTCGCCATAGTACCGGTGCCCGAGCGACCAACCCGACCTGACGCGACCGTGGCGATGGGCCGGTGATTTCTGGCTCAGCGACTACCGAGGCTTATGGCGAGAAAGTTCGCCCAGCTGGGCCACGGCGTCCGCGCGGCGCGGCGCTATTTCGGGGTCGGCGTGGCTGAGCGCAGTCGCGACCGCGAGATAATGTGCGGCTGCGCTATCCGGCTGCGCGTTCATTTGGAAAGCGCGAGCGAGCACTTCATGCAGATCAGTGCGCGTGACGTACAAGTTCGACGCATCGACTACCCCGTGAAGCGCCGGCTGGACAACTGCGATGGCTTCGCGAGCGCGCCCAAGAGACAACAAGGCCTGCGCTAGATCGTAGTTGGTACGAGTGTAGCCCATCGTCGGAGAGAACATCGCGCGCCGAAACGCCGCGGCAGCAGCGGCTAAATTGCCTCGATGTAATTCAAGTAGCCCGGCAACGTGGTTCGCGAGAAATTGGTCGCGCCCGAAGGCGCTTCTCGATCCCGCTTGCCTGACCGTTACGAGAAGCCGGGCGAGCGCGGCTGTGTCCCCCGCGGCTGAGCGAGCCTCCGCGGACAGAGTGCCGATCCAAGCGCGATTTCGTGCGTCGAGTCTGGGCAAAAGGCTGCGATGCGCATCGCGCGATATGGAGTCGAACAGCGCCGCTGACTGCAACGCGCGGCCCATCTCATACAGGACCTGCGCTTCGGGAAGCGCATCGTACATGTCGTGATTCGTCCAGCCGCTTTGCTGATGCGTGTGAAGTCGGTACGCCATTGCGACATCAAGCGCGTCGCGCAGGCGGCCTTGATTGCGAAGGCCGATAATCTTGAACCATCTCGCCCGCTGGCGCTCCTGATCATTGCCACCCGCAATCTCGTCATCGGCCTGCGCGTCAGCCCGGGCAAGCTCGCCGGAAATTATGTCCAGCTGCAAGAGATCATCGCTGACGCCCTCGCCTTCGTGGCTACGCTCGGCGGAACCGCGATACGCCGCTCGCGCCTGGTCGTAACGTCCTTCTGCCGCCAGGATGTCAGCAAGCTCGCGCCATGCGATTGGCGACAAGGGTGCCGCGATTGTCCAGCCGCGCGCGATTCGTTCGGCAGCAGTGAGTGAATCGGCGTAACGAAACGCCGTGATCTGCAGAAATAGCGCGGAACATGCTATGCATTCCGATCCACCATTGGCGACGCTTGCGGAGTCCAGCGTGACTGCGCGGCGCAATGGCGGGATCGCAGACAGGAAGGCGCCGCTCCACAGTCTCGCCTCGCCGAGAGCAGCGTGGCCCGCGGCATCGAGCGGATACCGGACGGCGAGCGTCTCCGCGAGAGCGAGACGTGCGGGATCATTCTGAAAGTCGGCCCACCCCTGCTGGATCTCCAACCGGTCGCGATCACTGGAGTGGGCGGATTGTCTGGCCGCAAGCCTGAAGAATTTATCCGCGCTGGGAAAATCCCCGTGATCCGCACGCAAGTCGGCGCGCGCCGCGGAGTAAGCGGCCAGGGCGAAGGTACTGTCCTCCTCCACAGCGGCTGAAAAAAGACGCTCTGCGGCGCTCCCGTCTCGTGCCTTGAGGGCAAGGAGGCCTTGATCGTACAGTCGCAATGCGATTGCCCGTTCCGCAGACCTGCCGCTCGACAACGATCTACCGGACGCGGTACCCGATGGGGACGCGCGATGCCATGTTCGCGAGAGGAGACCGAGCGCGGCGAGGGCGACAACCACAATGCTCGCCAACGCCAGCGCCGCGCCACGCCAACGGCGATCCCACGCTCGTGCGGTGAGCGCGCGCGTATCGGATACGGCGGAACGTGCCACACTTGGAGGTCCGTCGAGTGCAGATGTTGGATGCCGTGCCGCGGGGGTCACCCGCAGGTGACCGGTGCCATGGTCGTCTGGCCGGCTGGACTCATCATCGTACGACACTTTCGCCAGCGTTCCCAAAGGCGCGCCGGCGTCGCGTCGTCCGGCTCGAATCTGCGCGACCAACGCGCTCGTTTCATGCGATGGTGATGTCTGAAGCTGCTTCGCGAGCTGGTCTGCGAACCGCGCATACCGCTGTAACGCCGCTGCTCCTGATCCGGCCGCGTCGAGCAGTGCTAGACTGCGGCGAAGCAACCGTTCGTCGTCATCAGAGTGTTGGAACGCGGTTTCTGCGTAACGGGCCGCGTCCACCAAATTGCCTGCACGCTCGGCGGCCTCTGACGCACGAGACGCAGATTTCGTTGCCAGGACAGCCAACTCCCGGCGCCGATCGTACAGCCATTGCTCGAATTCGGGAGACGCCGAGGAGAAGTGGAAGCCGTTAAGCAGCGGACCGCGAAACAGGTCGAGCGCCTCCGCATCGCGACCTTGTGCAAGTTCATCCTCGAAGGCCGCCGCATCGCACCACAGGGAGCCATCGCGGATACCGATCTCGTCCGTACCGCGCGAGACGATTACGCCGTCACCGAGATGCTGCCGCAAGCGATGGACAGCCTGCCGGAGGGCGTTTCGGGCCCTGTCCTCCGTCAGGTCGGGCCAGAAGACGAGCAGCACTTCGTCGCGGCGTTGAAAGCCTCTGGGCGAAGCAACCGCCAGGTAGGCCAACAGCGCAAGGCGCTTGCGCTGTACCAGGATCGAGCGCAGCGGCTGACCGGCGGAATCAAGGAGCTGCAACGTGCCAAGTGTGTGCAGGCGGATCATGCAGGGCATATCCAGAGCGTCCGAATCCCTTCCGGTAACGCCGACTTGTCGCGCGGTAACGGTCAGGGGTACGGCGCCATAACGGTGGCTCTCTATCATGCAAGCTACAGAACCGGATGGGTCTCAGCAAATCGACGTTATGGATTCCGCCATGACGGCGTCGACTGACAAACATTCGTTTCGCAGATCGACCTTCCGGAGAGGATCGCGTATATGGACATGTGTCTGATACGGTCGTGCCGCGCTGGACTCACACCATGGGTGGCCATGGCGTCCGTGCTAATTGCAGTCGCGTGCGGCAGCGACGTAGGAACTTCGCCGCGTACGCCGGTTGCCACCGCCGATCTCGCGACCGGCGCGAACCACGCACTCGCGGCAGAAGTCCGGGTACTCGCGGCAGCTCGCGGCATCACGCAGCTCAACCGGCCGGCCCGAGTGCGTCCCGAACTCGTGCGGCTCGGCCGACTGCTGGCGTTCGACAAAGTTATGAGCGGTAACCGCGACATCTCGTGCATGAGTTGTCACCAGCCTCAGTTCGCGACAGGGGACGGGCGCAGCCTGCCAATCGGGACGGGTGGAGTTGGCATTGGTCCCGAACGCGTACAACGGAACGGCGCCGTGGTCATTCCACGCAACAGCCCATCGGCATTCAACCTCTTTGCGCTTCCAAGCTTGTTCTGGGACGGCCGAGTATCGCTGGACGCCACCGGTTATCACACGCCGGCCGGTACGCAGCTGACATCCGAGTTCACGCGTGTCTTCGAGTTCGGTTCAGCCGCGGCGCAGGGAATGTTCCCGGTGACAGCGCGGACGGAGATGCGTGGGTTCGGCAACAGCAACGAGCTGGCGCGAATGGATGACAGCGATTTCCAGGGAATATGGGCGGGAATCATGGACCGGCTTGGCGATATCCGCGAGTATCGTGACATGTTCGAGCGCGCGTATCCGGGGATCGAGTTCAAGAAGATGAACTTTGCGTATGCGACCAACGCGATAGCCGGTTTCTTCACGCAGGACCTCTCGTTCACCGATACGCCGTGGGACCGTTTCCTCGGCGGCGACGACCGCGCGCTCACCAAAGACCAGTTGAATGGAGCGAAGACATTTCTCACGCTCAAGTGCTCCGTGTGCCACAACGGGCCGTCGTTCAGCGATGGGAAGTTCCACAACGTCGCGCTGGCGCAGTTTGGTCCCGGCGAGGGGAATGGACCAGGGGGCAATGACGACTTTGGTCGCATGAACGTGACTGGCCTAACCTCCGACAAGTACAGTTTCCGAACGACCCCGTTGCGGAACGTCGATCTGACGGGGCCCTACGGACACGCGGGCCAGTTTGCGACCTTGCGCGGTTTCATCGCGCACTACAGCCGCTCGGACGACGCGTTGCGCAACTACGATGTGAGTCAGGTCAACCCGGCGTCGTTGCGGCCGACGTTAATTCACGACGCAGCGGACATTCTTGCAACGCGGGACACGTTGCTGAATGGGGTCGTATTGACGGACTCGCTGATCGATCAGCTGACGGTGTACATGAGCGCGCTGACGGATCCGGCGGCGCGCAATCTCAATCGGCTCGTGCCGAGACGCGTGCCGAGCGGGCTGCCGGTGGACAGATGAGAGACATGATGGCGGCGCTCCATGGCTGCAGCGTACCTAACCTTAACCAGGGAATCTCAATGCGATTCGAGACCGGCGACTCAGAGCAACGGCGACGCATGATCGCGTGCGTGATTCGTTCCAGCCCAGACGACCAAGTTTCATCTTCTGGAAAGTCTTCGCCAACGCATTTCACGCGGGCGCCCAGGCGAGCCGACGCGCTTGCGCAATTCGGCTTGAGTGGTGCAGTGCGCGCAGGGACACTGGCCGTTGCGCTTTGCCTTCTTCCGGCCGGCGCAGCCGCCCAATTCGGCACCAGTACCTCCCGGGCTTATATCTACGACGCGACCAACAACAACAACCCGTACCCATGTAATCAGACCGACGGCCCCGCGGCTTCGACAACCAAAACGTGTGGGCCGCTCGCCGTCACGAATGGCTTCGGTACGTCGACATCAAGCTCCAACAACGCGGCTCGGACGGCAAGCGCGTACGGCGCCTTCACGGCTGATCCCATCGCTACAGCGCCCGGCGACAGGGAAGCCAGGGGCATCTCTTACCAGTACAGCGCGCTCACCGTAACAGGGACACCTTCAAGCGCAGATCAACTCATCTTTCACTTCATATTCCCAACGCCTCCCGTGGCCGGCGGGCCCAGCACGGGAGCCGACGCTGTCGGCAACGGGTACTGGGAGCTCTATCTATCGAATAGCAGCGGCACGTATTCAGCGTCAGCCCACCAGTTTAACGGCATAGGCGTTGCCACCACTGGTATTGCGATGGCGAACCCTTCGGGAACCGGATTCGACTTCAGATTGCCGTTCACACCCGGCGGCACGTTCGGGTACTACTTCGAAACGAGCGCATCTGGCAGCGACAACGGATCACCAGCGACCACCACGACATTCACCGGCTCACTCTCCGTGAAGCTCGAAGGTGTCGACGCAGCCAATTCGAACGGCGTGTTCAGTCATGCGATCTTCGACTCGAACACGGGCTTGGGAAGCATCGACTTGACTGCGCAGAGCACGGTGCCCGAACCAAGCTCGATGTCTCTCATGGCAATCGGGCTCGTTGGGATCGCTACCACTGTCCGAAAGAGACTGAAAAAGCCGCCGATACCGTAAGGGCAGCTGGCACTCAAACGGCACGCAAAAAAGCCGGTTCTATGCAAGAACCGGCGGGCCGTTTTTCAATTCCAATTTTTTTTCGCGCAATGAAAACCGCACAAGCGGGTGATGGGGTTCGAACCCACGACATCCAGCTTGGGAAGCTGGCGCTCTACCAACTGAGCTACACCCGCAACGCCCACGTCAAAAGAGCCACAGATCGGGATTGAACCGATGACCGCTCGATTACGAATCGAGTGCTCTACCACTGAGCTACTGTGGCATCACGACGCCTTACGATTCAGGCCCGTCGTGCAATCCACCAAACGCCGGCGGTCACGTTCATCGACCGTCACTGCACACAACAGCTACAGAAGCGTCCCACCGTAGTGCCCGACCGTAGTGCCCGACCGTAGTGCCCTCGCGCGGACTCGAACCGCGATGCCTTTCAGCACAAGCACCTCAAGCTTGCGTGTCTACCAATTTCACCACGAGGGCGGTCCAGGAAACATCTCCTGAATCCAATATATCCGGCCGCGGCGCACGCCAACACCGCCCGCGCCCAACCGAATACCTGAGCCAAAACCACGGGGCCGACGGGGTTCGAACCCGCGACCTCTCGAGTGACAGTCGAGTGCTCTAACCAAACTGAGCTACGGCCCCTCATACACCTGTGCCTGAAACGTCACGGCTTCCCGCGCCCTGCGGGCCAACAACCCAACCAAACACCCGAACCGCCATAGCCCCAAGGGGAATCGAACCCCTCTCTGCACCGTGAAAGGGTGCCGTCCTAACCGATAGACGATGAGGCCCGATCCGCCAATCGCATGAACAGTAGCGCTAACGGGATTCGAACCCGTGTTTGGGCCTTGAGAGGGCCCCGTCCTAGTCCCCTAGACGATAGCGCCGTGCCAAAGAACCCCCGTTGCTCCGGAGCCTTGCAATATCGCCAGCGACGGCCCACCCGGTCAACCCGTGCGCGCATGATGTTTCGGGCTTATAATGTTTCGGCCAAGCCCGCCCTCACGGTCTTCAACGAGCCCACCCCTGCGAGTCGTCACAGTCGGTGCTGGACCTGCCGGTCTCTATTTCGCCCTGCTTCTCAAGAAGGCGAACCCGGCGCACGAAATCGTAGTCGTCGAGCGCAACTCGCAGGGCGACACGTTTGGTTGGGGCGTCGTGTTTTCCGACCAGACGCTCGAAAACTTCCGGTCGGCTGACGACGAATCGTACCGCGTGATCGTCGACAACTTCGCGCACTGGGACGACATCGATGTCATCGTGGGTGATTCCACGATCACCTCCAGCGGTCACGGTTTCAGCGGCATGGCGCGCCGTACCCTGCTCCGCATCCTCACGGAACGCGCCGCCTCGCTCGGCGTCGATGTTCGATATAACTGCAACGTGGGAAGCGTGGCCGAGCTGAATACTCTGTCCGGCTGCGAGCGCGCCGATCTCGTGGTCGCGGCCGACGGTGTGCACAGTGCAATTAGGGGCGAGCGCGCGGCGGCTTTTCGCCCGACACTCGACCCCCGCCCCGCACGGTTCGTCTGGTTCGGCACGACGCGCAGGTTCGATGCCTTCACGTTCCTGTTCGTCGAAACGGAGTTCGGTGTCTTCCAGGCACACTGCTATCGGTTCGAGGCCGCACTGTCCACTTTCATCGTGGAGTGCGACGAGACGTCGTGGCGGCGCGCCGGTTTCGATCAGGCCGATGCCGCCAGGACGATCGCGATGTGCGAAGCGATGTTCGCCCGTTGGCTCGAAGGGCACCCGCTGATGAGCAACGCCGCCCACCTCGCAACATCACCGTGGGTCCGATTCACGCGCGTGAGCAACGAGCGCTGGTTCGACGGCAACGTCGTGCTGGCAGGCGACGCGGCTCACACGGCGCACTTCTCCATCGGCTCAGGTACAAAGCTCGCCATGGAAGACGCGATCTCGCTTGCGCGCGCGGTCTCCACGTCGGACGCCCACGGTACGGCGCTCGCCGGCGCGCTCGAATCCTACCAGAGCGAGCGGTCACTCGAAGCATTGCGGCTCCAGAACGCTTCACGCAATTCAATGGAATGGTTTGAGAACGTTCGGCGCTACATTCACCTTCCG
>JALYTX010000078.1 GCA_030854055.1 Gemmatimonadota bacterium | reverse complement strand
CAGGTCATCTCCAACGCGCGAACCCTTGCTGCGGCCCTGATTCACTGCGGTCTGGACATCGTCTCCGGTGGAACTGATACGCACCTCATGCTTGTCGATCTGCGCAGCCGCGGACTCACGGGAAAGGTTTTGGAGAAGGCGCTTGATCGCGCGGCGATCACCGTGAACAAGAATACCGTGCCCCGCGAGACGCAGTCGCCATTCGTGACGAGCGGCATCCGCATCGGTACTCCGGCGGTTACCACGCGTGGAATGCGCGACGACGAAATGCACCAGATTGCGGGCCTCATCGACAGGGTCGCGAAAGCTCCGGACGACAATGCGATCGCAGCAGACGTTCGCGCGGCGGTGCTCGAGCTTACGGACCACTTCCCGCTGTACCCGGCAATTTTCCTCGGTCGGCGGGGGGCGTAGCGGATGGCGGATCTTGCCTTTCGGGATGGAGTGATGGACCAGATCCGCGAGCGCGAATCGCGGTACGAGGAGGGTGGGTACCTTTTTGTTCTGGCGGCACTCGAATACTCGCAGGCGCAGCTCCAGGTGCGGCGACACATTACCGGTCGGGAGCTTGCGCTGGCGTGCCGCGACCTCGCGATCGACCGGTACGGCATCATGGCGCGCATCGTGCTCGAGCGGTGGGGCATTGCAGCGACCGAGGACATTGGCTCGGTAGTCTTCACGCTTGTCGATCTCGGTTTCCTCGCGAGTCAGCCGACCGACACCCGCGAGCAGTTCAGCGACGTATACGACTTTTTCGAGGCCTTCGAGCGCCGCTATCCGTGGAACGGGAAGGCGCTAGTCTGAGCTGGGAGCGCCGATCCGATGCCGGTCAACGTTACGAATGCGGAAGAATCACTCGCCCTTGACAGCGCGGCCATAGCGTCCGGGATCCCCTCACGCGCACTGATGCGGTCGGCAGCCTTCAACGCCGCCACCGTGGTTTGTGCACGGTACGGAATCAGGATGCGCCAAGGCGTCACAGTCTTCACCGGCGCGGGCAACAATGGCGGTGATGGGTGGGCACTTGCCGGCGCACTCTCCGCGGCCGGAGCATCGGTTCAGGTTCGCGAAATTGCCGAGTCGGTTACGCCTGACGCAATCGCGGAGCGAGCCGGCCTTGTACACCTTTTGGCCGACAACGGAGTTGCGGCGGGCGTCGTTGTCGACGCGGTTGCAGGCACGGGTGCGAGGGGCAAGCTCCGCGAGCCACTTCTCAGTGCCGCCGCGGAAATCGCGGGCGCGCGCAAGCGCGGTGCTGAAATAGTCGCACTGGACCTGCCAAGCGGAGTCGACGCGTCCGATGGTGCAACGGAAGGATGCGTTGTTGCGGACCTCACGATAAGCTTCGGAAGTTGCAAGCGCGGAAGTCTCGTGTCGCGTGGGGCGTGCGGAGAGATCGTCATCGTCGACATCGGTCTCCCAGCCGGTCACACCGATCTACCGCAACTGATCGACGCAGCGTTCGTTCGGTCGGCCGTCCCCACTATTGCAGCGGATGCGTTCAAGGGTACGCGGAAGAGCGTAGCGATGGTAGCGGGCGGCGAGAACATGGGTGGTGCGGCGATACTGGCGGCAACTGCGGCACTCCGCAGCGGCGTTGGGCTTGTGCAGGTAATAACGGCTCCGGCCAACATATCGGCGATGCACACGCAGATTCCCGAGGCGCTCGTCGCGCCGCTGGACAAGGCGTATTCGACTATCGAACATTGGGCCGATGCGGTGCTGATCGGGCCGGGCCTCGCCACCGATGACCGAACGCGAGAGTTCATCCGCGACCTCGTACGACGCTGGCGAGGTCCCGTCGTACTGGACGCCGGTGCGCTAACCGCGTTCGACGAAAAGCTTGATCTCCTTGGCGAGCTCCTTTGCGGCCGGCCGGCGATCATCACCCCGCACCCGGGTGAGCTTTCAAGATTGCTCGGACGCGATATATCCGACGTGTTGGCCAACCGGTTCGACATCGGGACCAGCGTCGCGCGACAGATCGGGGCGACGGTGATACTGAAGGGAACACCGACCGTAGTGTTCGATCCAGATGGCGCACGCTTTGTGGTCGCGACCGGCACGCCGGTTCTCGCGACCGGCGGCAGTGGCGACGCGTTGAGCGGTATCGTGGCGACGTTGCTCGCGCAGGGCTGCCAGCCGAGTGCGTCCGCGGCATGTGCGGCGTGGATTCACGGTAGAGCGGGTGAGCTTACGCCGGGGATACGCGGTTACCGGATGTCGGATGTGCTCGAGCAGCTTCCGGCGGCGTGGCGGCTCGCGCCGTCGGCTCCTTCGTATCCGGTGCTCGTCTCTCTGCCGGCGGTTGCCTGATGCAAGATGGCGAAATCGCTTTCGGGCCTGGAGAGGAATTTCGCTTCATACGACGACTGATTCGCCGCTTCGGACACCTGGCCGCTGGAATCGGCGACGACGCCGCGCTGATTCACGTGCCGCGGGACAACATGCTCGCGATTAGCACCGACACGTCCACGGAAAACGTTCACTTCAGGCGCGGATGGCTGACGCTCGACGAGTTCGCGTACCGCGCGACAACGGCAGCGCTGAGTGATCTGGCGGCGATGGGAGCGGCGGGCACCGGGATACTGATCGCGCTCTCCACGCCGAAAGACACCAGGGAGAACCTGGACTTGATTGGTGACGGAATCGCGCGTGCAGCGAGCGCGGCTGATGTCCGCATATACGGAGGCGACACTACGATCGCCACGGAACTGTCCCTCACTGTCACCGTTTTCGGGAACACGCGAGAGGCTCTCCGCCGCGATGCCGCGCGCGCGGGGCATCATGTATACGTGACGGGCGTGCTTGGCGGCGCGGGCGCCGCTGTGAGGGCGCTATACGAAGGGCTGGCGGTACCTGACGTGTGGCGCCAGAAATTTGCGAATCCCCATGCGCGGATCCGCGAGGCGCGTTGGCTCGCGGGTCGCGGCGCCCGCGCGGCTATCGACATATCCGACGGACTCGCCGCCGACGCAGCCCATGTGGCGGCCGCGAGCAACGTTCGGATCTCGATCGATCTTGCTCTTGTACCGCGCGTCGAAGGCGTGAGCGCGCACGACATGGCGGCGAGCGGGGAGGAGTACGAGTTGCTCATAACGTCGGCGATCCCTGTGGACTGCGACGGATTCATGCAGCGCTTCGGCATTCCGCTGACGGAGATAGGCTCTGTCGTCGACGGCGCGCCTGGCGTCGTTCTGAGCATTGCTGGAACGCCGGTGACGGAGCCGATCCGCGGCTACGATCACTTCGCGCGTAGCTGATGTCCGTCCTGCGCACGGCGTTTACGATGATCGTACTCGTCGCGCTCACGCTCGTCTTCGCCACGATCCTGCTCCTCGCCTCGGTGATAGGGTTGCCGAACCGTGACGGAAGCGTGTACGACGTTCTGCCGCGCGTCTGGGCTCGCGCGATACTCTGGGCGGCTGGCGTGAAGGTGCGCATTCACGGGCTGACGCGGATCGGCGCGGGCGGCACTTTCATTTTCATCTGCAACCACGTTTCACTGTTCGACATTCTGGCTCTGGTCGGGTGGCTGCCGCGGAACAACTTCATCGCGAAGGCGGAACTGTTCCGTATCCCGATCTTCGGCCCGGGCATTCGCGTCCTCGGGACCGTTCCTATCGAGCGGGCGAATCAGAAGTCCGCGTTCAGCTCGTACGATACCGCCGCGGCGCGGATCCGGGGTGGTAGTTCCGTGGTAGTTTTCCCCGAGGGTACGCGCGGAAGAAGCTATGCAATCCGTCCGTTCAAGAAGGGTCCCTTTGTGCTGGCGATCAAGGCCGGTGCGCCAATCGTTCCGGTAGTAGTGCATGGTACCATCGAGATCCTGGCCAAGGGAGCGGTGTTGATACACCCGGGCGTAATAGATGTCCACATCCTGGAAAGCGTCGCCACGGCCGGGCTTACCTACGATGACCGGGACGTGCTGGCGCAGCTGGTGCAGGACCGAATGCAACAAGCAATGACTGACCTCACATCAACCGTCAAATAATCCGTTACCTATGTCAGCAATCGTAGAGCTCAACGCGCGTCAGATCCTGGACAGCCGCGGGAATCCAACCGTCGAGGCGGACGTCACGCTCGAAAGCGGGATCACGGGTCGGGCCGCGGTGCCGAGCGGCGCGTCCACCGGCGAGCATGAAGCGCTCGAGCGTCGCGATGGCGACTCGAGCCGGTACAACGGGAAGGGTGTCGAGAAGGCCGTGACGGCCATCGAGGACGAGATTCAGCCGGAAATTCTGGGTCTCGACGCTCTGGATCAGATGGCGCTGGATCGCACACTGATTGCGCTCGACGGTACCCCGAACAAGGGACGTCTGGGTGCGAACTCCATCCTTGCGGTGTCGCTCGCAGCTGCACGCGCCGCCGCGTCGGAGCTCGGGCTGCCCCTGTACCGCTACCTTGGCGGTCCCATGGCGCGCGTGATGCCGATGCCGATGATGAACGTGCTCAACGGCGGCGCGCACGCATCGAACACGGTGGATGTTCAGGAGTTCATGATCGTGCCTGTGGGGGCGAACGATTTCTCAACTGCGCTCAGAATGGGGACCGAGGTATTCCACGCATTGAAGAAGGTGCTCGCCAAGCGCGGACTCTCCACGGCGGTGGGCGACGAAGGCGGGTTCGCCCCCGATCTTCCGAATGACGAGGAGGCTCTCAACGCTCTGCTCGAGGCGGTGGAGGCAGCTGGATATCGGCCGGGAAAGGACATCGCATTCGCCCTCGACGTTGCGGCTTCGGAGCTGCTCAACGGCGACGGCTACACGTTCAAGAAGAGCGGCGGCGGGTCGCATTCCGCAGCCAGCATGATTGAGCTCTACGGCCGCTGGCTGGACAAGTTCCCAATCGTCTCGATCGAAGACGGACTCGCAGAGAACGACTGGGAAGGTTGGGCCGCTCTCACATCCGCGCTCGGCGCACGCGTACAGCTTGTGGGCGATGACATTTTCGTTACGAACAGCGAGTACCTCGCGCGTGGGATCAACGAGGACGTTGCGAATGCGATCCTCGTCAAGGTGAATCAGATCGGGACGCTTACAGAGACGCTGGAGGCCATCGAACTCGCCCGCGCGAACGGGTACCAGAGCATCATCTCGCACCGATCCGGCGAGACGGAAGACACGTTCATCGCCGACCTTGCCGTGGCGACCAATGCCGGACAAATCAAGACGGGATCCGCCAGCCGAACGGATCGCGTCGCCAAGTACAATCAACTTCTCCGCATCGAAGAGGAGTTGGGCGACCTCGCGGAGTTTCCGGGCGCGACGCTCTTCGGCCTGTAACTGCTACAGCAATGCGCCGACGGTTGATCTGGGGCGTCCTGATTCTCGGCGCCCTTATCTTCGCGCTCGAGGGCGGGGAGTACAGCACGCTCGACATAGTGCGGCAGCATCGCCGTTTGACTGCGCTCGCCTTGCTCGCGGACTCGTTGCAGCACGCCACCGACTCGCTTACGCGAGCCGAGCGACAGGTTCGCACGGACCCGGTGACCCAGGAGCGCATCGCACGCGAGGAATTCGGAATGGTGCGCGGAAACGAGATTCTGTACCGATTCCTTCCCGATAGCGCAGCTACGAAGCCATGAGGTTCCGCGGTCGTCCGATCACGGAAGCGAGTAGCCGCTCACGTACGCCCACGCGTCGGCATTGACGTAGCTGCTGACCGCTGAATAGTTGTGGTCCTGATTCGGTATCTCGACATAGTGAACGGGAAATCCATTGCTGACAAGCAAGTCGCGAGTACGCCGAGTCTGCGCAAGCGTGAAGAAAGGATCGTGATCGCCGATGTAGATCGCGATTGCGCTCTTCCGTTTGGCTTGTGTGACCATGCTGTCGTAGCCTGGAGTGATTACGCCCGCGAAGACGCCGGCCGCGGCAAAGTACGACGACGCCAGAGTGGCCGCGTCGAATGTCGAGTAACTGCCCGCGGAGTATCCGAACACATACACTCTCGCCCGATCGAAGTGCAGAGATTGACGCACCTGCTCCATAAGCGCGGGAAAGAGTTGCGGGACAAATTCTTCCCACTGGGCGTCGAGCGGAAACGTAGGTGCAACGACAACTATTCCGTGAGCGTCCGCGAAGGATTGCCACAGGCTCAGCATGTCCGCGCCGTTGCCGCCCGCTCCGTGGATGAGGAGGAGTGCAGGCATGTTGGCTCGCGCCGTCCACGCTGTTGGCGTGAATACCAGGTAGTTGTACGTCGCGCCGTTGCCCGCGAATGTGAACCTTTGCTGGGCAATCGTTCCCGGAAACGCCGCGGGAGCGGTGTTGACAGGGATCGCCTGCGGCTGCACGCTGTTACCGTTGCACGCCATCGCGACGCAGAGGAGCATGGCAGAGCGCGCGGCGTGCACGAAATACGTCATGATTGGCGAGCCCCGGTTGTCCCTGCCTGGCGGCGCAGCGCTGCACCGGCGGCAAGGAGGAGGTGATCGGTCAAGCTATCTCTGGATTGGCGCGATCAGAGAAAGGTTGCGGCGAAGCGATGCGCCCACGCGGTCAGCGGGCGT
>JALYTX010000054.1 GCA_030854055.1 Gemmatimonadota bacterium | reverse complement strand
TCATCCACTCGGCGCGCAAGATCCAGCGCGACCTTCGCGATGAGTCCCGATGAACCACCCACGAACAACCCCTCCTCGCGCGTGAGCCGGCGCGACATCGCGAACGAGTCGCGATCGCTCACGGTGTGATACTCGTCCACAATGCTCATGTCGAGCGTGCCCG
Organism: Gemmatimonadota bacterium; assembly: GCA_030854055.1. Lineage (GTDB taxonomy): Bacteria > Gemmatimonadota > Gemmatimonadetes > Gemmatimonadales > Gemmatimonadaceae > Fen-1247. The sequence goes on along the minus strand of JALYTX010000054.1, from coordinate 4,138 downwards.
GCAGCTTGTCCTGTCCGATTCCCTCAACCTTGTACGGCGTGCCTTCGATCTTGTGCTCGCCCTTGCTGCGCCAGTACTCCGCCAGTATCGATCCCGCAGGGTCACCGGCAATTATCTTGATGTCGGGATTGCGCTCTTTCAGATAGCGACCGACGCCAGTGATCGTGCCGCCAGTGCCCGCTGCGGCGACGAAGTGCGTGATCCGTCCTCCCGTCTGCTCCCACAACTCGGGTCCTGTAGTCGCGTAGTGCGCTTCGGGGTTCGCGTCGTTGTAGAACTGGTTTGCTAGAATCGCGTTCGGCGTCTCCTCCGCGATTCGTTTCGCCATCATCACGTAGTTGTCGGGATGATCAGGCGGCACCGCCGTCGGTGTCACGATCACTTCCGCACCGAACGCCTTGAGCAGCCGCACCTTCTCCTGCGACATCTTGTCCGGCAGCGTGAAGATGCACTTGTAACCGCGCAGCGCCGCCGCAATCGCCAACCCGACGCCGGTGTTCCCGCTCGTTCCCTCGACTATCGTCCCGCCCGGCTTCAGCTTTCCCTCACGCTCGGCGCGCTCGATGATCGGCAGCCCAATACGATCCTTGACAGATCCACCCGGATTGAAGAACTCAGCCTTCCCATACACCGGTGTGCGAATACCGCGCGTCACACGATTGAGACGGATGAGCGGCGTCCACCCGATCGTGTCCAACACGTTGTCGTAGGGCCTCTCGTTGCGCTTTATGTTCATAGTGCTACTATCTCTGTCTGTGTCGGCGTTTCGTGCTTTTTGATGTGTGCTTCGAGGAGCGCTTGCTCGCAGCCGCCGAGTCCGCGGCTGCCTTCTCAGCAGACCTGGTCGCCGCGGCTGCGCTCGAGCTGTCACCGCCTGCAACTCCAGTCTTCTTCAGAATCGAGTCGCCGGCCGGCGGCGGCGCGTCCGGGTGGCGGAAATATACCGGGAACAGAATGGATACCGGCATCGGAATGCCACGCAGTTTCGCCGGCTCGAACCTCAGCTCCCGTGATCCCTTTATCGCCGCGGAATCGAGTGTAGGAATCGTCGATGACTCGATCACGCGCGTCGAATCGTCGGCCACCGCGCCGTTCTTGTCGACGTAAAGACGCAGCGTAACGTTGCCCTGCACCTTCTCGGCGTACAATGCCGGTGGATAACGAAAGGGCATGTCCTTGTTGAGCATGATCGGATACGTGTCCGGCCGGGCCATGCCGGCGTCGAAGGCCGTCTTTGTCCCATCGCCACGCGAACACGCAGCCGTCAGCAACACCACACCGATCGCGATGACGACCGATGCCGCGGCACGCGGACCATGATCCGCGTCAATCAGCGCGCGGTAGCGATTCAACGATCGTATGTGTGAGTCATCGTCCGTCATGCGTCAGTTCGTTTGCTGAGCGTTGGCAACAAGCCGCGCGAGCGTATCGAGCGCCTGCAGCGGCGTCATGCTGTTGGGATCCATTCCCTTCAACTCATCCACGATCGGGTTCGGCTCAGCACCGAATAATGCAAGCTGGCCGGCGACTTCGCTCGCATCCTTACTGGCAGCCTTGCTGGCCGCTTCGCCGGCGACCCCGTCTCGCGGCGCCATTCGATGATGGCCTTCCAATTGACGCAACAGAGCCCGCGCACGTTTCAGCACTGGCTGCGGAAGACCGGCAAGCCGACCCACTTCGATCCCGTACGACCGGTCCGCGCCCCCAGCCTCCAGCGTGTGCAGAAACAGTATCTCTTCGCCCACCTCGCGCACACGAACGTTGAAGTTGCGTACGGCCGAAAGCTCCTCGGTCAGCTGCGTGAGCTCGTGATAGTGTGTCGCGAAGATCGTCTTGCACCCCAGCTCATCGTGAATGTGCTCGGTCACCGCCCATGCAATCGATACACCGTCATACGTGGAAGTGCCACGGCCAATCTCGTCCAGTAAGACCAGCGACCGTTCGCTCGCGGAGTGAAGGATTGCGCTCGTCTCGCTCATCTCCACCATGAACGTCGACTGCCCACGCACCAGGTTGTCACTCGCGCCCACGCGCGTGAACAGCTTGTCCACCACGCCAATCTCAGCCGACGCGGCGGGTACGAAGCTTCCCATCTGCGCCATGAGCACTATCAGCCCGATCTGACGCAGTATCGTCGACTTGCCTGCCATGTTCGGGCCGGTCAGAATTATCACGCGCTCATCGCGCGTCAGAGTCACGTCGTTCGGTATGAACTTCTCACGCGGCATCATCCGCTCCACGACCGGATGCCGCCCTCTCGTTATCCTGAGATCGAAACCATCAGTCAATACCGGGCGAACGTATCCCTCGCTCTCCGCAACCTCGCCGAGCGTCGCAAGCACGTCCAGCTCCGCGATCACGCGAGCCGCGCATTGCAGTCGCGACACTTCGCGTGCGATCCGTGACCGCAACGCCTCGAACAACGCGCGCTCTCGCGACTCGATCCTGTCCGCGGCTGACAACACTCGCTCCTCGAACTCCTTGAGCGCCGGCGTCACGTAGCGCTCCGCACCCGTGAGTGTCTGACGCCGCTGGTAGTCATCCGGAATTCTGTGACCGTGGGTATTCGTCACTTCGATGTAATAACCGAAGACCCGGTTGTAACCCACCTTGAGAGAACTGATCCCGGTTCTGGTTCGCTCGTCACTCTGGATCCGCGCGATCCCATCCTTCCCCCCATCGCGCAGCGAGCGCAGCTCGTCCAGCTCCGCGTCGAATCCCACGCGAATCGTTGCGTCTTCGCCAAGTGCGACTGGCGGACGCTCCACGAGCGAGGCGACGATGTCCTCGCCAAGCTCGCTGCACGCATCCCAGCGCGCCAATGTGGACTTGAGCGCGTCGCCGGCAACACGATTCGCGGCGCGCTCCACATCAGGCATGCGCGCGACGGAGTCGCCGAGCGCACGCAGCTCGCGTGGAGTGATCCGGCTTGCCGCAACCTTTGCCGCCAGCCGCTCCATGTCACGCACACCGTCCAGCGCGCTGCGCACAGTGGCGCGCGCCATCGCATCCGATGCCAGCGCGCCGACCGCAGCGAGACGCGCTTCGATCGCGCTCATACACGTCAGCGGCGCCAGGATCCACTGCCGCAGCAGTCGTGCCCCCATCGGAGTCAGTGTGCGATCCAGCACTCCGATCAGCGTGCCCTCCTGTCCTGCGCTACCGCGGAGCGTTTCCGTCAGCTCCAGATTGCGATGCGTCATCTCGTCGAGCGGCATCGTCGTGCCGGAACGCTCGACCACCGGTGGCCGCAGGTGCGGCACACCTGATGGCTGAAGCCCGCGCACGTAACGCAGCAACGCGCCCGCCGCACCGACCGCGACGTCGTCCGTCGATTCCACACCGAACCCTTCGAGCGATTTCACACTGTACTGCCGGTGTAGATCATCACGCGCCATGGCCGCGTCGAATTCCCATACAGGGCGCCGCGAAATGAGAGTCGTCGCAAAATCAGACGACGCGTCCTCCGGTAGGATGAGCTCGCGCGGTGACAGGCGCGCGAGCATCGCTTCCGTCTCCGTACTATCCACCACGATCAGACGCAGCTCGCCGGTCGAGAGGTCCAGCGCCGCGATGCCGACCCGAGGCGTTGCACCCTTCATGTCGAAGCCCATCGCGCAGAGATAGTTGTTTCGCGATCCGTCGAGCAGATCGTCCGAGAACGCCGCACCGGGCGTCACCGTCTCCACCACCTCGCGCCGCACGACCCCCTTCGCGAGTTTCGGATCTTCCACCTGCTCACAGATCGATACGCAGTGTCCCATCGTCACCAGTCGCCGCACGTACTCGGGCCCTGCCTTCACCGGCACGCCGGCGAGCGGCACCTGCGCGGCGCCACCGTTGTTGCGCGACGTGAGCGTGATCCCGAGCACGCGCGCGATGAGCTCCGCATCGTCGAAGAACGTCTCGTAAAAGTCGCCCATGCGAAAGAAAAGGATCGTACCGGGATGGCGCGCCTTGATCTCCCGATACTGCTGCATGAGCGGCGTGGCCGCGTCCCGCACCACGTGGCTACCTGTCCGCCACGAATCCGTCTATCTGCTTCGCTTTGAGTTTCGCGAGCGCCGCCGCGGCCGCCGCGTAAGTCGTGAAGTGGCCAATGCGCACACGGTACGGCGCGGCAACGCCATCGACGTAC
>JALYTX010000052.1 GCA_030854055.1 Gemmatimonadota bacterium | reverse complement strand
CCCTGCGCACCACACATCAGCTCCACCGCAAGCACATTGCGCACGTTCGCGACCACGCGACGAGCCTTCCACGCAGCGCCCATCGCCATCGGCACCACGTCTTCCTTGCTACCATCGGTGGGTATCGAGTCCACACTCGAAGGATGCGCCAGAACCTTGCACTCGCTCGTGATCGACGCCGCTGTGACCTGCGCCATCATGAAGCCGGAGTTGAGTCCCGCGTCGGGCGAAAGAAACGGCGGAAGCCCTTCGTTCAGATCCGGATGCACCAGCCGATCCGTGCGCCGCTCGCTCATCACGGCCAGATTGGTGACCGCTATCGCCAGAAAGTCGAGAGCCATCGCTACCGACTGTCCATGAAAGTTGCCACCGCTCAACATCTCGCCGCTTTCAAACACGAGCGGGTTGTCGGTGGCGGAATTGAGCTCGCGCGACACCACGCCCTCGATGAATTCAAGCGCGTCCAGTACCGGTCCCTGCACCTGCGGCACGCAGCGCAGTCCGTACGCGTCCTGTACTCGGCGGTCGTTGGAGCGATGCGACTCACGTATCTCGCTGTCCTCGAGCAAAAGCCGCATCACGCGCGCGGATTCCCGCTGCCCCAATTGCCCGCGAGCGTCCTGGATTCTCGCGTCGAATGCAACCGGAGTTCCCTTGAGCGCCTCCAGCGACATCGCAGCCGCAACATGCGCAGCACGCCACAGCCGCTCGGCGTCGTGAATCAGTAGCGCCGCTATCGCCGTGTGCGCCTGAGTCCCGTTGATCAGCGTGATTCCTTCCTTCGGCCCCAGCTCCACAGGCTCCAACCCGTTCGCACGGAGCATTTCAGCAGCAGGTCCCGAACTGCCGCCCTGTATGAGAATCCCCTCGCCGATCATCGCGAGTGCCAGGTGCGCGAGCGGAGCAAGATCGCCACTGGCTCCCACGCTCCCCTGCTCCGGAACCGGCGGGTAAAGCCCCGCGTTAAGCATCGCGGCGAGCAGATCAACCAGCACGTCGCGCGCGCCTGAGTATCCCTTGCAGATGACGTTCGCACGCAACAGCATCATCGCGCGCACTTCCTCCTCGCTCAGGAGCGGGCCCACACCCACCGCGTGCGAACGGATCAAATTCACCTGCAGCTCGGCGAGCCTGTCCGGCGGAATCGCGATGTCCGAGAGCTTGCCGAACCCTGTGGTAACGCCGTACACCACTTCGTTACGTGCGACGATATCGGCGACGATCGAATTGGATACCGCCATCCGCGCCCGTGCCGCATCGCTGATATCGACGCGCACGTGCTCCCGCGCCACCGCGACGACGTCCGCAATGCGCAACGAGTTGCCATCGATGCGAATGCTCCGCCCGGTAGTGCTCAAGCGCTCGTCCCGCGCAACGCCACGCCCGTCAGAAATGTCAGCATCGCATACACCGCTACGCGCACGGTCGAGCGCCGCAAGTCCTGCGTCGGGTCGACCTCGACGATGTCGAGCGCCCGAACCTTGGGATGCGAGCCCAGCACGAACATGATGTCGAACAGTTGGCGCGACGTCATGCCACCGGGCACCAGCGCCGGCACACCCGGCGCGAACGCCTGATCCAGTACGTCCATATCCAGTGTTACATAGATCGCGTCAGTACCGCTGCTGGCCACCTCCAGTGCTCGGCTCGCGATCTCGTGCATCGGCGACGCCGCCACTTCGCGCGCGCCGATCTGGGTGATCCCGGCGTTGCGCGCGACGTCGCGGTACTCGCGCGAGTTCGCAAACGATTGAAGGCCCACCTGTGCGACGTGTCGTCCGTCCAGCGTCCGCGATTCGAGCAGCTGCCGGATGGGGGTTCCGTTGCTCGGGCCGCCGTCATCGAGGTTCCGAAGATCCATGTGCGCGTCGAGCTGCACCAGACCAACGGCCCCACTCTGGCTCGCACGGAACGCTTCGACGGAAGGCGCGGTGATCGAGTGATCACCGCCCATCACAACGAGCATGGAATCCGGTGAGCGCTCAAGCACAGCCCATACCGCGTCGTGAATCCCTGCGCGGGAGCGCGCCAGATCCGTCACGTGCACTCTTGCGTCGCCCGCGTCGCGGATCGTCAGCGCCGTGGCGAGATCCAGATCGTGATCGAAATTGTACGTGGACACGGCGCCGAACATCTCGCGTATCGCCTGCGGCGTTGACGAAGCCCCCGAGTGCGATATCGACGTCTTGGACAGCGGCGCGCCGACGAGAACGACGCCGGCCGCCGCCGTGCCGTCCCACGCCTGCACCCAGCCGGCAACCTTCGTTTCGAGGTGGTCGCGAAACAGCGGCGCACCTGGCTCGTTGAGAGGCAGCTGCGAAGTCCGGTGTGAAGGCGGCATGGAATGGGTCACGCCTTACAATAACGTGCCTCGCAAGCGTCCGGTGCAAACCGAGGCGGAGGTGCAGGAACGGGAGCACGGAGCTGGCCATGGTTCGCGGCAGCTCGGGTTCGTGGAGAACGTCGGCGCCGACGTCGAACGGAAGTGCGGCGAGCGCGGGTGCAGCACTTGTGACCGGCAGATCGTTGAGCAGCCCGGCGATATCGACAGCGCGAAGCGTCTCTATCAACTCCGCGAGCGCGGCGTGGTCCGAGGCTGCGTCGGCGACCGAGGCCCGCGACGGCGTCGGCCCGCCGGGGTGGCGCTATCCAAGGCCCTCCGATTAAGTTGAGAGGCTGTATGTGTGAACACATCGGGGTGTAGCGTAGCCCGGTAGCGCGCTTGCTTCGGGAGCAAGAGGTCGCCGGTTCAAATCCGGCCACCCCGACTTATGAGCGAAAGCCCTGCAACCGCTTAGGTTGTGGGGCTTTTGACTTGTGCGGCCAAAGGCGTCTAGTTTGGTGTCTACTTGGCGCGGTTAGCTGCCGGTCTCCACAGTCTCGGTGACCTTCTTCGGCTCGTTGATGACGGCGAGCATCGTTGCAGCGCCCGCACTGGTCGGCTTCGTGCGATCCTGCCGCCCACACAGTACACGATACCGCCCGCAAGTCGCTTCGCGCTGAACGCCTCCTGATCGGCTGGCACAAGCTCAGGGCCGATGCAAACAGCACCGAAGAACGCCATCAGCATTGCTGCCCGGGTGTGCGCATTCTCTTGGGTCGCAACGTCGTTGTCGAGAAACATCACCGCTTCTAACGCGTAGCGTATCCAAAGCTCGCCCAGCGATACAGCGCCGGTGTGAACTTGCTGTTCGCCTTTGGCCAGGGATGGAAGGAACGCACGTCCCAATCGCTGAGCCTCGTCGCGGTCGCTCGTGCGGATACACCGTCTGTCGCGTACACAATCGGGTCGATAAATGCCCCGGTAAAAATCGTCATCGTTCGTCTTCTGAAACAGCCTGACTCGCGCGCCTCGCTCGGAGCCAACCGAACGAGACTGCCTGCCATTGATATGATGCCATGCGCTACGTCGCTTCGGTTTGGGTATTTGGCCCTCCTGTGCGACCCGCAAGGGATCGAGCGTCGATGTTCTATGCGCGATCCGGTTGGATCGCCTGGAACGCTGATCGCTACTTGCCGCCGATCGCCACGGACCAAACGAACGCGTCCCACGCCATCTGAAGCTCGCCCGCATCGCCCTTGGGATTCACCGAGATCGTGAACTCGTCGCGCGGCGAGCTGACCGTCGACACGTGCATCGGAACCTTCAGAAGATCCTGCGCCGCATCATGGTCCGTACCCCACTGTCCGTGCTGGCGATTGATCAAAAGATCGACGGACCCGTCCTTGTGCGGAATAGTCCATACGCTGTAAGCGCCGCCAGGAACGACCGTGCCACCGATCTTGAGATCTTTGTCGAACATGAGAGTGGTCGACTCGTTCGCGCCCGTGCGCCAAACCACATCGTAGGGCACTACGTTGCCGAGAATGTTGCGACCGCGGCGGCGCGGACTGTTGTATGTCGCAACGACGAGCTGTCCGTCGATCGTTCCCCTTGCAATTGCGCTCGGTGAAGCGATGCCAAGTCCTTTCTTCGACTTGTCCATAGCGGCAAAGCGCTGTGCAACGCCATTGGGGTCCATGTAGTCGACACGCTTCGCTTGCGTTCGCTCGGTCGTCTCGCTTGCGTCAGCGGCCGAAATCGTCCCCATCCCGTCGACAGCGAGATGGGTCCACGCAATTCCGAAATAGCTCACGTCCACGAGCGTCGGAGATCGGCGCAGGAATGCGCGCGTCCCCCCGCGAAGGGTCGCCAAGTCGACGACAGGAACGGCTGTCGTATCGTCGGCCGTTGTGAGACGCGGAAGGTAAATCTCATAAAGACCGAGCGACGACAATAGCCCGTACGATGGTCCCGAGCCCAACATCAGAAACGGCGCCGAGTTTCTTGAGACGCTGACTGTTTTCTTTTGCCCATTGACGGTGGCCGTACCGACCAGGGAATCGCGCGCCGACACGAACTCGGCGTGCTCCGGCAGGACATCGCTCTCTTCCATCGGGTTGATGTCGAGCGTCGCCTTCGAGATCGTGTTGTCCGCGTTCAACTCGACGATGTAGTGGTAGACCACCGTTCCAGGCATTCTGACCACGGCGGTGCCATCGATCCTGTTCACGCTGCGGATGATGCTCTCGACCGCAACTGTGTCACGTCCGAGCATCGTAACGAACGACGCACGCTCGTCCACGAGCCTGGCGGGTTCGGGGCGGATTGCAGCAATGGCAAGCACGGCGAGCGTCGTGTATGGTAGAGCGTTACGGAAAGCGTTGGTCATGTCCGATTATCTCTCAATTCCTGCGAACAAGGGAAGGTATTCGCCATACCCTTCGGCGACGAGACTGTCGACCGGCACGAATCGCATTGCCGCAGAGTTCATGCAATAGCGCAATCCAGTCGGCTTTGGACCATCGTTGAAGACATGTCCAAGATGTGAATCAGCAGACGCAGACCGGACTTCGGTTCGCGCTTCAGCCATGTGGTGATCCGCACGCACGCGTACGTGTGCGCTGTCGAGCGGACGCGTGAAACTCGGCCATCCCGTGCCAGACTCGAACTTGTCGGTCGAGCTGAACAGCGGCTCACCGGACACGACGTCGACGTAGATCCCTTCCGCGTGGTTGTCCCAGTACTTGTTTTGGAACGGCGGCTCGGTGTACTCTTCCTGCGTCACGGCATACTGTAAAGGACTCAGTTTCTTCTTCAGCTCCGCAGCCGAAGGTTTCGTGAATATGCGAGTAACGGGCCTCGCCGCATGACTAGCCGCCCCCTGGATCTGCGCCGATGTGGGGGTGCTGATGGAAGCAATCGCAAGCGCCGCGACCAGTGCGGCGCGCGTCGTCGATTCGATTCTCTGTCGCGTAATCATTTTGATTTCACCGTGTCTGATGGTACGTACGGCTCCGCCGCATCTCCCCATATCTTCTTCAGCCGGTCGTCACGCCCGCATGCCACACGGTACAGCTCATAACGGATCGGATTCTTGGCCGCATAGTGCTGGTGGTAGTCCTCAGCTGGCCAAAACTGCGAAGCTGGAACGATCTGAGTCACGATCGGACCAAACGACGCAAGTTTGGTCGCGAACCCGTCGCGTGTCTTTTCGGCCGTCTGCTTCTGAGCCTCACCATTGTAGAAGATTACGGTGCGGTACTCGTTTCCGTGATCGCAGAACTGCGCCTCACGAGTGAATGGATCGATGTTGTGCCAGTAAACATCCAGTAGCTTCTCGTAGGAGACCTTCGTCGAATCGTAGGTGACCTCCACCGATTCCGCATGACCCGTCTTGCCGGTGTTCACCTGCTCGTACGAAACGTGCTCGGCATTTCCCCCTTCGAAACCGACGCGCGTGGAGATGACTCCCGGAACGTGATCGAATGGCCGCTCCATGCTCCAGAAGCATCCGCCGGCGAAGACGACGATGGAGCGCGGCGCTGATGAACGCACGTCCTTGCGAACGTGCAACACGCCAGCCCGTTCGCTCGATCGTGACGACGCGACGAGCATGGGCACGAGCGCTACACCGGCGAGCCACCGAAAATTCCGAGGACTTACGACCGTCATTCGATCCTCCACGGATTGAAGGTTAGAGTATGCTCCGGGCGCCGAAGCGGAGAAAGCGCGAGTATGGCAAAGGTCAGCAATCGAAATGTGCAGAGGGAATTCGAGCCTGGAAGCACCGGAAATCATTGATCCCGGACATCAATACCATACTTTCGGAGCGCACGTTCCGTTAGAGCGGCGAACCAGCCGGTGTCGTCCTGAGCGGTGATGGATTCAAGGACATCGTGTAGAGCTGCGTTGAGTGCGGCTTTGGTGCGCGCACTCGATCCGGTGGGCAGGCGGCCAGTCCGGCATCCAACTCACGACGGCCGCGCCGGCTCGTGTGGGCACGGACCGCATCGTCAACTCCGGTAAGAGTACACGTTACTACGCCGCATGCGCCGCGCCAACAATCAGGATCGTGAAAAGTTATTCCCTGCCAAGTCCTAGGCCGCCTACACGCTGGTCGGCCTTTTCAGCGTGCCTCAGGCTGCGACTGTCCGTATGCCGGATGGGCGGCAAGATCGTCAACATCGGCTCGCGCGCTTATCTCGGTTCGCCCCGTCTCGCCCAGTACGTCGCGTCCAAAGCCGCGGTAGTTGGCCTGACGCGCACCGTGGCGCTCGAGCCCAGGCCTTCGGCGGGATGACGTTGGCCCTGGATCCCAGCCTTCGGCGGGACGATGGTGTCCCTGGATCCCAGCCGTCAGGGGACGACGTTGTCGTCTCCTCGATTATTCGTCCGCAGCCTCCCGAATCCGATCCCATACCCCCCGTACATCCGCCTCGGTCGTCGCGATGTTCCCGAATCCCACCCGGATCGCAACCCTCCCGCGAAGGCGCGTGTGTGTGATATAAGCTGCCCCGCTCGCATTCACTCGTTCCACAATCGCCACGTTGGCGCGGTCGCCTTCAACGCCAGATGCTGCGCCGATATACCGAAACGCGACCACCCCCATCGTCACGGGCGCTGAAAGTTCGAACGACGGATCGTCCTCAACCCACTGCGCAAACTCGGCCGCCAGTCGAAGGTGCTCGCGCAGCCGCCGCCGTATTCCCTCCGCGCCAAGCGCCCTGAAAACGACCCACGCTTTCAAAGAGCGAAAGCGACGGCCAAGCTGGATGCCGTAGTCCATGTAGTCCACCGTCGCTCCGCCAGCGTCGCCGCGCAGATACTCCGGCACCAGCGAGAACAGCGAACGCAGCGCTTCACCATCGCGCATGTAAAGCACGCTGTAGTCCAGCGGAACGAACAGCCACTTGTGCGGATTCACCACGACGGAATCGGCGAGCTCGACGCCGTCGAGCGCCCACCGGCCCTCCGGAAGCGCGCCAATCGCGACGCCATACGCCCCATCGACGTGCAGCCACGCTCCGTACTCACGGCACACCGCTGAGATCTCACGTACGGGATCCACTGCTGCAGTGGACGTCGTACCAACCGTCGCCACAACCGCGAACGGGCGCATCCCCGCATCGACATCGCGCTGAATCGACGCTCGAAGCGCATCGCAATTCATACGGAACGCTGCATCACTCTCCACGCGAACCACATTGCGCTCGCCAATGCCGAGCATGATCATCGCTTTCTCGAGCGAGCTGTGCGCCTGGTCGGAAGCATACACGCGCAAAGTGCCAATGTCCGCACGCCCCGCTATCCCCAACGTCCGGATGTCAGGCGCGACACGCTCGCGCGCCGCCGCGAGCGCGTGAACGACTCCCACCGACGCGGTGTCGTACACGACGCCGAAGAATTTGGCGGGGATTCCCACCAGTTCCGCGAGCCACTCGAGCACGCGACCTTCCAGCTCAGTCGTCGCGGGCGACGTCCGCCACGTCATCGAACTCGTGTTGAGCGCCGCCGCCGCAAGCTCGCCCAGCAGCGCCGGAGCGTTGCTCGTGCTGCCAAAATACCCGAGGAACGCAGGATGCCCCCAGTGAACTATCCCGGGCATCACGATGCGGTCGATGTCGTCCAGGATCACGTCCACCGACTCTCCTTCCATCGGCATCCTCGCCGGCAGCTTACGGGCCGTGTCCCCAGGTTGCACGTCCGGAGAGATCGGCAACTTCACCACGTCCCGGCGATAGTCCGCCGACCAGTCTGCAACCCGGTGCAGATACGCCCGCAGGCTTTCCACTTCCATGTCCCCGATGGGCGGCAGTTGATCGTCGCTCATAGTCGCCGAATCCCAATACCGCCCGTCATCGGCACGGCGATTGCCCGACACGCAGCCGTGACTCCCCGCGCACATCTCGCACTCACTTACATCCTCCCGCTCAAAGCGTCATCCCCACGGACTGATCCCGAGCTGACGTCATATCTCGCATGGCTCGGCCGCCGCGTCGATGTCATCGTCGTCGATAACTCCGAGCCGCGTGTGTTCGCCGCGCACCACCGCGCGTGGAGTATGCATGTGGATCACGTTGCGCCCGATGCGCGGCTTGACGCTCCGGTCGGCAAGGTCGCGAACGTCGTGACGGGTCTGCGGCTCGCACGAACGGAGCGCATCATCATCGCGGACGACGACGTACGATACGATGCACGAAGTCTCCGTCAGGTGATGCGCGCGCTCGACGAATGCGAGGTCGTCCGCCCGCAGAACTATTTTGATCCACTTCCGTGGCATGCGATCTGGGATACTGGCCGCACTCTGCTCAACCGCGTCGGTGGTGGCGACTGGCCCGGCACTCTCGGTGTTCGCCGCCACGCACTCGCTCGAACCGGCGGCTACGACGGGCGCTGCATGTTCGAGAACCTCGAGCTGGTCAGAACGGTGCGAGCCAGCGGCGGCCGCGAGACTGTTCTGCTCGGCGCGTACGTCCGACGAATTCCCTGCGATACTCCGCATTTCTGGAGTCAGCGCGTGCGGCAGGCGTTCGACGAGCTCGCGCGCCCGCACCGTCTCATCTCGCAGCTCGCGATTCTGCCGGCGGTCGTTGTGCTCGTGCGCGCGCGACGCTGGCGCCTTGTCACTAGCGGCGTCGCCGCGACCGTCTTGCTTGCCGAGATTGGACGGCGACGCGAACACGGTGCAACGGTGTTTCCGTTCACCACCGCGCTCGCCGCACCAGTGTGGGTCGCAGAGCGTGGCATCACGAGCTGGCTTGCACTCGCCTCGCGATTGACTCGCGGTGGTGTGATGTACCAAGGCCGAATGATTCCGCGCGCTGCCACACCGTTGCGCGTGCTGCGTCGGCGTTTTGCACATCTCACTCGAGGCCCCGAGATTCCGCGACCCACGCGTCAGGCGCTCACCGGGCCGTCGTACAGCTCCACGTCTATAGGTTTGAACGTGCCGTTGTTGGAAAGCTCCGCGGAGCATGCCGTGACGCCCACATACAGATCCATCTCGGCACGCAGGACGATGTGATCACCGGCGCGCGACCGCGGCGGACCGATGGTCACCGTTCCGTCCGCCGAGACCATGACGTTCATGAACAGGTTAAGCGTGGTGGGAATTGAGTCAGGCGCAATTCCGAACGGCGCAAGAGCGGTGCAGAGATTCTCGAAGCAACTGGGATGGTAGCCCGTATCCTTGTAGATGATGCGAAACGTGTCCGGACTGCACGGCGTCAGCAGGAAATCATGCCGGCCCACGGTGTCCTCCTCGATGGTCCACATGGGCCGGCTGCGATTGGAGTACAGCGTGTGGCCGGTTGTCATGTAAATCGTATTCGCGTAATCGATTGTTCGTCCGGAGGAGAGCGATTCTGCGGGCTCCTCGCGCGAGAACGACATTAGATCAGACACCTGCTCACCCATCGGGTCGATCACTTTGAGCCGCTGGCCGCGCGCAACTGTGAAGCCCGCGCCTGTCTGCGGCTCGAGCCGCCGTCGCGAAATCAGAGTCAACTGGACGCTCCACGGTCGAACGGGCAGCGCCAGTCGTCGGCAACGGCGCGGCCCGAGTACTGCCGCGCCTCCGAGCGCGCGCCGAAATCAGTGAGCATGGGATTGGTGGCGCCCTGTAACAGAACGTCGCGCGCACGAATGGCATCGCGAAGTCGCTCATAACGCCCGCGAGCTCGCAACCCATCGAATTGCGACCGGGGGTTGAATACCAGGGCCGGATACTCGAACCGGCGCGCGATCCGTGAGCTAAGCGGGTGCAGCCCGACCACGAAGAACGCGTTGCCCGCAAAACTGAATGAAAAGTGGGGATCGTCTGGGTTATCACTCACGGCGGGATCCCATTCGGTAGCCGGATCGAGCTCATTGAGCATGCGGAGTTGCCGCCAGAGCCGCTCCTCGAATTCCACTTCGTCGCCTGGCGGATCGTCCGGGAACACCGCCACGTAGGCGGCAAACTGCGTTGTGTCGGGCGAGAGACCTGCCGCGAACTCCGCCAGTCCGAGCGCCACGCTGGTCGCCGCGCGCTCCTCCCCGAGAGCTCCGAATACACCCAGCGCATGTCTCTGACGCCGCACCACGCCCTTGGCTGCCAGACACGGAAAGGCGCCGTCGTTCACAAATCGGTCGAAATGGCCGCGAATGTCCGCCGCCGATCCCGTCATGGGCTCTACCCTCATCGCTTCCGAGTCCGTTTAAACATACGGCGCTCGTCAGGCACAAATTGCGCCTCCGCGTTGGGTGCGTGCGACTATTCGAGGGTGCCCTCTACCGAGGATCACCACCGACGAACGTCATCCCGCCGAAGTCCGGGATCCATTCACTCCGTCACCCTGCCGAAGCTTGGGAGCCGCCGACCCCGTCATCCCGCCGAAGGCCGGGATCCACGGGCGACGGCCAAGGAGTGCATCCCACGTTTGCAGGTGTAGATGGACTTCAGAGTGAACCCCTCCGACGGTAGTGACAATCACATCGCAAACCGATCCGCGGAGCCGCGCGGGTGCAGGAAAAGATGGTGGGCCGTGCAGCGGCAACTGCAATAGCGACGGTCGATGCAGCCCGCGCTTACACCTGCAAACTTGGGCGGCACGCTCCACTCCTCGTCCATGGATCCCGGCCTTCGGCGGGATGACGTGGTGCAGCATGGATCCCGGCCTTCGGCGGGATGACGGGGTCACGGAGTCCCTACGCTTAACCGGACCAGGCCGGGCGACGCCTCCCCCCCTAAAGCACCCGCACCCAGATATTCCTGAAGCTGATCGGCGCGCTCGGATCCCCGTGCGCCTGGAGCAGGATCGGCGCCGGCCCGTGCTTCCGGTACTCGGGCGTGCCTGTGTTCTTCGTCACGCCTTTCAACGCCACGTGGTTCTGCACCAGCACACCGTTATGAAACGCCGTGACATAAGCGGGCGAGGCGAGCGAGCCGTCGCCCTTGAACGTCGGCGGCGTCCACACCACGTCGTACGTCTGCCACTCGCCCGGCTTGCGCATTGCGTTCACGAGCGGCGCGTACTGCTTGTAAACGCTGGCCGCCTGCCCATTCACGTAAGTCGGGTTGTTGTAGGAGTCCATTATCTGCAGCTCGTAACCGCCGCCGCCGACCGCCGCGAGAAACACCCCGCTGTTTCCGCGCTCCTGCCCGCTCCCAGTTACATCCTTCGGCACGCGCCACTCGACGTGAAGCTGATAGCTACCGAAGTTGCGCCTGGTCTGGATGTCGCCGGAAGCCTTGTTGACGGTCAGGACACCGTTTGCGACGACCCACTTCGCGGGCGAGCTGTCGCGCGCGGTCTCCCATTGATCGATGTTTCGACCGGCGAACAGCACGATCGCATCGGATGGCGGTGCGGCGTCCGTCACACCCGGAGTCACGATCGGCGGAACCGGTGCCCATACCTCAGTGTCCTCCGGCTTCGGCGCCCGGCTCGGCGTTCCCTGAGCGATCAGCGCCGAGCTTGCAAGCACGCCCGCGATGAGAAAGACCGACACACCGAGCGCAGTCGCGCGCCGCGTGTGCCGACCGCGCGGTTCGTGTAGCGCGTACACACTCATTCTCATTCTCGTTTCACTGTCCGGCAATGGACAGCCTCCATGATGGTTGACTACAAACGTGTCCGTGCACGCTACGCGCTGATCCTGTCGATCTCAGCAATCTCGTCCGGCTTGAGCTCCCAGCTCGCCGCCGCAATGTTCGCGCGTACCTGCTCGACACTCGTCGCGCCCGCGATCACTGACGCGACGACGGTGCGCGCGAGCAGCCACGAGAATGCCAGCTGCAGCAGCGTGTGTCCGCGCGCTTCCGCGAACTGACGCAACGCTTCCACCCTCGTCATCCTTTCATCGTTGAATTCGCTGGCTCGCGCTCCGCTCGACAGCCTGCTTCCAGCCGGCGCGGCCTCGCCGCGACGGTATTTCCCCGTGAGAAGCCCGCTCGCAAGCGGAAAGTACGGAAGAAACGCCGCGCCCAGCCGCACGCACTCCGCGA
>JALYTX010000037.1 GCA_030854055.1 Gemmatimonadota bacterium | reverse complement strand
GGACGCCAGCACGGATCGGATGAACTGCGCGACCGTCGTTGCTGCCGGTGGATCATAGTTCGAAAGAACGACAACGACATCGCCAGCTGGAAAGATCGAGAACTCGGCGTTCACTCCAGGTCCGCCGCCACCAATTCGAAACTCACCACCCGCTCTGTATCTCGCGCCGAGGACAGTTGATGTGCGCGCCGAATCGAGGAGATGGTGTGAGACCAGCGCGTTAGCGAGCTTGATGAAGTCGGCCGCCGTCGAAAAGTCGTCACCGGCCGGTCCCGATGTGCCGGCTTCAGTCGCAGTGTTCGGATGACGCGAGACGCTTGCCATGCCACCTTTCGCGCCAGCTTCCGCACTGCGTTCGGCAACAGCGTTGCGCGCTTCTTCCGGACTCAGTTCCCGGCCGTCGGCCCCCATGATTCTTAGACGGAATCCAGGCGCGGCATTGGCGGAATCACCTCCGGCCGACGGAGAGGGTCGGAGCATGACGGGTTCGGGTGTGTTCGGCTGCCCGTATCCTGGTCGCGACCCGCCACCAGCGCGTCGCTGATCGCCCGCGATCGGTCCGTCCAGAGATTGAGACGTGTAACCGATCGCGGCATTGGCGAGCGTGTGCCTGTTGTCGTACGGCATCGTGCTCGTCATCCCGGCAGGCTGGAAGATGTGCGTTCGTACATAGTCGTGATACGATTGGCCGCTCACACGCTCGATGATCGCGCCGAGCAGCACGTAACCTCCGTTGCTGTACTCTTCCCGTGTTCCCGGCTCGAACATCAACGAGTCGCGGTCGAACAGTGTCAAATAATCGGATACGGTGTGAACCTTCGCATGCCTGGCCATGAACGCCGCATTCCAGAAGGAGCCCACTCCGGAGCGATGATGGAAAAGCTGATCGACCGTCACCTTGCTCCGCACAGTCGCATTCGGGTAATCGGGGAGGAACTTACCGACGGTGTCCGAGAGCGAGAGCCTGCCCGTCTGTTCGAGTTGCAGGATTGCGATCTGGGTGAACAGTTTGGTAATTGATGCGAGCTGCAGCTTGGTATCGAGAGCCATCGGGATGCCGCGCGAGCGATTCGCAATTCCTGTCGCGCGTTGGTACGTTATCTTCCCGTCCCGTGCGACGGCTACGACGCCCGAGAATAAATCCTGGGCGACCCGTGCTGTGACGAACGAATCAACTCGTGCCTTGAAGCTTGCGACACCGCGCCACGCAGGTTTCCTGAGTAGGTCAAGGGCCGGGCCCCTGACCGGGGTCACCACGGACCGGCCCAGCAGTGGTTTCACTGACCAGAGCCCTGTCACCGTGGCAAAGAGCAGTGCCAGGATAACAATGACCAATCGCCGAGTCGCTCCGCCGTTTCCTTGCATTCGCAGTCCTCAAAGGAGTGTATGCGTCAAAGACAGGCGACAGGCGAACAACGTGAGCGGTTTGGGACTGGAAGGTTTCAAGCGCTCACAGATGGGGTGAGCAGTCTGTCTTCAATGAAAGGATGACGGAATCTGATGCTTCCCTGGTGGCGCGCGTCCAACGGGGCGAGACGAAGTCGGCCGACGTGCTGTTGCGCCGGCATTTCCGCTCGTGTTATCTGGTGGCGCTCGCACGCGCCAGAAATCCCTCCGACGCCGAGGACATCTGCCAGGATGCGTTCATCAAGTGCCTCGAACAGATTCATGCGTGCCGTAACCCGGAGCGCTTTGGCGCGTGGCTGCTCCAGATCGTTCGGAACACCGCGCATAACCGGATGGAGTATCTCCTGGTACGCGAATGTGAGCCGATCACGTCAGACCTCGAACTCGTGTCACACCACCAGGCGGATACAATCCTGCAACAGCGTGAGCTTCGAGCGACCTTGCTCAACGCGCTTGCGCAATTGAACCTGCAGCAACGGGAGGTTGTCTTGCTTCACGACCTTGAGGGCCTCAGCCACGGGGAGATTGCGGCACAGCTGGAAGTGTCGGTGTTCATGTCTCGGCGACACCTGAGCGATGCACGAAAGAAACTCCGTGATATTCTTGGAAACTACATGACGCTGGAGCCTGACCATGACTGACAGCACGACTAATAGCGCGAAAGGGAGAGGCCGTGTCGATTTTCGCGCTATCTCCGACGATCCTGACTTTGCCAATGTTGATCGGGTCATGGCTGCGGTCTTCACGAAGACCAGCGCAAGGTTCGGGTCGTCCGAGCCGTTCCGGCGTGGTATCTTCGGCGTAATCGTGGGGCATGCGGGCGCGCTGGCTGCGGCGGCTGCAATTCTCATTACGGCGTCGCTGACAACGCTCGCGGTGCTTCCTCGTAAACCGGCACCTGCTCCGGGGCAGACGCTCGCGAAATGGGTGCAATCCAATCACGTTCCCACGAACGGAGAGCTCCTCAGCACCTTCGAGGGGTACGGCCGATGACGCGGAGTGGTGTAAGGTCTGATCCCGCGTTCGTCGGCGTCGCGCTCCTTGTTCTCGCGTTCGCTGCGGGTGTCGGGTCAGGCGTTGTAGCCGACCGCCTGGCTGCGCGCGGGTCAGTTGCTGAGGCCCACACTGTTCAGGACATGTCGGGCGTGCTCGATCAGCTCGTCCTGAGCGACCAGCAGCGGCGCCAGGCGCAGGTGATACTGAATCGGGAAACACCACGTAGTGAACGCGCGATGGTGGAGCTCGCCGCGCGGCTGCGCAGCATCTCGGACTCGGTCGACTCCGAGCTACGGGTGATTCTAACGCCGGCGCAGCGAATCAAGCTCGATTCGCTGCGCCACCCGTTGACGTTCATCCTGAAGCATGAAGACAGTAGTGGAGCAAGCAGAGTGGATACCGTGTACCCACGTGCAAAATACTGAGCCGCCCATGGCGTGCGCAGAACGCGACGTTGACAACATACAACTGGAGCCATGATGAACCGAGCCGCTGTACAGAGTCTTCCGGGTGTTGGCCTCGCCGTGGGCGCGGGCATTGGCGCTGCCGTTGGCCAAATAGCTCTTGGTGCAGCCATCGGGCTGCTGTTCGGTGCCGCCGCAAGGACGCAGATCGTACGGAAGCGACGCGCCGCGACAGGATTGTGAAACCGCGCCGCGTGTGACGGGGTCATGTGCGCGACGGCGGGAATCTAATCCTTCACTGCCGCACGTATCCGTGCGAGCTGTCTCAGGTGCACCAGATCATGCGCGGCGTACAGCTTCATCATGTGGCCGAGACTTTCCTCGCCGCGCTCAGCATGAATACCCACCCGTTCCCGTTCGGTTGGCGAGGCGCGCTCGAGCAGTGCCAGATTGGCGTGCCGCAATGTCGTGAAACTGGCTAGTGCGTCCTGAAGGTTGGCGTCTGCGTACCGCAACCGGTCCGCCCAGAGATCCTGGTCGTACCCCGCAATCGCCGGCCGGTCGTGGGCCAAGACCATCCGGAATCGAAATGAACCCACAAGCTCTGAGTCGGCCAGATGTTGTGTGACGTGAAGCATCGACCACTTTCCCGGCGCTTCGGGTGTGGATAGCCGCTCTGGCGACACTGACTCTACGAGCTGACGAACCGCGTTCGGCGTCGCACGCAATGTCTCGAGTGGATCGCGATCACCAAGCAGTTGCAACAACGAATGCACATAAGCCCGCGTGTCTGCCTCATTGCTCGCTGCGGGGTTTGCAAACTCCGACATCCGGATCTCCATGAATGTGTGGTTATACTTTACGGTTAGCGCGGCAGCGCCGCCCATGTCGCTCGCGGTAAGTCACGCGCCGAGTCGACGAGCCC
>JALYTX010000027.1 GCA_030854055.1 Gemmatimonadota bacterium | reverse complement strand
TCCCGAGCGGCGAAGTTCGCAGCGGCACCATGAGCCCGTCCCTCGGCGTCGCTATCGGCACCGCGTACTTGCCGACGGAGTTGGCGAAAGAGGGGACCGAATTCGAAGTCGAGATTCGCGGGAGGCGGGTTCCGGCTGTCGTCCACAAGATGCCCTTCTACAAGAAGGCGTCGCATCGTTGAGGATCGCCATCGTAACGGTGTCGGATTCCGTTTCGCGCGGAACGCACGAAGATCTTTCTGGCGATGCAATCGCGGGGTGGGCGCGCGCACGGGGTGACGTCGTACAGGCGCGTATTCTCGTGCCGGACGAAACAGTCGAGATTGTGCGGGCGTTAGTTGGAGTGTGCGACTCGGGAGTGTGCGACTTCCTCGTTACCACGGGCGGCACAGGGCTCGCGCCGCGCGACGTGACGCCGGAAGCAACGCGCGCCGTGATAGCAGCGGAGGTGCAGGGATTCGGCGAGCTGATGCGCGGGAACGCGACCCGATTTCCGCGCGCGGCGCTTTCGCGGGGAGTCGCAGGAGTACGCGGCTCGACGCTCATCGTGAATCTTCCGGGATCGGCCGGCGGGGTTCGCGACGGGCTCGTGATGCTGGATCCGATCATCGATCATGCGTGCGACGTATTGAGCGGAAGGGTCAAGCGACATGGCGCCGGCGACGGGACTGGCGAGGGGACAGGTGACGGGAGCGGTGACGGGACGCGTGATGGCGCGTAGCGGGGACGCTGCGGTACTGATCACGCTCGCGGATGTGGAGCCCGCCGTGCGGTTGAACGCGCTTCTCGAGGCTTCGGGGGTCACGACGACGATGGTGTCGGCTGTGGACAATCTCTCCGCCGAAGTGCGTCGCGCTCGTCCGGAGGTGATAGTTCTCACCGGAAACATTGCGGATACCGGAGTCCGACAGGTCGTGCGTGAGCAGCTCTGGGAAGGCACCGCTGTGATAGGACTCGCGGAGGTTGCAGACCCGAACCTTATCGAGCGCTTGCGTGCGATCGGCTTCGTGGACGTCTACACCAAACCGATATCCGCGGAAGATCTGCTCGATATTGTGAAGCGGGTGCTCGATCGGAGCAGGCTTGCGGAGCTTACCGGCCTGGTCGGTCAATCAGATGCGATCCGCGAAGTGCTGGTGCGCGTGGAGCAGATGGCGCCAGTATCGAGCACCGTGATGATCCAGGGTGAGAGTGGTACGGGAAAGGAGCTGGTTGCGCGCGCGATCCATCAGCTGAGCCCGCGCAGATCGCGACCATTCATCGCAATCAACGTCGGCGCGTTGCCCGAGACACTGCTCGAGAGCGAGCTGTTCGGTCACGAGAAAGGCGCATTCACGGGCGCGGCGGAGCGCCGCATCGGCCGGTTCGAACTTGCCGACACGGGCACTCTTTTTCTCGACGAGATTGGTGACATACCGCCGGCGACACAGGTGAAGCTCCTGCGCGTGCTCGAGGAGCGCGAGGTAACGCGTGTGGGCGGTACGAATCCGATCCGCGTGAACGTGCGAGTCGTTGCGGCGACCAACCAGCCGTTGCGTCAGCTGGTTGAGGAGGGCCGATTCCGATCGGATCTGTACTACCGGCTCAACGTATTGAGCATCTATCTGCCGCCGCTGCGGGAGCGCCGCGGGGACATCCCGTTACTCGTACGCCGGTTCGTGCGGCAATTTTCCGCTCAGCATGACAGGCCATTTCACGGGATCTCTGCGGACGCGATGCAGATCATGTCCGATTACGGGTGGCCCGGTAACGTCAGGCAACTGAAGAACCTGATCGAGAGCATGGTTGTACTCGCGCCCGGTCGGGAGATAACCGCGGCGGACATTCCTGCTGAGGTGCGGGAGACGTCCAGCCTGCTTCCCGCACGCTTACCGCAGACGGGCCTGCGCGAAACACGCCTGCGCGATACACGCGTGCGCGGCTCGGACGGCGCTGGCGGCGTTCAGGGCAATGCGCAGGGGCGGGAGCTTGAGTTCATCGTTCACAGTCTGGTGGAGCTGCGGCTTCAGCTGGACGAACTCAGGCGGCGCGTGGACGACGGTGCGACAGGTCGTACGGCGCGTGCGGATGGTACAGCTGGCGAGATGCGCAGCCTGGCGGCGGCGGAGCCGATCGAACCGATCGAGCCTGCTGCCGCTCCGCCTGCGAACATCCTGACGGTGACACCGGGGATGACGATGGCCGAGATAGAGCGCGGCGCGATCGAGGCGGCATTGCGAGAAACGGATGGAAATCGGCGTCGAGCTGCCGAGCTTTTGGGGATAGGCGAGCGAACGCTGTACCGGAAGCTGCGCGAGTATGGGATACCGGAAGGCTACGCCACTATTGCCTAAACCGGCGGTTACCCGCACTTTGTGAGGGCCGCCAGGGACGCGAACGCGCGTCCACCTGGACGGGTGTTGTGTCCGGGGTCATCTGGCAGGGTGGCATCGTGCGCGGGCGAGCATCGTCTCGCGCAGCCAAACTTTAGTTCCTTAATCGCGTGACTACATTTGTGACGCCCGCGCGGCTCGGTGAGCAAGCCGAAGAGTTGATTCGTACGCTGCCCGGAGTGGTATCCGTGCGCGTCGTGGACAATGGAGAGGGGTCGATACAGGAGGTACACATCCTGACGACGTCGGAGGTTCCGGCGAAGCAGACGGTGCGGAACGTGGAGAGCGCGCTGTTCGCTCATTTGGGGCTACGAATCGACCACAGGCGCGTATCGATCGCGGCTGTGAGCGAAGCGCCGCCGCCGCACGTGAAGCAACCGCCGGCAACGTCTACACCGTCGCCCGTGGCGGCTCCGAAAGCTCGGGTGGCTGCCGATACTGAGGGGATGGGTGTTTACACACCGATGCCAGGTCTGGACGGCCCGCGCAGGCGCATCTACTTCGAGGACGTGGAGGTCCGGGGGTCGAGGGCGCGTGGTGTGTCGTGCAGGGTGTCGCTCGTCAAGGACGGAACGTCGTTCATCGGTGAGGCGCGGGGTGTGGACGGTGACAGAGCGCGGCTGGAGCTGGCGGCACGTGCGGCGTGTCTTGCGATCGGGGATGCGGATGCGAAGGATCGCCAGTTTGGTCTGGAAGGCGTGAGAGTGTTCGAAGCTTTTGACAGGAAGTTCATCTTCGTGGGTGTAGCGGTTCGTCACGGGCGGGAAGTTCGTCTGCTGGCTGGCACGTGCGAAGTGAGTGATAGTGCGGAGACGGCGTCGGTACTCGCCGTATTGGATGCAACTAACCGGTGGTTGGAGTACGGCGCGTGACGGTGTTCACCTGATGCGCGACCAGAGCTTACCTCGAGACCAAATTTTATAGCACAACCCGACTAAACCCCCGTTCCCCGACCTAGCGGAGTTGAGACGGTAGGTACGGTAGGAATGAGCGGAGCCAACCTTTGCAGTTTGCACGCGCGCGAGCGTCGTGACAAAACGGATGGGAGGTGACGCGAAATGATGCACTTTGCACGCATGCTGGCCGCCATGTTTTCTGGCGGCGGAGTTCAGGACTGGACGTAGGGTCGCGGACGGGGGTCCTCGCATACTTATTTTTGAAATGAAACGATCCGTTCACACGTACATTTTTGCGATAGCGCTTCTAGCAAGCGCGTCCTTATTGCTGCTGATTTGGAGCGCGCCGGTCGTCGATGCGGCCCAGGTACGCGCCGTCCTCACGCTGAGCGTGATCGGCGTGGCCATGCATCTCATGGGCCATACGCTCTCCCACAATCGCGCGGGCGGCATTGACGGCTCTGTAGCGTTCGTCCCATATCTGGCAAGTGCGGCCATTTCGCCAAACTGGCTGACTGCTGTCGGCGTGATCGCGGTGTCGATAATCGTGCAGCTCGTGCGACGCAGGCCGTTCTCGCGTTGCGCGTTCAATATATCCCAGCATGGCCTTTCGATCTCGTTAGCGATTCTTGTGTACAGACTGTCCGGGGGGAGATCCGTACTTGCAGTGGGTGCTTTGCCATACGTAGCGCTCGGCGCACTGTTTCTCACGTTCTCGGCAACTAACAGTCTCTCAGTAAGTGGTGTAGTAGCACTCAGCGAAGCCCGTCGTTACTGGGATGTGTGGACAGAAAATAATCTTGGCACGCTCGCATATGATTTTATTGCGTTGCCAATGATCGCCGCGTTCGCATGGGTATACGTTCAGTACGGCTCACCGGGCGTCTGTGTCGTCGCCGTGTCGCTTCTCGGGTTGCGGGAGCTTTACAGCGTGAACCTGCAGCTTGAACGCGCAAATCAGGAACTCCTGGAGTTGATGGTCGCCGCAATCGAAGCGAGGGATCCGTACACCTCGGGCCACTCACGACGCGTGTCAGAACATGCAAAGGTCATAGCACAGATCGTGGGACTACGGTCGTCGGTAGCGAAGCGCGTGGAGATTGCGGCGCTACTCCACGACGTCGGCAAAATACACGAAGTCTTCGCGCCGATTCTGTTGAAGCCGGGCCGACTCACCGAGGAAGAGAACGCGGTGATGCAGACGCATCCGATCAAGAGCGAAGAGCTCGTCTCGAAGGTATCGCAACTTCGCGATATTGTTCCGGCGGTGAGACATCATCATGAGAACTGGGACGGGACCGGGTATCCGAACGGTCTCGCCGGCGATCGGATCCCGCTTGCATCGCGAATAATCATGTTCGCAGACACAATCGATGCTATGACGTCAGACCGCCCCTATCGCAAGGCGCTCGACGCGGCTGCCGTACGGTCCGAATTGATGAAGCATCGCGGGCGCCAGTTTGACCCCACGATCTGCGACGCCCTGTTGAGCAGCGGTCGCTTTGACGAGTTATTCAAGCACTCGCCTCACCAGTCGCTCCCACACACGCAGGAAGTGCCGAAGTTGCGGCTTGCTTCACAAGCGTAAGTCGAGGCGGGCGCACTCCGCCAAGATCTCGTTCGTAAACGGCCGCTGATCGCGACGGATTTGGAACACGTACTTTCGGAGGTATGCGATGGCCAAGTCGGTGTCGCCGATGTACCGCATACCCAGGTATAGCGAGTAGCATTCGTAATCTTGCGCGCCGGTCGTCCAGAGACGCTGGTTGACGCTCGCAAGTGCCGCAACCTTCGTCGCGACCAAGTCGCGCGCCGCCCCGGAGCCGCAGCTCACGCGTAGCATGGTTGCGAGCGCGGAGCTCCGCGCCATATCAACTTCGTCTGTCCAGAGCGGAGACGTTCCTTCAGGTGACAGGAGCCGGCGCGCGGCCTCCCACCGCTCCCTGCAGACGAGTAACCGTGCAGCGGCGATACTCACATTGATACGAAACGGCATTCGCGCGTTCAGGCGGCTCAGTTGCTGATATTCGGTAAGAGCGTTTTCGGCTTCCACGCAACGGTCAAAATCTATGTACATCTCAACGAGCTGGGCGACTGCACCCGCGGCGAGATCTGAGCACCCGAGTGGGGCAGCAGCTCGGAAAATTTCGGTGCAGATTGCTTCCGCTTCACCAGCTGCGCCGCCCCGACGCAATGGGCTCACGCTATCTAGGAGCAGTGGTAGCTGGTGGCGCAACGGTAGGGTCGTGCGGGCAACGCTGACGAGTGCGCGCGCAGCGCGGACAGACGCAGCGCAGTCGCCACGAACTGCGTGGTAAACGAGGTCGGAAGTTAGCCGCTCTACGTCGCCAACACTCGCCGATGAGGAAAGTTGCTGCAGCGTACGATACACCTGGTCCATCGTCTCGGCGTGTCCCAAATTCGAAGCGAGCTTCAAGGCGTAGATTCCAGCGTGGAACCGGTGCGAGGCGCTTGCACCCGTCGCATCGACGCATTGCAGCGTCCGCGCCAGGATATTGTTCCAATCTCTGTGCAACCCTCGTTGTGCGGCGAGCTCCCGGAGCTCAAGGTCGTCGTGAAAAACGCGGGGCAGCGAGCCTGCGCCTTCGAGCGATCTTACGGACTCGACCGTGCTACAGAACGTTGCCCACTCGCGCGACGAGAACTCCGAGGTTGCGCGCGCGCGCAGAACGTTGGCTCTGTCCGCGTCATTGCAACACGCGTCGAGTATCGAGTTGCAGCGTTCGATCGCCGCTTCGAGCATTCCCATCTCGTGAAGATGTCTTGCGCATGAAACGGCAGAGCTGACGAAACGGTCCGATTGCCCCGCCGCGCGCCAGTGGTCAGCGCAGTCCCACATGAGCTCCGTTGACGTAGCGGCTGGGACGCGGGCTTCCAGCACGCGTGCAGCGGAGCCGTGGAGCAGCGCGAGCCCATGGGGCGATAAGCTTCGCAATGCAGCCTGCGCGACCAGGTCGTGACGGCATATAACCGGCGCGGCGCCGGGGACGATGGCTGCGCCGGCCGCTCCGATCAGTCCCGACTCGCTCAACTCCTCGATCGAAGCCAGTAGTGAGTAAGTGGGGACCGCGAGCAGGCTCTCGAGCAGATCGACAGTGCTGTTCTTCGCAAGAACGGCCGCGGCCTGAAGTACGTGTAACGACTGGCGGCGTAGGCAGGCCAGCCGGGTGTCGGTGAGTGCGATCAGTGACGGTGGGGCCGTGTACGTCTCACCGGTCAAGGCCCAGAAGCTCGCCAGCTCCTGCAGGTAGTACGGGTTGCCGCGCGCCGTGTCCACGCACCACTCGACAAAGGTGTGCTCCGGAGTTCGATCCGCAAACCGCGCGCAGTGAAGAAAATGCGCGCGCGCATCAGGCGCAGGGAGTGCCTTCAGTTCGAGCGTGACGAAGGCGCGAGGCTCGCCCCATCCCTTGTGATTCCAGCGAACGCGAGATGTGCAGATGAGAAGCAACGCGCCCGGTGCGGCGGCCGCGATTTCTCTCAGCAGATCCCAGGACGCCGCGTCGATCCACTGAACATCCTCCACCAGCATCACGAGCGGTTGCTCCTCTGCGACTGCCTCCACGAGATCGATCACGGCCGCGCGTATAGACTCGAGCGGGACGGGAGTGACGCGGTAGCTCAGCGGCGATTGGGGCGCCTCAGCGGGGCTGGTGACGCGCGACAGGCAATCGAGCGTAGCCGGGCTGCAGCCAGCAGCACCCGGAAGTCCCTGGAGAATCGGCACTGCGTGGATGAAGGCGGACAGCGGACGGTCGCTGTCACGGAAGGCGCACCTGGTCGTGCAGGTCGCTGCGCCCGAGGCTGCCGCGCGTGTTACCACCTCGACCGCTATCCGGCTCTTGCCCATGCCTGTCGGCCCCGAGATGAACGCGCATTTCACCGCGCCCTCAGCGGATTGGCGGCCAAGCTCAAGAAGCGTACGCAATTCGGCATCACGTCCGAACAGCGGCGCTGCATACACTGAATGCACAGGCGGTGACGGAACCGCACGCGGCGCACGCCGCGCTCCCTCGTGTACGCGGCTGGGCGGCGATCCCGCGCGCGCCGCTTCGTGTCCTGCGGCCGCGTGCGCCAATCCCCTGATAGCGACTGCGTGTGCGGCCTGCGCGTTCCCGTCCTCGGCATCGAGCCTCAGCGCCTTCTCGGCGAGAGCGACCGCTATCGGCCAGTCGCCGGCACGAATCGCGCGGTTGGTCGCGCTTACAACCTCGTGCAGCAGTCGGATCTGCAACTGATCGCGCCAGTCGTCGAGCCAGTCGCTGAACGCAGGCGACCCGGCGGGCTGGTAGCCTGGCAGCACCGTGAGGTCACGGTCAGCAATCGCTGCGAGCGGCTCATCCGGAAGGTGATCGATGTCCACCGACACAGCTTCGCGCGGAAGCCAGACGCACGCGCCGTCGTCGCGTTGAATGGGCACGCCGTTGTGGCGTAGCTTGCGCAGGATCTCGCTCAGACAGTGCGAAGCATCGCTCGGATGGATCCCAGGCCAGAAAAGGCTCTCGAGGAGCCGGCGCGGCACACGATTGCCCCTCTCGCGGGTGAGATAGGATGCAAGCGCAAAGCACACGTCTGCCCGCGGCGTGATGGTCGTGACTGCCGTCCGAATGAGGCACTGTCCAAGTGCGTGCAGCACAACCACTTTGGCTCGCTCCGGTTTGCGGAGCGAGCAATTTAACAGTGATACGAACCGTTAGACAATGCACGGTTCGTTATCGAACGGTTACAGAACTAACCGAGCGTTATCGTTGTGTTGCGCCCGCTTGCCCGCTTGCCCGCCTGTGGAACGTGTCGTCGCGTCTTGCCCTTAGCAGGTGCGCGCCCAGGGAACGATGTCGAGGCGTTCGAATGGAATCTCCTTTCCCGTCCGCTCGCAGACGCCGAATTTTTCTGGCGTGTGGTACAGGCGCTCAAGTGCAGCGTCGATCTCGGCGAGTGTCTTTGATTCCCGGTCCACCATGACGGCGTCCAGCTCCTGCTGCATGGTGTCGGTGCCCTGGTCGGCCATGTGGAGGGGCATTTTTGTCAGGTCGCCGGCCTGTTCCTCCTCGCTCTCGCCCTCGTGCTGGCTGGCGTAGCGGCTTAGGAGCTTCGTCGCGCGGTCGCGCTCTTCGACGAGGCGCTTCTCGATTTGCTTGCGTTGGTCTGGGGTCATCCAAGGGACCCATGCAAGGGTCGGGCGAGAAAGCCGGGAAGAATCAGTCGGCCCGTGGGTGTGCGGCGAAGAATGCCCACATGATGTCGGTGGCCACGACGTCGGAATCGTCGCGTCCCGGGAAGGTGTACCACGGAACCTCGTCGCCCGGCCAGCGATGGACGCCATCGATGATGGTGTAGAGCGTTACTCCCGTTCCGCTCGCACATGGCGCGTAGCTCTCGACGATGACGTTCCGGTCCGCGGATACGGTGCGCGATGCGGGGGCGCGGGGGCAGCGGTCGGCGGCGATCCAGAACGCGATGGTGTTGCGGACGGATACGATGTTGTCGGGCCCGTCGGATTCCGGACCGCCGGCGTAGGGGACCGACGGATCCGCCCGTCCGTGGAAATGGATAACAGACACCGGGTGCGGCGGCGGCGCTATGCGGAGTGTGTCGCCGAGGCTGTCGACCATCCCGATGGATCCGGCGGTGACACCGACCGCGGCGAGTTTGTCGGAGAGGGTGGAGGCAAGGCGATACGTCATGATGCCGCCGTTGGAATGTCCGGCGGCATAAATCCGGCGGTGATCGATGCGGTAGGCATGCTCCAGTGCGTTGATGATCTCGCGCACGAAAGCGATGTCATCACGTTTGCGCGGGCCGTCGATTGCGGTGTGCCAATCGCTCGGGTCGCCCTGCGCCTGCGGATACACGGCGATAAAACCTTCTGCGTCGGCCTTGGCGCTCATTCCGGTGTACCGCTCGAAATTCTGCGCACTTTCCCCGTGTCCGTGCAGCACGATGACGAGCGGCGCTCGGCGAATGGTGTCGTAGTGCGCGGGAACGTGAAGGAGATACGTGCGCAACGCACCTGCGACATACATCTTCTGTTGCGACGTGACGCCCGCAGGGCCGCTCGCGACCGACGCCCGAGTGCATGACTGAAGCCCGGACAGCGCGACGGCCGCGCAAAAGATTGTTGCGCGCGTGACGCACGACACAGTCACGCGCACGTGTACAACCCGCGGATCAGGGGAGCGTGAACGCTACGCGTCGTTCGACGGGATGTGTGTCGGTAGCGAGGAGCGCTACTGCGGTGTAGACGCCGTGCGCGCCGTGCGCGTCCCAGCTATCCTCGAGTGTGAGCGTGTCTCTGGACTTGACGGTGAGCGCCTGCATCGTCTGGGTGAAGAGTCTGCCTGCGCTCGCGCGCCAGACAGTTCGCCCCGTAGAGTCGAGCACCGCGACGTCGTGAGTGCGCGCGTCGGCGAAACGCAGCTCGACGGTTTTCTTGGTGTTGTTGGTGACGCGGAGTGCGAAATCGATTCGGGCGCCCTTACGAGCGACATCGAGTTCGGTTGCGACGGTGGATGGAACCTTATGCTGAACCGTTGCGCGCGGGAGCGACGCGCGCGCGGTCGCTGAAGCTGCGGCGGAGTCTGTCGCCGATTGCGAGTGCACCCAAGGGCCGCATGCGTAAACGAGCGCAGCCGCGCACAAGGTTGTGATTACCAGACGATTTTCCATGCTTGGAGCGACGCTGAAAGGCGGATGTCGGACGGGTCGTCGCGAGTGCCAAAGTTATCAACGGAGGGTCAACGTGGCAAGCGCAGTGCTACCGATAACTGCTTGGAGTATCGGCATTTACGGGCGGATCACAAATTCGGAAACCGCCTTCAGAATGTTAAACATTTGGCGGGACGAGGACGCGTGCCAGCCGCTTGAACTTTTTTTCACAAGCTGGTTAAATTTGGGTGTGGAGGACGGTGGGAGCAATGCGCCTGGGGCGTCGGACCTGGCCGGAATCGGGCTGCAGTTTGCCGTGTCCGTGCTGCTGTTTGGATTCGCAGGCCAGTGGCTCGACAGGCGCGCTGGAACCGGACCGCTGTTTCTCATACTGGGCGTTTTCCTGGGGGCCGCGGGCTCGTTTTACAGCATGTACCGGAAGCTGGCGGCCGCGCAACGGGACGATTCGAATGGTGGACTGAAATGAGCGGCTCATGACGGCCGAGGCGGGTCGCGCGGTTTGGACGTCGGTGGGCGTTGCTGTCGTGGTGCAGGTACTGGCCCTGCTGGTGGGCCGTTCCTTCGGG
>JALYTX010000142.1 GCA_030854055.1 Gemmatimonadota bacterium | reverse complement strand
CCTGTGCATCGCTCCGGATATCGGACTTGTCGAAGTCGAAGTAGATGCTCGCCGTGATCTTCGTCGAGTCGACAACCACTGGCGGTGGTGGCGGCGGCGGCGGTGGTGGCGGTGGCGGCGGTGGTGGCGGCGGCGGTGGTGGCGGTGCCTGCATCGGAACGTGCGTGGTGTCGATCATCGTACGCGATGCGCCACCAAGCATGAAGCTCAGGCCAGCACGAGCCGAGTAGTTGTACATCTTGAAATCGCCGAGCGGGTAATCGACCAGACCGTCGACACGCAAGGCAATACGGTTCGCGAGTCCGAGACGGAAACCAACCAGGCCTTCCGGTCCGAACGCATACGAAGCGTATGGTGCGGCAACATTATCGCTGCGATGGAAGCTCGAGCGAACTGCGCCTGCGCCGATGATGAACTGGCTACGCGAGAACACTGGAATGTTGTAGTTCAGGCGGAGCGAGAAGTTACCGTTGTCGTATCCCGTTGCCGACGCATCGCTCGTCTTCGGGTTCACGTACGACCCGTCACCTTCCACTTCCCAGTTACGGGTAAGGAAGACGCCGGCGCCGCCGCCGTAACCGATGTTGGAGCTGAAGCCCGTCTTGAATCCGAGCTTGCTGTCGTACTTGTTCCATGAGCCGAAGCCCTTCAGCTCGAGAGTTCCCGGCTGTGGCTGTGGCTGATCGTCCCACCAATCGAAATGCGCTGGAGCAGTCCCGCCCATGCCCATGAGCGAAGAGAAGTCCGGCAGCACTTCCAGACCTGCCTGGAAGCGGTAGTTCTTCGTGCTCGGCGAAGACGGCATGTAATCCGCGATCGCGTCGCCACGAAGCGCCCACATGTCACCCAGCATGATGCGGAGACCGAGATCGCCGGAGACGCCGTAGTGATACGTGTAGTAATTCCCAACGCCCTGCACGTCGTTGTGGTATGGCGAGATGACGCCACCAGCACCGATCAGGATTGACGAGCGGCCGTAAACGGGGATGCCGTAAACGAGACGCGCAGCGATCGGGCCGTACTTCATGTTCGCGGCCCCGGTGGTCGGGGCCTCTGTGTACGAGCCCTCTGCTTCCAGGTCCCAGTTCGGCGCGATGAACGCACCAACGCGCCCGCCGTAGCCAAACTTGTTTCCAGTAATGTTCGCACCTGTGGCTCCGCCAGTCTTTAGCGAACCATCAAAGATCGTGTACTGCCCGAAGCCGCCTAGCAACAGAGTGCCGGGCTGCTGTGCAGCTGCGACCCCTCCGTAAAGCAAGGCCGCTGCGGCGCAGACGGACCAACGCTTAGATAACATCTTGAATCTCCTTGGGATGGAGGAATGCCAGTAAGTCGGAGCCGGTGTGCTCGACGTGCGCCCTACCCGGCAGAATGCATGCCGCCCCATGTGGACGCCACGCGCGGGTCCGACTTGACACCCGCATACAACGCGCTCAATCTGATCGATTGCAGGCCCAAACGCTAGTCATACCGCGTTTACACCCATTACTTGACGACCAAAACGTCTGGAAGTCAACCCGAGAGAACGCCGCGCGCTGTTTCGGGCGTGGGTTGCAAGTCTGACGCCACACTCGCTCCCCAAAGTTCGTTTTAAGGGCTTGACGGAACAAGCCGGCGCCACCAACGAAGTGCCCGCTCCCGCTTCAACGCCACCGCCGCAGCCGCCTGCCACGCAGCACGCATCTCCGTGGCGTCCGCGAATCGGTTGGCCGGCCGCGGCGCCAGCCCGCGGCGCAACCACTGCTCGATCGGGCTGGCGAGAGTGGAAAGGTCGGTGCGCTCGCCCAGTTGCTGCGCGAGGACGCTTTGCGCGTCGTGTCCGTGAAACGGGAGGGCCCCCGTCAGCACGTAGGCTACCACCGCCGCGACCGAAAAGCAGTCGCCCGCCGGACCCTGCGGCTCGCCTAGAAGCTGCTCGGGCGCCGCGAACTCCAATGTCCCGCCAGGCGGCATCGGGTCGCCGCCGATCACTTGCGCTATGCCAAAATCGGTGAGGCGCCAGCGATGGTATCGGTCGATCAGAACATTCTCCGGTTTCAGGTCCCGGTGCACCACGCCAATCGAGTGGGCCGCGCTCAGCCCGTCGAGTATGAGGTCGACGTTTGGCGCGATGTCTTCTAGGCTCCTCGCCCCGCGGCGGACAACCAGCTGCGCTACCGAGCCGCCCTCCGCCAGCTCCATCGTGTACCACGACAGACCGGCTCGGCCGTCCCAGTCGTAGATGGGGACGATCGCGGGATGCGCCAGCTGGGCGGCGAGCCGAGCCTCGTGCCAGAACGCATCCACTGCCTCCGCGTTGCTCGCCACGTACGGATGAAGCACCTTTAGCGCAACCTCCCGCTCAAGCGCGAGGTCGCGCGCTCGCCAGACGGTGCCGAACCCGCCGCTGCCCAGCTTGGACAGGATCTCATAGTCAAATCCCACCGCCTGCCGAACCCGCCGCTCGCTGGCATCCGCCAGTGGCCCTACATCCTCGGCTACGGCAACGATGCCCCCCGTCGTCAGGGATGGGTCCGCCCCATAACCGCGCTCTGCGGCGCGGATCATGGCGCCGATCGATTCAAAGCGATACTCCGGGTTCGGCAAGAGCGCGCGGTCGATTGCGACAGCCACCGACTCCGGGGTCTCCGGCCGCAGCAGCTTAACGGGCGGGGTGTCGTGGGCCGGAGCTGGCTCCCCGGTGAGCAGCGCAAAGCAGGTCGCCGCCAGCTGCCACTGATCGCTCTCCGCGCTTGGCCGCCAGACGCCATCGGACCACTCGGGAGGCAACGGCGCGCGATCGAGCTCCGGCTGCAGTCCCGCGGGTATGTCCTCCCGAGGCGTCGCCCACTGCCACTCCAGCATCCAGAAGCGCCCCGTCGGCGTCGTCCAGAGCGCGTCCGGGCTCAGGGCCCCGTGCACCGCCCCGGTGCTGTGCAGGTACGCAAGCGTGGTCCCGGCGTCACGCAGGAGCCGGAGCACGTAGGGGACGTCGGCCGCGCCCCGGCCTTCGAAGCGGGCGGCGACGCTCTCACCCGCCACCCACCGGCGCAAGTAGCCGGGGCCCCGGTCCCGTTGCGTGGTCCAGTAGTGATACGTGGCCGGAACCGACGGGTGGCTCCTGTGGGCCAGCCCGATGGCCTCTGCGTGGAGCCACCGGTGGTGAGCAGAATCCGGAGCGGTGACGAGCGCCAGCGCTCTGCCCAGTCCATCGATGATTTCCTGGTAATGACGGAAGTCGCCCGAGATTCCCTCGGCCCCCCAACGCCACCCCGGTGGGAGTTCCCAGGATGCAATGTGGGGAGGCAGCGCGCGCGTCACGCGACGCTGGCGTGCGGCTGTGCGAGGGGCGGGCGCGGTCATCAGGTAGCTGTTAATATAGGACTGCCCGGACCAGAACAGCATCGCAAGCGCAGCACAGCCCAGTAGCCGACTTGACACCTACACTCGAGCAGCTTCCTCCAAAGCTCCTGAAGCACATGCTTCCGGAGGACGTGGCCGCCACCCTCGCGCGCGACCCGCGCCTCATCATTCCGGTGGGCACGGTCGAGAAGACGGGTAGCAGCCTCCCCATGGGCGCATCCACCCTCGTCGTGGAACACGTCGCCGACGCGCTGTCGGGCGAGTTCGGCGTACTGCGCGCGCCGACGGTCGAATACGGAATCAACGCCAACCCGGACCCCGAATATCCCGGGAGCGTCACGCTGCGCAAGAAGACGCTCCACCGCATGCTCAACGATCTTCTCACGACCTGGGAGTGCCACGGCGTGAACGAGTTCGTGCTGCTGACGGCGCATGGCTACGACCCGCATCTGGAGGCAATTTCAACGGTCGGAACCGTGCGGGCGCGGGTCCGCGTTGTCGACCTGTTCGCTGTAAACCTTTCCGATTTGGTCGGTGTCAGACGAAGCGATGACGACAGGAGCGGCATATACGCGTCACTGCTGTTGTATCTCGCCCCTTCGGTGGTCGGCGCAGAGGCCGCCAAGGACGGGGCAACCGCCGATAAAGGGCACGCACTTTACGACCGGATTCGAGCAAGGGTGAGCGAACGGATCTTTCTCGCCCCAGTCCCGACTGAGTGAGCGCAAAGAATTCGCTTGACTTATCGGACCTGCAGACATAGTGTACTAGTTGACCCATACACCCAACACGTTATCAGCTGCGACCCGATGGGCGCAGTCAAGCTACGATTCCCTCACGCATCAATACATGAAGCCCAGAATGACTTGGGTCGTTGCGACAATCTGCGTTCTGCTGGCCGGCCTCCAAGATGCAGGCGCGCAGGCCACCCAGAGCACCGGACGCACCGCAACTCCCGATGCATCGTCCACAGCGCTGACGATCGATCAAGCGGTCGCGCTCGCTCGCCGGAACAACCCCAACTTCCTTGCCACGCGCAACAACTCCCGCAACGCCGCGCTGGAGCTGAGAAGTGCCTACGGGGCGCTCCTTCCGCAGCTGAGCGCCAATTTATCCGGCCAGTATCAACAGGGTGGGCAGCAGTTCTTCAGCGGCGTGTCGTTGAGGGCAAATAGCGACGTGATGCAATCGCAGTACAGCGTCGGGGTCACCTACAGGGTGAACGCTGCGACGTTCATCACGCCCAGAGTGCAGCGCGCAAACAGCGCCGCCGTGGAGGCCGATATCGCGGGCGCAAGCGAGAATCTCGCCGCACTCGTCAGACAGGACTATATCACGGCGCTGCAGAGTCTCGCCCTGTCCGAGCTGAATGATTCGCTGGTCGCCAATGCCCGCGTGCAGCTCGAGCTGGCACGCGCAAAAGCGCAGGTGGGAACCGGCACGCTTCTCGATCAGCAGCGTGCGGAAGTAGCGTTGAGCCAGCAGCAGGTTGCACTGCTGCAGGCGCGCAACCAGCACAACATCGACAAGTTGCGTCTTTTTCAACAGATGGGTGTGCCCCAGCCGGCGAACGTCGAGCTCGTTTCGACGTTCAACGTGAATGATTCGCTACCTCCACTGGACGCACTCCTCGCGATGGCCAAGCGCCAGAACCCCGGCGTGGTCGCGCTGCGATCACGCGAAGATCTCGCGGCCCTCAACGTCAAGCGGGAGAAGACGGAATACACGCCGACCCTCACACTTTCCACCGGTGTCGGTGGTTACACGTATCAATATCGCGACGTGAATTTTCTCGTGAATCAGGCGTCTGCTTCCGCGGCTTCCGCGCGTACTTCCTGCGTCTCGACGCAGGAAGTACGGCAGGCGGTCGGACTTCCGAACACACTTTCGAGCTGCGCCGGTATTGTCTTCACGCCGTCACAAGCTGCGCAGATCCGCGACGCGAACTCGCAGTTCCCGTTCGCATTTACACCGTCGCCTCGTAGTGTGACCGCGCAGATCTCGCTTCCGCTGTTCGACGGCTTTGCGCGCGAGCAGCGTGTGCAGGAAGCAGCTGTCGCGCGTGAGAACGCGCGATACAGCGTGAAGTCGAGCGAGCTCGCACTCCAGGCAGACGTCAGCGCGGCGTATTTGTCATTGCAGACCGCGCAGCAGACTGTCGCACTGCAGCAGGAAAACTCCGCGAAGGCGAAGCAGGAGCTTCAGTTCGTGCAGGACCAGTACGCTGTCGGGCTTGCAACTTTCGTCGACCTCACGACCTCGCGCGCGGCCTACGCTCAGGCGGAGAACGATCGCATCAACGCTGTCTACAATTACCACAAGGCTGTCGCCGCGCTGGAAAGCGCTGTCGGCCGGCCTCTACGTTAACGGACTATCCAATGCAGAAGCGTACCAAGACAATCGTTGGCGTCCTAGCGCTCGCCGCAATCGTTGGTGTGGGTGCAATCGCCGCCACCAAGGGCCGGACGAAAGCCGTCGAAGTGAAGATCGACGCGGTGGACCGCCGAGATCTGGTAGCCTCGGTGACAGCCAGCGGGCAGGTGGCATCGCACACCAAGGTCAACGTTGCATCCGACGTGTCGGGCCGCATCACGCGGCTCGCGGTCAAGGAGGGTGATATCGTCAGGAAGGGTCAGTTCCTTCTTGAGATCGATCCGTCGCAGTACGAGGCAGCCGTCGGCCGGAACCAGGCAGCCGTCGCGAGCAGCCGCGCGCAGGTGGAGCAGGCCCGGGCGACCTTGTCGCAGGCGCAGAGCACGTATCAGCGCACGGCTGACCTTCAGAAGCGCAATCCAGCGCTCGTATCCGCGGACCAGGTGGACCAGCTCCGGACGGCAGTCAAGGTGAACCAGGCCCTGGTCGACAACGCAACGCACGGCGTCGCGCAGGCGCAGGCGGCGCTCCGCGACGCGATGAGCTCGCTCAACAAGACTACGATCGTGTCTCCTATTGATGGGCAGGTCACGCGTTTGAACGTTGAACAGGGCGAGACGGCCATTCAGGGAACGCTCAACAAGGACGCCGCCACGCTTCTCACGGTCAGCGACATGAGCAACCTCGAGACCAAGGTCAAGGTCAACGAGACGGACGTCGCACACGTGAAGGTCGGTGACTCCGCGCAGGTTCAGATCGACGCCTTCCCGGATACGACTTTCCGCGGCCAGGTCACGGAGATTTCGAACAGCTCGCTGGTCGCGACGACGGCGACGAGCGGCCAGACCGACCAGGCGGTTGACTACTACGTCACAGTCAGGCTGCTCAACCCGCCGCCGCAGACGCGCCCTGACTTCTCGGCTACTGCCAAGGTCATAACGGATACGCGGAAACAGTCGCTTGCCATCCCGATCATCGCGCTCACCATACGCGAGAACGCGCCCGTGGAAGGTGGTGATTCAGCCGCCTCGGTGGGTAAGGCGCCGGTCAAGCAGGTGGGCAAGAAGGACGCGGATGGCGTCTTTGTTGTAGGTGCGGACAACAAGGTGACGTTCCGGCCCGTAAAGGTGGGTATCGCGGGAGAGCAGTACTTCGAGGTGCTGAGTGGCCTCAAGCCGGGCGAGAAGATCGTCACCGGCACGTACCAGGCGATTCGCGAGCTAAAGGACGGCACTGTCGTGCGCGCGGCGAAGCCCGCGAAGAAGAGCGACTCAACAAAATCGTCATGACGAATGAGATCGAGGAACCACCACTCAGCACGACCGCCGAGCGTCGCGCAGTAACGTCGGTAGTGGGCGCCACTCCCGGATCCGAGTGGGCCATTGTCGCGCGCGGACTCAAGCGCGAATACGACATGGGAGGCGAAATCGTCCGCGCTCTGCGCGGGGTGGACCTCGCGGTGCGAAGAAACGAATACGTCGCGATAATGGGGCCGTCGGGCTCAGGCAAGTCGACGCTCATGAATCTCATCGGCTGCCTGGACACGCCCGACGCAGGCGAGTACTGGCTCAACGGGACGCTGGTCTCCGACATGTCGGACGACGCGCTTGCGCGTGTCCGCAACAAGGAGATCGGCTTCGTGTTTCAGACGTTCAACCTGCTTCCCCGCTCCACTGCGCTGCAGAACGTCGAACTGCCGCTCGTATATGCGGGTGTCTCGGGTGACGAGCGTCGCGCGCGAGCCACGGAGGCCCTGACACGCGTGGACCTGGGTGCACGCCTCGATCACCGCCCAAACGAGCTCTCCGGAGGTCAGAGACAGCGCGTCGCGATCGCGCGCGCGCTCGTCAACCGTCCCGCGATTCTACTCGCCGACGAACCCACGGGAAACCTGGACTCGCGCACTTCGGAGGACATCATGCGCGTGTTCAGCGGCCTGTCGGACCAGGGGCAGACGGTGATCATGGTGACACATGAGCCCGATATCGCCGCGCACGCGCGTCGCGTGATCGTGCTTCGCGATGGAATCGTCGAGACGGACGAGAAGAAGGAAAACTTCCACGAGCGGCTTTCCGCGCACGGCTCGTCGGTGGTCGGCTAAGCTCGTGCGGTTCATCGAAGCAGTTCGCCTTGCATTCGCGCAGATCCGCGTGCAGAAGCTCAAGAGCTTCTTCACGCTGCTCGGTGTGATGATCGGGGTCATGTTCCTGATCGCCGTCGTCTCGATCGTCGAGGGAATGGGCAACTACATGCAGGACGACCTGATGGGCAAGCTCATCCCCATCAATACGTTCAACCTTCGAACGTCCCCGGATATAACGCTCGGGAACGTCGACCGCACGACGTGGATGGAATGGCGTCGCCGTCCACGCATCAAGGACGAGGACGTGCCCTCCGTGATGGCGTCGCTCCCACCCGGAGCGACGGCAGCTGTGCTCAGTCAGGACAACCTGATGGTCGAGTCGCGGTACGTGCCGAAGCCGAAGCAGGTAAACGCGATGAACGTGACACACCAGTATTTCGCGATCAAGAAGCTGGGAGTCAGCGAAGGCCGCGTGTTCACCGATCAGGAGGACGCGATCGGCTCTCCCGTTGTGGTCATTGGACAGGACGTGGCCACGTATTTCTTTCCCAGCGTCGATCCAATCGGCCGTGAGCTCCGCATCGGGCACATCCCCTACACCGTTATCGGCGTCGCCGAGAGCCAGGGGAGCGCCTTCGGGCAATCATTCGACAAGTTCCTCGTAGCGCCGTACAATTCTCCGCTCAAACGGCTCACCAACCGGCACGGCGTCATCGATGGAATGATGATTCAATCGCCCGACGAGCAGTCAATGCTCGCGACCGAGGACGCCGTGCGCTCTGTCATGCGTGCGCGGCGCAAGCTGCTGCCGGAGCAGAAGGACAATTTCGTCCTCGAGACTTCCGACCAGGACCTGGAGTTCTGGAACAAGATCAAGGGCTACCTCGTCGTCGCCGGCGTGGCGCTTCCGATGATCGGGCTCGTTGTGGGCGCTATCGTCATCATGAACATCATGCTGGTTGCCGTCGCCGAACGCACCACGGAAATCGGCGTTCGGAAGGCGCTCGGCGCCCGCCGGAAGGACATCCTCGCGCAGTTCCTCGTCGAGTCCGCGACGTTGAGCACGCTTGGTTCCGCGATCGGCGTCGCCGCCGGCGCTGCCGTCGCGGCGCTCATTGCGTACGTGTCGCCACTGCCCACGCACGTCGCGCTCTGGTCAGTCATAGTGGCCGTGCTGCTTGGCGCGGGCGTCGGTATCATCGCCGGCGTGTATCCGGCGAGCCGAGCTTCGCGGCTCGACCCCATCACTGCGCTGAGGGCGGAATAGCATGACCATGTCGGCTCGGGTATTCTCGATCCTGCAGGGCGTGACGATTGCACTGGATGCGCTTCGCGCCAACAGAGTGCGCGCGGCCCTTACGATACTGGGCGTAGCCGTCGGCGTATTCGTGGTCGTGGTAATCTCGGGCGCCATTCACGGGATCAACGCCAGCGTTGCAAAGGATTTCGAGAAGGCCGGTCCTTCCACGTTCTTTCTCTCCCGCTTCCCCATCAATTTCGAGGCCTGCGACGGCACGGACGACACGTGCAAGTGGCGGAGCAATCCCAAGATCAGCATGGAAGAGGTGCAGCTGCTGACCGCACTCCCCGGGTTGGCGACGGTCACCGCGCGTCTGAACGACCAGGGACCTGTGAGCTACCATCAGCATACAATTCCTTCGCCGAACATCACCGCGTACACGGCGAACTGGACGGAGACTGATGGTGGCGACATCGATCCGGGCCGCACGTTCACGCCGGGCGAAAATTCTGCGGGTGACCGTGTAGCGCTCGTGAACGACGAGATGGCGAAGGATCTGTTTGGCGACGAGAACCCGCTCGGAAAGCAGATATCCATCAAGGGCGAGCCGTTTCAGGTGATCGGCGTATATCACTACATCGCAAGCTTCATAAGCGGAGGCAACGGCGCAAAGGCAATTGTTCCGTTGGAGACGGCCAGACGACACCTGAACACCGATCCTCGCTGGATGCAACTCACAATCAAGCCCCGTGACGGGATGGATCGGGACGACGCTATCGACGAGGTCACCGCGGCGCTGCGCGTGGAGCGCAGGTTGAAGCCGGGCGTCGACAACACGTTCGCTATCATCACGCAGGACAAGCTGTTCGAGACGTACAACAAGATTTTCGGAATGTTTTTCATCGTGATGCTTGCACTTTCAGCGGTGGGAACCATTGTCGGCGGCGTCGGTGTCGTCGCCATCATGATGATCAGTGTCACGGAGCGCACGAGAGAGATTGGCGTTCGAAAGGCCCTTGGCGCCACGCGACGAACGATTCTCTGGCAGTTCCTCGTTGAGGCTGTTACGCTGACCGGCATTGGCGCTTTCGTTGGATTGTTGTTCGGCTGGCTCGGCACGCTTGCGCTTCGAGCTGCCACGCCTGTCGCGGCGAGTATTCCAGTGTGGTCCATCGGAATGGCGGTCGGAGCCAGCGTAGTCACCGGGATCGTATTCGGTATGCTTCCGGCGCTCCGTG
This sequence comes from Gemmatimonadota bacterium, assembly GCA_030854055.1. Lineage (GTDB taxonomy): Bacteria > Gemmatimonadota > Gemmatimonadetes > Gemmatimonadales > Gemmatimonadaceae > Fen-1247. Next base: position 25,449 of record JALYTX010000142.1, on the reverse strand, counting down.
CATCCAGACTCGATCCCGTCGAGGCACTGCGATACGAGTAGTGCCGTCGCACAACGTTCTCCCCGTCGCACGGTGCGCGTGCACCGATGATACGCCGAATGACGAACGGGCCGCTCACGCCGTAAGTTCCGTCGCATGAGACACGTCGACATCCTTGCCATCGCCGCACACCGCGACGATGTCGAGCTCACCTGCGGTGGCACACTGATCAAATCAGCGCGTCTGGGTCGCACAACCGCCATCGTCGACCTCACGGCGGGCGAGTCCGGCACGCGCGGGTCCGCGGAGCTGCGTGCGTCCGAAGCCGAAGCGGCCGCCCGGATACTTGGCGTAAGCGAGCGCATCAACCTGGGCCTGCCCGACGCTGGTCTGCTCAATACTCCGGAGACCCGCGCGTTGCTTGCGGCGACTATCCGGACGCTCAAGCCTACGATCGTGATTGCGCCCGCGTTGCAGGGACGGCATCCCGACCACATCGTGGCGGGCCAGCTCGTTCGGGATGCGTGCTTCGTAGCGGGACTCGCAAAGGTCGGCGCGGATCTGCCGCCGCACCGGCCGCGGAAGGTGCTTCACGCCATCGCGTTTCGCGAAGACAACGTCAAGCCCACGTTCGTCGTTGACATCAGCGACGTATTCGCCGACAAGCTAGCCGCGGTGAAGTGCTATGCGTCTCAATTCGACGGTGCGTTGCAGGCCGGCGAGATCTACCCCACGGGCGAACCGTTGATGGACGTGTTGCGTCATCAATCCGCACACTACGGCTCGCTCATCCGCTGTCCTTTCGGCGAGCCGTTTTACACCACCGAGACCATGCGCGTCGATGACATCGGCGCACTGGAGGTATCCACGTTTTGAGCGACGAGGAGCCCACCTACCCAACGTATCTCAAGCTGGCCGAGCTGCTCGCGCTGCAGTGTCCGCGCAGCAGGCCAGAGCATCCGGACGAGCTGCTGTTCATCACCGTGCACCAGGCAAGCGAGCTCTGGTTCAAGCTGATACTCCACGAGCTTGGGAGACTTTGCGATAGCGTGTCCGGCAACCGCGTGCTCGAAGCAGTGGAGAGCGTCGGCCGCGTCAACAGTCTCATGCGAATTGTCACGGCCCAGCTCCACGCGCTGGACACCCTCTCGCCACATGGATTTTCACAGTTCCGTCATTACCTGGGCACATCCACCGGCGGACAGAGCGCGCAGTTCCGCGCGATCGAGCTCGTGTCCGGACTGAGAGATCCCGATTTTCTCGCGTACGTGAGGTTGCAGCAGCCGGTGGACCCGATTGTCGAACACGCGCTTGCGCAGACGTCGCTTCCAGATCTCTTCGCGCAACTGCTCAAGGCGCGGGAAGTTGAGGCCAGCGCGCTCTATACGGACGACGAACATCGCGACCTGCGTCTTCTCGCGGAAGGACTGCTCTCATACGAGCAGGAATTCGCGACGTGGCGCTTCCTGCACGTCGAGGTCATCGAACGTGTGATTGGGCCTTCCACTCCGGGAACGGGTGGTTCACTGGGCGCCAAGGCACTGCGCGATACGCTCGGGAATCGGTTCTTCCCCGAGCTCTGGGCGATGCGAGCCAAGTTTTATTAGCTTAACCGAGATGGCCAGCGCTCCCATATACCTCGACAACGCCGCGACAACACCCGTGAGGGAGGAAGTCTTCGAGGCGATGCGCCCGTTCTTCGGGCCAAAGTTCGGCAACCCGTCGTCCACGCATCGTTTCGGACGCGAGGCGCGAGTGGCGCTGGATGAGGCACGCGAGCGCGTTGCTGCGTGTCTCGGGGCGCACCCGGACGAGGTGTCGTTCAATTCCTGTGGCACCGAAGGCGACAATACCGCAGTGCTCTGCATCTGGCGCGCGCTGCGAGCGACCGGACGCAACGCCGTCGTGATTAGCCCGATTGAGCACAAGGCGGTGCTCGCTGCCGCGCATCAAGTCGGCAATGAAGGCGGCGAGGAGCGGCTGCTTGAAGTCGACCGACAGGGCGTTGTTCGGGAAGCCTCATTCGCCGATCTGGTCCGCGACGACGTGGCCGTGACGAGCGTGATGTGGGTGAACAACGAGACCGGCGTGATACAGGACGTGCCCGCCCTTGCGCAAAAAGCGAAAGCGCGCGGTGCCGCATTCCACACCGACGCGGTCCAGGCGTTCGGCAAGGTCGAGATCGACGCCCGAACGCAGGCGTTTGACCTGCTTTCGATATCCGGTCACAAGATCGGCGCGCCCAAGGGCATTGGTGCGCTCTACGTGCGTCGCGGTACGGCGTTCGAGCCGCTCATTCGCGGCGGCGCGCAGGACCGCGGTCGCAGGGCAGGCACGGAGAATGTCGCTTACGTAGTGGCCCTCGCGACGGCCGCCGAACTCGCGGTTGCGGAGCGCGAGAAACACTGGCACGAAACCGAACGCATGCGCGACCGGCTCCAGGCGCTGCTTCTTGCGGCCATTCCCGACGCCATCGTGCACAGCGCCGGCGCGCGCAGGGCTCCTCACGTGCTGAACATATCCGTCCCCGGCACTGACAATGAGTCGCTTCTGATGGCGCTCGACCTCCGTGGAATTGCGTGCTCCGGCGGCAGCGCGTGCCAGAGTGGAAGTGTCACCCCGAGTCATGTACTTGCAGCCATGGGAGTGGAACGCGACATTGCGAGCGCCGCCGTCCGCATCAGCTTCGGAGCGACCAATACGGACGCAGACGTCGACCGCGTCGCGGACGTCTTCCCCATGCTCGTGGCGAAAGCGCGAACCGCTCACGCTGCATAGTCACGCTGCATAGTCACACTGCATAGTCACACTGCATAGTCAAGCTGCATAGTCACTCGGCATAGGCGCCGTGGCGATTACGCCGCTGCTCACTCGGCAGTGAGCCCGAGTGCTCGCCGTTGTTAGATTTCGGACATGCTTCCGAATCGGGTGCTCGTCGCCATGTCTGGCGGAGTCGACTCGTCCGTAGCCGCGGCACTTCTCGTAGAACGCGGCTTCGACGTTATCGGAGCAACGATGAAGCTTTTCTCCGACGGGACCGACGTTCCTGACCGGCCATGCTGCTCTCTCGATTCCGTCAATGACGCGCGTCGGGTCTGCGAGCGACTCGGCATTCCGCACTACGTTCTCAATCTCGAAAGCAGATTCGGTCACGACGTCATGGACGACTTCGTTGCGGAGTACGTGGCCGGTCGTACGCCTATACCGTGCGTGCGCTGCAACACGTTCACCAAATTCCGTGATCTGTTGCACACGGCCGACAGCGTGGATGCGCAATGGATCGCGACGGGCCACTACGCGCGTGTCGAGAACGATGAGCTGCTGCGCGGCCGCGATGACTCAAAGGATCAGACCTACTTCCTGTGGGGGATCGATCGACGTGTCATCGCGCGGATGATCCTTCCGGTTGGAAGCCTCACAAAGGCCGAGACGCGCGCGATCGCCACGCGCCTCGGCCTCACGATGGTCGCCAACAAGCCGGACAGCCAGGAGATCTGCTTTGTGCCCGACGGCGACTACGTAAAGATCATCGCGGAGCGGGCTGGCGCGGACTCACCGGCGCTTCAGCGCGGGCCAATCGTCCACAGCGACGGCCGCGTGTTGGGGGAGCATGATGGTTATGCACGCTTCACCGTCGGGCAGCGTCGTGGTCTGCCGGGCGGATTTGCGGAACCGCTCTACGTCGTTGCGATCCGGCCGGCGGAGCGGGCCGTAGTGGTGGGAGGACGCGACGCCCTGCTCGGAACCTGGGTTCTGGCGACCGGCGTCAACTGGCTCGTGGCGGATCCGCCACGCGAAGGCGACGCCGTGCAGGTCCGCATTCGGCATCGTGCTCCGCTGGCCGGCGGTACCATCCGGAGCCTCGCGGGAACGCGCCTCGAGATTGCGCTCGACCAGCCGACCGCGGCGATATCGCCCGGACAGTCGCTCGTGATCTACAGTGGCGAGCGTGTGCTCGGAGGCGGCTTCATCGGCTCATCGCAGACTGCGCGATCGCTCCCCCTGCTGGCCGTATAGTCCGCGCGGCCGGTCGGGGCCGGATTCGCTGACGCCGAAGTCGGCGGGAGGCAGCAAGGAGCCTGCGCACGTTCCCTTGCGTTGGACGCCTCGCCCGATGAAATCACTCGTCCATGCCTATCCACTGCCACCATACCCACACCAGGTCCAATCAGCTGAGCGTCCACTGAGTCGGATTGGGGATCCCCGGAGGCCCCGAGCCACTCAACTCCGGGTCCGCCCTCCACAGCGAAGTCTATCGCCGCGGCGCAGGCGCCCGACTGACGATCGAGGGCCGGAACGGGGGGGGTAATCGCCAGTGTGGTGGGCCCCTGCATACGAGACGACTGCGCTGCCAGCCAAGTGGGCCGGGCCACGATAATTGTGCAGCCAAGACCGCCAACGAGCGCGACCACGGCCGCACGGACGGAGGGCTTCCAAAAAGACTTGTTCACAAAGGTTCTCCTGTATGCGTCCAACGCGCGGCGGACGTATCGTCGACAGACCCTGGGCACAAGGCTCGGCATTCAGGGGGGCGAACTGCAGTGGGCTGCACACACAACGTCCAACGGCGGTTTCGCAGGCGGCCCACGGCCAAACGTTCGCCGGGTGGAAGGGTTCTCGCGGCCGATAATTCTTAGTTGTGGTACACGCCGGAAGCACTTGAGCGAACAACCCAGAGCGAACATGGTCTTACCTGAGGCAACACAGACGCTGGCAAGCTCGGCGCATCCCGGGCGACAAGGCTTCCGGGCCGCGCCGCGGTCTTGGACCTTCCAGCGGCTTTCGACGACCACGGTGTCCCTCGTATCGCTTCTTGCGCTGCTTGCTGCCTCCTGCGCCTCGCCGGCATCGATGGCGGACGCTCTGGTTGGCGCGGGACCGGTAGTGCCAGGCGCGACGGTCGAAGTTCCCATCCAGGTTGCAGGTTTGTCCCGCCGCTACGTGGTACACGTTCCGCCGCTCACAGCAACACAATTGGCCGATCAGGCGCATCCGCTAATGCTGCTGCTCCCGGGGAGCAGCCAGGTAGGCGAGACGGTGATGAGCGAGTCTGGCATGGATACGCTTTCGGACGCGAGACATTTTCTGCTCGTGTATCCTGACGGTGTTGGCGGGAATGACACGGACTGGAACGCGGGTGACTGCTGCGGAGCCGCCCACGCGCAGGGCGTGGACGACGTCGCATTCCTGCAGGCGGTCATTGCAGATGTGGCTTCACGATTTCGCGTTGACACTCACCGCATCTATTTCGCGGGCTTCTCCGATGGTGCGCGAATGGCTTACTCCGTCGCGTGCAGGATGGGCGCTACTGTCGCAGGTGTCGCGGCGGTTTCCGGAAGCCTCACCCAGTCGGACTGTCAGCCCGGGCGCGCGATTCCCGTTATTGCATTCCATGGCGTCGAGGATACGAGCGTTCCTTACACTGATCCGTCACACACGGCGCCGTCGAAACTCGTGAAGAGTGCGCTCGAGCTACCGCCGACGATTCTCTTTTGGCTCGCAAACAACGGGTGCAGTTCGGTGACGACTGCGGTGTACGCGCAGCAGGGTCCGGTGCTCACGACGCAGGGCAATCACTGCGCGGGAGACGTCGAGTTCTACACGATCACCAACGGCACCCACACGTGGCCCTCGCCAGAGCGCGGACTTGCGGTGGATGCGTCGCCGCTGATCGTCGACTTCCTTCTGGCGCACACGGCGCCCTGACGTCGCTGCCGCGGCGCTCAGTACTTCAGGCCACCCGATTCCGCGAAGTCGCGCATCATTTTCTCCTGCTCGTCGGTGAGGTGCTCGGGTGTCGCGATCGTCACCTCGACAATGAGGTCGCCTCGTTCATCCCCTTTCTGCACCCCCTGACCGCGCACGCGAAACCGCTTGCCGCTGGGCGTCCCTGGCGGAATGCGTAGTGCGACTTTCTTGTCGTCGAGGGTGCGAACGCTGATCTTGGAGCCCAGAGTGGCCTGCGCGATGTTGAGCGGCACCGTGGCCACCAGGTCGCGGCCCTCCCGCCTGAAGAAGCGGTCGGGACGGACGGTGAACTCGACGATGAGATCGCCCGCGGGACCGCCGTTGGCTCCGCGTCCGCCCTGGCCTTTCAATCGGACCTTGGTGCCGGTGTCCGAGCCGGGTGGTACGGTAATCATCACCTTCTTGCGAGTACGCACCTCGCCGCTCCCGTTGCAAGTCTGGCACGGCTGTGACGGCACCTGGCCGCGACCAAGGCAGACTGGGCAGGGGCGGTTGACGGCGAAACTCCCCTGACCGAACGAGACGGTTCCGCGACCGGAACATTCCGGGCACACTTTCATGATGGCCGTGGGCGCAGCCCCGCTGCCGTGGCACGTGGGGCATTCCTCGGTCACCTCCAGCGTGACCGGGATCTTGCCACCGGCAACGGCTGTTCTGAATGGAACTTCTGCCTGCGTTTCAACGCTCTGACCACGTTCCGGGGCGCGACCGCGGCCGGCTGATCCGGCCGTTCGCCCGGACTGGTTGAAAATTGAGCTGAATAGATCTCCCAGGCCGCCCAGACCGCCGATGTCCACGTTGCTAAAGTCGAAATTGGCACCTCCGGGGCCACCCGGGCCGCCGGTCCCCGGTCGTCCGCCCCCGAAGCCCCCGCCCCCACCACGCGCACCAGCGAAGCCCTCGAACGCGCCGAGTCTCCGCATCTCATCGTACTGTTTTCGCTTGACGGCGTCGCTCAGGACGTTGTTCGCCTCCGAAATTTCCTTGAAGCGCTCGGCTGCTTTCGGGTCGTTCCCGTTGGCGTCGGGGTGGTACTGCTTTGCGAGCTTCCGGTAGGCCTTCTTGATCTCGTCCTGTGATGCGCTCGACGACACGCCAAGAACACTGTAAAAATCTTTCGCTTGCGCCACGTTACTACTGGTATTGCTTGACGACGACGCGCGCGGGCCGGAGCAGTTGGCCGTTGAGCATGTAGCCGCGCTGGTACACCTGGCCCACCATGTGATCCTCGTCCGCTGATTCCGCGGGCTGGGTCGAGACGGCCTCCTGCAGGTTGGGATCGAAGGGGAGCCCGATGGGATCGATCACTTCAACACCAGCGGCCGCCAGCGCCTTCATCATGTTTCGCTCGACCAGATCGACACCGTGCACCAGTGTCGCACAATCGGCCGTGGCGGGATCCACGTGCGCGAACCGGCTGAGATCATCAAGAGAGTCCAGCAAGGTCTTTATGAGGTCACCCTGGCCGCGTGAGCGTGCCTGCTGTGCTTCCTTTGCGGTGCGCTTCCGAAAATTGTCGAATTCTGCGGCGAGCCGAACGTAGCGCTCGCGCTCGGCCTCCAGCACGCCGATCTCTTCTACGTCGGCGGCGGACGATTGAGCCGCGGCGGGCACATCTGACGATTGCTGCTCCTGGACGTCGTCTGGATCTTGGAACGGGGTTTCTCTTTGCATTTCAGATTTCGGACTGTTTGGATAGGGCGCGAATGGTTCGGCGAATCATGTCGAGAGCCGCCTGGGCGGCGCGATACCGAATCTCGCCCCGGTCGCCCATGAAGTGGAAAAGTCGTGCCTTTGCGAACGGAGTGATAGGGTCCTCTCCGTCAGGTCGCGGGATGGGCGGCCGCCCTTCGGCGACATCGACCCCGATCCACACAGTACCGACGGGCTTTGATTCGGAGCCACCCGCGGGACCCGCTATTCCTGTGACTGATACACCTATCTCGGTTCCGAGTCGCAGCCGAACGCCCTTCGCCATCTGAAGCGCAACGGGTTCACTGACCGCACCGTGCTGCACAATGTCCTCATCGAGCACGCCGAGAAGCTGGCGCTTGACGCGGTTATCATAGGCCACGATGCCGCCGTGGAACACGTCGCTCGAGCCCGGTTCGTCTGTGAGGTGAGCGCCGAGCATCCCACCGGTGCAGCTTTCCGCGACCGCCACGCGCATGGCCGATTGACGACATTGGCGGAGCACAACGCTGGCAAGACTCTCGCCGTTGTCGCCGTAGATTGCGTCGCCGAGCTTTGCGCGAAGCACGTCGGCTGCAGCGACAAGCGCGCAGTCGGCAGCGTTTGACGTCAGCCCGCTGGACGTGAGCCGGAGATCGACACCTGCTATGCCAGGGAGGAAGGCCAGAGAAAGGCCATTTACTCCGCTGCCCAGCGCTCCCAGAGTGTCGGCGATTGCCGATTCACCAACGCCGATGGTGCGCAACGTGTACGAGCGGATTACGGTTGTTGCGCCGGAGCGTTCAGCAATGCGTGGACGCAGCGACTGGGTGAACATCGCGCGTGCCTCGCGCGGGACGCCCGGCAGTGTCGCGACCCAACGGCCGGACTGATCAGTCACGAACACACCGGGCGCCGAGCCGACGGGGTTGGGGATTATCTCGGAGCCTTCGGGGATCATCGCCTGCTTGTAGTTGCTCTCCGGCATGGGCTGGGCCCGGCGAAAACTCAGCCAGCGCTGCTCGAGCCACTGCGCGATGGAGTCGTCGCGCCGCAACTGGCGACCGAAAAGCGTGGCGACGGCTTCGACGGTCATATCATCCGCTGTCGGCCCCAGCCCGCCGGTGGTGATCACGGCGCCCGTGCGCTGCAGAGCGTCGCGCAGAGTGGTAACGATGGCGCCGATATCGTCGCCGCACGTAGTGTGGCGCGCGACGGCGACGCCAATGCTCGCGAGATCGCGGCCAATGAAGCTGCTGTTGGTATCCACTGTAAAACCGAGGAGCAGCTCGTCACCGATTGTTACGATTTCGACGTTCACTTTGCGCCCTGTCTCTCGTGATGGTCTGTCGCGGCCGCGCACTCGCGACCGTGTGGACCGAGGCAGAGTATCAGTGCGTCTGACTCGCAAACACGCGCGCGTACGTGCGCACGTACAGCAAGAGCGAGTAGACGGTGAGCACGACTGCCGCCACCATGGCGAGCGCACCAACCGTGCCGTTGAAAATTTCGAAGGCGCGCCACTGGACGGAGTCCCAGCCGCGCGCCGTCGCGAGCGTGCGCGCCGCAAACCAGAAGAACGCGCTCCCGACCCACACGGATTGCAAGCCCGTCTTCCACTTTGCGGGCCCGATGGCGGAAATCACGTGACCTCTGCGCGCCGCCGCCTGCCGGAAGAGCATCATGAACACTTCGCGGCTGACGATGATCAGCACCACCCACCATGGGAGCGGCACGGATCCGACCGGCGTCATGAACGCAAAGTGGGACGCCTCCCCGGTCCTGTCGAGCAACGGCGCCATCCAGTTCGCGCGGCCCGCCATGAGGATGCTCATGGGTACGAGCGTTGCGAATAGCAGCAGCTTGTCGGCGAGAGGGTCGAGCAGCCGCCCGGTGTTTGTCACGCTGTTGCGGCTGCGCGCAAGGTAGCCGTCCACGTAATCGGTCACCGCAGCAATGACGTACAGCGCAAACGCCGAGAAACGGATCGCGGAGGACGGGAAGAACGGCAGAATCCCGATGAACGGTGCCGCCGCGATACGTCCTGCAGTAATGGCGTTCGGAAGATTCATGCTGTTTACGCTAGCGACTTCAGCACCATCTTGCTGACAGCCTTGAGGGTCTCGAATACGCCGTCTCCCTGAACCGAGACTGCCTCGAAGTAAGGCGCTCGGCCAACCCACTCGCCCGACGGTATCTGTTCCACGAGATTCTCCGCCGAGTGATATGGATCCGGTGTGAGGATCTGGCGCGCTGGATCCTCGACCTCCCAACCCGGATTGAGGCTTTCCTGGAGTTGCTGGAGCGGCGCTGCGTTGGACAGGTCTCGCTTGTTGTACTGGATGACGAACGGCATCTTGGTGAGATCGTAGCCGTACTCTGCCATGTTATCATAGAGATTCTGCATGGACTCCAGATTCGCTTCCGCGCGATCGAGTTGCGAGTCCGCGACGAAGACGACACCGTCCACGTTTTTCAGAATCAGTTTACGGCTTGCATTGTAGTACACCTGGCCAGGCACGGTGTACAGATGAAATCTGGTCTTGAATCCGCGAATGGTCCCGAGGTCTACGGGGAGGAAGTCGAAGAAGAGCGTGCGCTCGGTTTCCGTGGCGAGCGAGATCAGCTTGCCGCGAGTATCCGGCTTGACCTTGCCGTAGATGAACTCGAGGTTCGTCGTCTTGCCGCCGAGTCCCGGACCGTAGTACACGATCTTGCAGTTGATCTCGCGGGACGCATAGTTGATCATCGACATTGCGCGTTACCAGTTGAAGAGCTCGTCGATCTCGGCATCTGCACCCTTCAGCAGATTCGGGCGCGACGGTGATTCTTCGCGTTCACGCGAAAAGATCGAATCGATGACCACTGTCAACTCCTGCACGGCCTGTTTCATTCGCAGTCGCACGAGCCCCAGGGTGGTACGGTTATCGAACAGCACGACAAGAATAAGCCGTCGCGCAACATCCGCCAGGTAAATAGACTCCTTCTCACCCTGGTGGAACAGAGTGCTGAAGTCGCTTTCGCCAACCAGCTTGGCGAGCTGGTCGTTCGCGCTGAAGTCAGCGGCGGTGAGCGTGGCGAAGGCTGTCGGATCGAACGTGGGCTGTTCTCCGACGGTCGCAACGAGCTGGCCGGACCGGTCCACCAGCAGCGCAGAACGCGCGTTGGTATCGGCCAGAAACCGTTGCAACGACTGTGTGATGGCAACCGAGTCGTCTTCAGTGAACGACCACGTCCCCGAGCCGCCGCCTCTCGCGCTTCCTCCCGCCATCATCGTCTCTCCATCTAGGCCAGTGCCCTTTCAAGGTGCTTGAGCTGCCGCACTGCCCGACCGCGAAGGATGGGCCTGGTCTCCCAGGCGATGTATTCCCGCAATAGATGGGCTGTGGCGACCGTTGACTGGCCGGATAGATGTCCGAGCGCAGCAAGACGCCTCACGGAATGACGACTGAACAGGTCCCTTCGGTACGCGTGCTGTGCGCCGCTCCAGGTCGCGAGACCTGCGATCAAACCGCCGGCGAGGCCGGCGAGGAACCACTCTCGATTGTCGCTCACAAGTTGTTGCTCATTGTCGTGTCATTGCATGACTCTGCGCGCCGACAGCGCCTGCGCGATCGTCACTCCGTCGGCATACTCGAGATCACCGCCCACCGGCAGGCCACGGGCGATCCGTGAAACGGTCAACGGATAGCTCGCCAACCGCCGCTGAAGATACAACGCTGTCGCCTCGCCCTCGATGCTCGGATTGGTCGCGATGATGAGCTCGCGGACGCCGCCTGCCGCGACCCGCGTCTCCAGATCATTCACCGCCAGATCCTCCGGACCTATCCCGTCCAAGGGGGACAGGCGCCCGCCAAGCACGTGGTAAGTGCCCCGAAATTCGCCAGCGCGCTCGATGGCGCCGATGTCGGACGCGTCCTCGACCGCGCAGACGAGCGCGGGGTCGCGCCGGGAGTCGGCACAGATGGAGCACAACTCCGACTCGGTGAGATTGTGGCACTGGGCGCACGGGTGCACGCGCTCCGAGATTGTCACCAGTGCTTCCGCCAACCTTCGCGTCTGGCCGGCCGGCTGCTTAAGGAGGTGATAGGTGAGTCGCATCGCTGTCTTGCGACCGATGCCCGGTAGCCGGGCCAGCTCGGTCGCCAAGTCTTCAATGGCCGGCACTCAGAAGGGGAGTTTGAATGGTAGTTCCATCCCGCCTGTGAGCTTGCCCATCTCGCTCTTTGCGAGTTCGGCGGCCTTTTTCTGAGACTCCCGGACAGCGACAAGCACAAGGTCCTCGAGCATCTCGACATCGGCCGCACTGACGACGGCGGGATCGATCTTCACCGCGGTGACCTGGCCCTTCCCATCGGTGGTGACGCGCACCATTCCGCCACCAGACGTGGCGGACACTGTCTGCTTTTCCAACTCTTCCTGGATTTCCTGGAGCCGGCTCTGCATCTGCTGCGCCTGCTGCATCAACTTGACGAAGTCTGGCATGAGTGAATGTAAGAGTTAGTCGAGGAGTTCGAGGTCGAGAGCATCTATCGCGGCGCCGAGTACGGGGTCCTTTGCGCGAAGCATCTCGCTGCGTTCGGCGCGCCGCTGATCGTCGCTCATGCGACCCGTAGCACCTCCCTGCGACGATTTCTCCATCTCGGACCGCATCGCGGAAAGCGGACTCGATTGGCTTCGCGCCTTCGCTGGCTCACCCCGCGCAATGGAGCGTTGCGCCGGCGGCGTGCCGGTCACCGCCGTGGGGTCAGGTGCCCGGTCCGGCGCTCGGTCGTGTGCGCGGGCAGGTGCCCGGTCTGATGTCGCTACAGACGTACGCCAGTCGGGCTGCGACTCGTCATTGCCGGTACCGAAGCCGCGGAGAACATCTTCGAGAGCGAGTGTGCGATCGAGGAGCGCGAAGCGTACAAGCAACAATTCCACCAGCAGCTGCTGCTGTCCACTCTTCCTGAAACGGGGCTCGAGATCGCTCAGAACGTTCAACATCCGCAACACGTCGCCGGCCGCCAGATGGTTTGCGTTCGCGCGAAGCCGTTCCGTCGCGCCCGCTGAGACGTCCTGCGCCAAGCCGCCAAGGAGAAGGGCCAGCTGCGCGCGCAACATGTCTGCGAAGCCGGCGAGGAAGCTGCTGAAATCCACACCGCCGTCCGCCAGCCGGCGCACCGCGGCAAAGACTTCACCGGCACGGCGCTCCACGATGATCCCGAGTACGTCGAGATACTCGTCTTCCGGTATGAGGCCGAGCGCAGCCCGCACGGCCTCGGCGGTGACGTGGCCCTCACCGACGGAGTTTGCCTGGTCAGTGAGCGAGAGTGCATCGCGCATGGACCCGTCCGCTGCACGCGCGATCATCGAAAGTGCATCAGGCTCGCACTCGATGTCCTCCGCGCGCAGAATGAACTCGAGGCGGGTGACTATGTCCGCGGTCCCGATACGTTTGAGATCGAACCGCTGGAGGCGACTAAGCACGGGCGCGGCTGTCTGCGCGATCTTCTGCGGCTCCGTCGTCGCGAAGACGAATACTACGCGCGGGGGTGGCTCCTCCAGAACTTTTAGCAACGCGTTCCACGCTTCGCGCGTGAGCATGTGAGCTTCGTCGACGATGTAGACCTTGTAACGGTCGTCACCCGACGGCGCGTACATCGCCCGCTCCCGTAAATCTCGCGCGTCCTCGACGCCGCGGTTGGAAGCGGCGTCGATCTCGACGACGTCGAGACTGGAGGACCCGCTCCAGATCCGCTTGCAGCTGGTGCAGACGCCGCACGGTTCGCCGTCGTCGCTCTTGTTCTCGCAGTTGAGGGCCATGGCAAGAACGCGTGCGAGGGTTGTCTTCCCGGTGCCTCGCGGCCCGCAGAACAGATACCCGTGCGCGACGCGATCGCGCGCGATAGCACCTCGCAGCGTGTTCGAGACGTGGTCCTGGACGGCCACCTCGGCGAACGATCGCGGGCGGTATTTCCTGGCTAGGGCGAGGGCCATGCGTCTGGTGAGCGGGCGGCGTCCCGCCTTCCGACGGTCCTCGTGCAGGACAGGTATTGGGGCGGGTCCAGGGGATCGGGGCAACGCAAGACACCACATGCCGCTGCTACCTTCGGGGTCCTGACGGAGTTAGCGGGCTCGCGCCCCCCGGATGTCCCTAGAGAGCGGAATATAACGGCCGAAAGCACCTCGCGCACGTGCTGCCTCAGAGTCCAACCGGAACGCTGCGTTCAGGCCACGAGGCCCCTGGCCATAGTGCGAACGGCCAGGGACGCTACAGGCCAAACTGCGGCAACTAGGGCTTCTTGATCGTGACGGTCGGGACCTTGATCGTGGCTGAATCGCGCTTCACTTCGAGCTTCGGTACCGCCACCTTCGTCGTGTCAACGCCAGTCTCTACGACGGGGGTGTGGATCGTATCGGTCTGCGTTCCGACCACCGGCTTCTGGACCTCGTATGCGCCCTCGCCAGTCTTCTTGCAGGCGGTGGCTGCGAGGGTCAGTGCTGCCGCGGCAAAAAACATTCTTTTCATCAAGAGCCTCCATGAACGTTACAGGTTACGTACGAATCCGACCGTTGCAGGGCAAGAACGGCGCCAACTCCAGGCCGATCAATCTTCGAAAGCTTCGTGCTGCCGCCTTCGCACGTGTCGCAGCTCGTATACCTGCGCCACTTCGCCGCCGAGTATGAACACCATGGACGCGTAGTACACCCAGAGCACAACGACAACAAGCGCAGCGATCGTTCCCGTGTACAACGAACCGGGCTTGAACGACGTTGCATAGTACGCGAACGCCGTCTTCGCGATCTCGAACATCGCGGCGGTAAAGGCGCACGCGACGAAGGCGGTCTGCCAACGCATCTTCTTGTACGGAAGATACTTGTACAGTCCGTAGAACAGCGCGCCGATGAAAACGAATGCAAGCAGGCGTCCGAGCGTGTACTCCACGTTCCCCATGACATCCTTGCGCAGGCCGACTGCCGCCAGGACTGCAACGCCGCGTGTCGTCGCAAGCGCTATGTACGCTGACACGGCCGTATACGCGACAAACAGCAGCGACGAGACGATGGTCACCTTCACGTCGTATATCTTGCCGTCGATAATTCCTCGATCAACCTCGATGTCGAAGATTTCATTGAGAATGGAACGCATCGACCCGAACAGCCGGGTTGAGAACCATATAAAGCCGATGGCTGCATACAGTCCGACCGTGCCGCGCGCGGCGATGATGCTGCCCACGACCTTGATCACAGGCTCCCCCGACGTGCGAGGGAGAAAGCGGCTCACGAGGTCCACAACCTCGTTGCTGGCCGCTTGCGTGGACTGGTTCAACAGATACGACAGCGCCGTCGCGAAGAGCAGCAGAAACGGGACGATTGCGATCAGTATATTGAACGCAATCCCGCCGGCGAGGAAGAAGATGTCGTCCTCGCCGCTGTTGTCCCATACGCGTCGCACGTAGTCCGCGACGCCGACGCCGAGCCGCTGGTACCAGGGGCGCACATGGCCCACGCGGGTCAGCCCTACAGTGTGTTCGTGCCGCGCCGCGCCGCCTTGTTCTCGGCAATTTTCCGTTCCAGATCGGAGCGCGCCTCGACCGCGGCGTAGCGGCCCGCGTCCACGGCGTCCAGCATGTGCTCCTGACCACGTCGGACGGCTGCACGCGCCGCACCAACCCGCTCCGCGACGCGATCCCTCACGTCGTTCACCTGCGCCGTGACGTCGTCGGCAACACCGGCCGCCGCGTCGCGAAGGCGATCACCAGTGCGTTTTGCGCTGCTGCCGATCAGCCGCCGCGTCTCAACTCCGCTGCGTGGCGCGACAAGCAGCGCGATGCCGACGCCGATAGCGACACCCAGCAGGAGTGTGCCGACACCCGCCTCCTCCCGCTCGATGACAACGAACGGCTCACCCTCAAAATCGTAGTCTCGCATGCTCATCTCTTTCCCGATTTGGCTGTTTTTGATTTCGGCTTGCCCGGGGCCTGCTTGGCCGGAGCCTGCTTGGACGCGGCTTGCCTGCCCGGCGCGTGCGGGGTCGCCGATTGCGGGGCGGCGACTTCCGGCGCGGTGGGTTGCCTTGCCGCATGCTTCGCCGGCCCCGGTTTGACGGCCGCGGCGACGCGAATGTGTCGCGGCATGATGTCGTGCGCCGTGACCACCGAGCCGCGCGACATTATCACTGCCCGCTCCACCGCGTTTTTCAACTCGCGCACGTTGCCAGGCCAGTGGTACGCGTGGATCCACGCCCACGCATCCGGCTCGAACCCGGTGAGCTGCTTGCCGTTCTGCCGCGAGAAGCGCAGTAGAAACTCGTTCGCGAGAAGTTGAATGTCGCTGACGCGCTCGCGCAGGGCGGGAAGAAACAACTCCACGACCGCGAGCCGGTAATACAAATCCTCGCGCAGCTCACCTTCGGCCAGCGCTTTCTGGAGATCCATGTTGGTAGCCGCGACGATGCGAATGTCGACCGCGATCTCTTTCTTGCCGCCGAGGCGGCGTACCGCGCGGCTCTCAATGGCGCGGAGCAACTTCACCTGGATGTCGGTGGGCATCTCGGCCACTTCGTCGAGGAAGATAGTTCCCCCGTCGGCCATCTCGAACGCGCCCGGCTTTTCATTTATCGAGCCCGTGAACGCGCCCTTTTCGTGCCCGAACAGCTCATTCTCAAGAATGTCCTTGGGCAATGCGGCGCAATTGAGCGCGAAGAACGGACCCTTCGCACGATCACTCTTGGAATGCACCGCGCGCGCAACAAGCTCCTTCCCCGTCCCCGACTCGCCGAGGATCAGGACCGACGCCGTGGAGGGCGCGACCGCGTCAATGATCTGGTACACCGCACGCATTTCCTCTGACTGCCCTGTGAGCTCTCCGTAATGCGTCAGCGTCTCGAGCTTCGACGCGAGCTCGCGGTTCTTCTGTCCGATCGCGTACTTCTCCAGCGCCTTCGGAATCAGCGCCTTGAGCCGGTTCAGCTTGTCAGCGTTGAGGGGCTTCTCGATGTAATCGTAGGCGCCCTCGCGCATTGCCTGTACGGCCGAGTCTACGGTCGCCTGGCCGGTGATGATTATGCATTCTGTCGGTATGCTGGTGTCCTGCAGTGCCTTCAGCAGTGACAGGCCGTCCAGCCGCGGCATCATGAGATCCGCGAGCACAACACCGTAGCCGCCGCCCTTGAGTTCGTCGAACGCCTTCTGCCCGTCGGCGCAGATCGTTACGTCGTAACCCTCGTCACCGAGGATCGCGCTCAGTCCCTGCGTTATCGCCTGCTCATCATCAGCGACGAGTATTCGGTGTCGAGTGCTTGGTGCCATTTCCTTGGTTCAGCTCAGGTATGTGAAGGTGTGTCGTCGGCCGGGCGCGCGCGTGACCGCACGCTGGACTGTAACTCTTCGTGTGCCAGACCGATCGCCGCATCGGTGTAACGCTTATGGAGCCTCGTTGCGAGGTCCAGCTGCAGTGCAGCCGTCTCGAGAAACTGCCCCAGATCGGTAATGCTGGCGCCCCGCTGTACGCGGCTTCGCGCGACCTCGAGGTTGACGGCCACTCCATTCAGCGCGTTCCGGACGTCGTGCGCGAGCGTCTTCAACTCCGCGGTCCTGTCGCGTTCAGTCACGTCTCTCAGTCACTCAGGTCGGCGTCGTCGGGAGCCGCCGCAACAACTGCAAGGTCGGGATGCGGCATCTCGCGATGCTGCACGGGCGCCCGCACATGGTGCGCGACCAGCTCTCGTGTATCGTGAATGTTGAGCTGCCTGAAGAGAAACTCAAACTTGTCATCATACGCCCTTGCAAGCGCCGACCGGGAATCCTCCGGAAGATCCCAGATCTGTCGCTTGAACGGGCCGAGCGCCTTCTTCCGTGTCTTGTAGAAGAACTGCTCATCGGTGTCACTCGGCTTGCGCTCATCCGCTGCGTTCACGGTGAGCCAGGCGTAGATCTGCGTGCGCAGTGCGTCGGGCATGTGATCGAAAAGCATGTTCTGGAAATTCGTCGCCAGATGGATCTCGCAGGCGCCGGTGGGTGGGAACTTGTGGAACAGTTCATCGGGCAACGTGGACGCACCGTGCTGCACGGCGCCAGCCAGACCATATTCGTCGCGCGCGATGTCGGAAAGCCGCGCGAGTGTATCGAAGTCGATCGCGACTTCCTTGATGGAGCCATCGGGAAGCACAATCCCACCATGCGACGTGCCCGACTGTACGCTTACTTTCGAAAGGCCTTCCGTACCAGGCGCGCGGCGCGCGAGGAGATCGTTGAAGCCGTCCATGTACGCGCGGAGCTCTTCCGGCGTGGAGTTCTCCGTCCCGACTTCGCCAATCTCGCCACCAAGAGATATGACGATTCCCGCAGGCTGGAGTCCACGAACGAAAACTGCAATGTCAGTGCACTGCTCCACGTTGACACGCTGCTGCTCCGCAAGCGTCGGCTTGGATAGATCGACGAGCGTCGAAGTGTCGATGTCGATGTTGTAGAAACCCGCGGCCACAGCCTCTACGGCGAGCTGCTTCACCGCCCCGGCCTCCTGCTCCGGATTCACGGCGAATTTCTTGGCGTTGATCTGGAAGTGATCGCCCTGGATAAAGAGCGGACCACGGAAGCCCTCGCGGATCGCCGCGGCGAGCATCACAGTCGCGTACTCTGCGGGCCGCTGGTCCGTGTACGCGATCTCGGAGCGGGCGATCTCCAGTACGAAGGTACCGGCGTTGAGTCTATTCGCCGCACGAAAGACAGCGCGCGCGGTCTCGTAGGCCATGCCGCGGACGTTGATCGCAGGGACCGTGACGTCGCTGTACGCACCCTTCCCACGCGCGATGTACAGGTCGTGTATGGATGCCGGATGAATACCGACGCCCTGCGCGATTTCCCAGACCAGCCAGCGGGCATCCGCGCGCTGCTCATCATCGCCAAAGACCGCGTGACGAACGAGTGCGTCGAGGTACGGGCCGGCGACGCGAGACGGGTCGTTGATGGTGACCTTGCCATCCTCGACTGTAACGGCGCCTTCGAACAATTGTTCGGTACTGGTCTGTGTCATGGTTGAATTTAGCGCTAGACAGCCCAGCGCGGGTCCGGCTGGGGTAGCGCGTCCCACTGTGCGCGCGCTGCATCGGCGCCGGGCCTGCCGAGCAGCGCATAGGCGAACTGTTTACCGAGCTCAACGCCGGGCTGGTTGAACGCATTCACGCCGTACATCTGGCCGGCGTACGCGGTCGCGAGCTCGAACATCATCATCAGGCCGCCGACGTGCCACGCGTCAACCAGTTCGATGTGAGTAGTGAGGTTGCTACGGCCCCGGGCTGCGAGAGCCCCCGCCGTGGCGCGCTGCTCGATGTTCAGAAGCTCACCGAGCGAGTGCCCACCGAGGTAGCCCAGCTCCGTGACGTGTTCGAACGCGCTCGGCACATCGATGTCGCCTCCGTGGTCGTTTACGGCGACGAAAGCCACGACCTTGTTTGCGGGTCCCTCCATGAACGACTGCACCTGGCTGTGCTGGTCGGTGGCGCCCACGGCCGGAAGCGGCGTGCTGCCGACGGAGCGTCCATCAGGGCGATGCTTGCCCAGCGATTCGGCCCAGAGTTGCACGAACCACGCGGCGAAGTCGCGCAATGCATCAGAATAGGGCATGAGCACGTCTATCACGCGCCCGTGACGAACATCGCTCAGGTAGAAGAGCGTCCCTACGACACCTGCGGGATTGCTTCCGAGCTCCGTTGTGGCGCACCGTTCCAGCATTTCGCCCGCGCCGGCAATGAGCGCTGCGACATCGATCCCGAGCAGCGCTGCGGGCAAAGTACCGACCGGCGTGAGTACGCTGTATCGGCCACCAACCCCTGGTGGAATTTCAAGCGCAGTTACAGAGAGCTCGTTGGCAAGCGGCCTCAGCGCTCCGTTCACCGGGTCCGTTACGAACACAAAGTGCTCGGCGACCGGCAGGCCAGCGGCGGTTATACGTTGGTGTGCGATGAGAAACTGCGACATGGTCTCCGCAGTGCCCCCGGACTTTGAGGTGACGATGAACAGCGTGCGCGGCAGGCTCAGACGCTGGAAGAGCGCAGCGATGGTCACCGGGTCGATGTTCTCCAGAACGTGGAAGCGTGGGTGACCGTCGCGTGCGTCCGCGCTCAGCTCGTTCCAGCCGGGCCGACAGAGGGCGGTTTTCAACGCGATGGGGCCGAGCGCGGAGCCGCCGATGCCGAGCACGACGACATCGTCGTAGCGGCCGCGTGCGCGCGCAGCGAACGCCAGCGACTGCTCGAGCAGTGGTCTGTTGCGCGGGATGTTCATGAAATCCGCCGTGGCATTGGCGCGGAGCCCGTCGACCTGTTCGTGCGTTGACGGAAACGTACGCAATCCTTCTTCCCATTCGGCGTCGGTCACACCGTTCTCGACCGCGCCGGCCATCATGTTCGTGAAATCGATCGTTATCATATGCGTACCGTTAAGCCGTCGAATGCCGGTTGGATGTCGCGCGGAAGCTCCGCTTCGAGATCGGCGTGAAAGTTGTCATGCGTGAGATGGGTCAAATACGTCCGCGCTGCGCCGATCTCCCGAGCGGCCGCCACGGCGTCCGACAGACTCAGGTGGCTCGGGTGGTCGGTTCTGAACAATGCGTTTATCACGAGCACTTTCGCGCCGCGCAGCATCGCAACGGCGTCAGCGGGTATGCTCTTGGCGTCGGTAACGTAAGCCAGATCGCCGATTCGGTATGCAAAAACCGTGACACGGCCATGCGGCAGTGCAACGGGCAGAACGTCCGCGTCACCGATCCGCACTGTTACGCCTGGCTGCAGCGGCTCCGCGCGCCCTTCCGGCTTGCTGGTGCCCGGCAACACGAGCATCGTCTCGTCGAAGATGTAGGGAAACCGTTGTGCGAGGCGCGCGAGGGTATCTGCCGGACCGTACATCACGAGGGGGGCGGCGCGACGGTTGGTGATCGCGCGAATGTCGTCAAGCCCGTGGGTGTGGTCGGCGTGATCGTGCGTGAAGAGCACCGCGTCAACGCGGTCGACGCCGTTGGCAATGAACTGGAGGCGCAGCTCGGGCGGCGTATCGATGAGGAGTCGCGTTCCACCGTCGGTCTCGACGAGTGCGCCGACGCGACTGCGGCGGTCGCGCGGATCCGGCGAGCGGCATACCGCACAGCCGCAACCGATTTGCGGGACACCGAAACTGGTGCCGGTCCCGAGAAACGTGAGCTTCACGACGCGGTCATCGCAGAATCCGTCTCTGCGGCGTGCGCGCGGTCACACGACCTCCACTTTCAGCAGGTTAGTGGTGCCCGGTGTCGCGAAGGGATGGCCCGCTGTGAAGATCACTCTGTCACCGGGCGACGCGAGGCCGAGCTCTCGCACCACAAGCTTCCCTATCTCCGCCATCTCGGTGTAAGTCGGGCTCGACTGCGCGACGTGCGGGATCACTCCCCACAGAAGCGCCAGCTGATTGCGTGTTCGCACATTATCGGTAAGGGCAAGAATGGGGACTGGCGGTCTGTGCGAGGATACAATGCGGGCCGAGAAGCCGCTCTTGGTGACGACCACCACCAGCGGAGCACCGAGCATCTTGACCGCCGCGACAGTCGCTGCGGCGATTGCGACCTCGGTTGTCACGATCCCGAGCGGTGGTTCATGCGGGTCGAAAAACTGCCGCGCGGGAGGGTGTTGCTCGACCTCCCTGATTATGCGGCTCATCGCCTCGACGGCGAGTCGCGGGTACGAGCCCGCTGCGGTCTCTGCGGACAGCATCACAGCGTCGGTGCCATCGAGTATCGCGTTCGCAACGTCGCTCGCTTCCGCACGCGTGGGCCGCGGGTTGCCCACCATGGATTCGAGCATCTGCGTGGCCGTGATGACCGGGCGCCCAATTCGATTTGCGAGCGCGATGATCTTCTTCTGTGCGACCGGGACTTCCTCGAAAGGCAGCTCCACGCCCAGGTCGCCGCGAGCAACCATCACCCCGTCGGACGTGCGAATGATGGACTCGATGTTCTCGAGGGCGGCGTCCTTCTCGATCTTCGCAATGATGCTCATCCAGGAAGGCAACAGCGACCGCAGCGAACTGATGTCCTCCGCGCGGCGCACGAAGCTTAGAGCGAGATAGTCCAGATCCTGACCAACCGCGAACGCGACATCGGCAATGTCCTTTTCAGTAAGCGACGGAGCGGAGACCTGCACCCCAGGAAGGTTGAGCCCCTTGTGGCTGCGTAGCAGTCCGCCATGGATGACACGCGCGTGGACGCGCGCATCGCCCACCTCGAGCGCGACGAGCTCGATCAACCCGTCGTCCACCAGAATGCGATCGCCGACCTTGACGTCGGTGGCAAGGGCAGAATATGTGACAGGGATTTCACCATCGCGCTCCTCGCCCTCGTGCGCGAGGGTTATGTCGTCGCCGGCGCCGAGCTGAACGCTTGCGGCGAGATCTCCGATGCGTATTCGGGGGCCCTGAAGATCACCGAGAATCGCGATCGGTCGCTGGAGCTCTTCCGACACGGAACGAATCATCTGGATTCGCTCTGCGTGCTCCGCATGGGTGCCGTGCGAGAAGTTCAGGCGCGCGACGTTCATTCCCGCTTCCGCGATGGACCGAATCGCCTCGACCGTCGATGTCGACGGCCCGAGCGTGCAGACAATCTTGGTGCGACAGATATGAGCCATCAGGTCGCGCTTTGTCGTAGCTGCGCGATCTTTGTCTTGATGCCGTCGCTCAGTGTAACGAATGACTTCTCGAAGCTGGCAAGGCCTTCGCGCAGCAGTGTTGTGGTAACGTCTGCCATGTCGATTCCCGCCGCAGCGAGAGCGGCCAGATCCGAGCGCACCTGGTCCATGTTCGCATCGACCGTGCGCTTTACCACCCCATGATCGCGGAAGTCATCGATGGTTTGAGGCGGCATGGTGTTGACGGTGTCCGGGCCTATGAGCGATTCGACGTACATGACATCCCGGTATGCAGGATTCTTGGTGCTGGTGCTGGCCCAGAGCGGACGCTGGACGCGTGCGCCGCGCGCTTCCAGCGCCTTCCAACGTGAGCCTCCGAACTTGGTGACGAATAGCTGGTACGCGGTCTTCGCGTTTGCTATCGCGGCACGGCCTTCCAGGTTGCGAGCTGTACCGCCGATCGCCTCCAGACGCTTGTCGACCTCGGTGTCCACGCGGCTGACGAAGAAGCTTGCAACCGACGCCGTGCGGTCGACAGGCTGGTTGCTCTGCACTCGCGCCTCGAGGCCGTCGATGTACGCATCGATGACGCGCTCGTAAGCCGCGACAGCGAACAGCAGTGTGATGTTGACGTTGATGCCTTCGGATATCAACTGGCGCACCGCCTTGGCACCTTCCTGCGTGCCGGGCACCTTGACGAGCAGGTTCGGACGGTTGACGGTCTGCCACAGCCTGCGCGCTTCCTCGACCGTCGCAGTTGCGTCGTCGGCCACGCCTGGCGACACCTCGATCGAGACGAAGCCGTCTGCGCCAGCGGTGCGGTGGTACACATCCGCGAAGATGTCGCACGCGTCGCTCACATCACGGGTCTCGACGAGCTCGAAGAGCTGATGGACGTCGAGTGTGTCCGGCGCAGTACGAAGCTGCGCGTCGTAGGCGTTGCCCTCCGCGAGCGCCTTTTGAAAGATGGTCGGGTTGGACGTCATGCCCGTGAGCACGTCGTCCGTGAGGCGGCGCGCGAGGTCTCCGTTATGGAGGATCGTTCGATCTATGTAGTCAAGCCAGATAGACTGGCCGGCGTCATGCAGCGCCTGAAGGCGATGATTGTCCATTGGAATGATTCGGTGGTTGATGGTCAAAGAAGAAAGCAGCGGTTCTGTACAGGGCCATGATCTGCCGGTATCCGATAGACTCTACGACAGCGTAGGCGAGGAGGCGGAGAATGTGGTGGGTGGACTGGCTCCTCTGGAAGGAAATGGCCTGGAACACGACTGTCCATACCGAGAGGAGTATGCCGTAACCCACCACCGCCGCCAAGTAGACGCAGGCGAAGGATGCACCAACGACGCCACTTGCAAGAGCGACGGCAAGCAGCAGGTAGCCCGCTATCTCGACGGCAGGTGAGAGTATCACACCGATCCAAAAGTACGGGACTGCGATCGTGCCGAAGGTGCCGTATTCCGGATTGCCGAACATCACGGAATTGCGGACGAGCGCCGAGCGCAAACTTCGGAGCCAGCTCTGACGCGCACTCCCCACCGTCCGAATGTCACGGGGCAGCACGGTCCGCGCGACGCTGTCCGGGATCACAGGCATGGTCGCGTCGATCCCGGAATCCGTGAGGAACCGGGGGAGTCGCACTGCCAGATCGATGCCGGGATGCTCCTCTTCAACGTCGAACCCGCCCAATCCAATAATGTGCTCGCGTTTGAACAGGATCGTGTTACCGGGAAAGACGATGTTGCCTGCCAGCAGGTTCCAGCCAAGTCGCTGAAAGACAAAACTGCGCAGGTATTCGATTGTCTGGCAGCCCAGCAGCCAGCCGCGTAACGGAGCGGGGCGGACGCTGTCATCGGCCGGACGCTCCGCCGTTTCGGGGCGCAATGCAGCGCCGACGCACGCGACGGATCGATCCACCAGGAACGGTCGCGACAACCTCAAGAGCGCGTCGCGGTCGAATATTACGGCAGCATGTGCTGCGACCGTGTGCGGATAACGCGCGGCATTCACCGCGGCATTCAGCGCTTCCCCCGCCGACGCGGCCGCCTTGTCGATGTACAGCAACCGGGGATGCGCGTGTGAGCGGTAATACGCACGTACAGGCGCCGTTCTGAGATTTATCGTGAACGCCGGCGGAACTTCGTATAGCTCCAGATCCCGCACCACATCGGCGAACGCGGCGTCGGCTGCGCAATCCGACACGAGCACGATTTCGAACCTCGGGTACACCAGCGCCAGCAGCATTCGCGCGAAAGAGACCGGATCCGCGTCCTTGCGCTGGACTTCCCCGACGACAGAGATCGGCGGCAGCGCGTCCGATCCCACGAGATCGCGAAAATACTCTTCGTCTCCCGATGGCCAGTGCGACCACAGGTCGGGGACGGAAGACATCAGCAGGATCGCGTGGAACGAATTGATGATGAGAAATACAGTCATGATTGCGGTCAGCGCATCCGCAAGCGCGTTGGCAAATGTCACCCTTCCGAAAGCTCCGTCACGCTCGCATCAGAAAGCCCGATGACGAGCATCGCCATGTCGCGCGCGTACCGATCGCTCTGCGCCAGCATCCGGGTCAGTGCCGTACGGCCTTTCTCTCCCGTAGCGGCAAGCGCCAGACCGGCGCGAAACCTGACCCACCAGTTCGGGTCCGCAAGGGCGCGCGCGAGCTCGTCGATCGTGCGCGAATCGGTGACCCCTGCAAGCCCGCGCGCGGCCTGCGCCCGCACGCGCCAGTCCGGGTCGCGCAGCAGCGCCAGCAGTTTCACGTGAGCTAGGTCTCCGCTGCTACTTCTCAATACGCGCGCGACCGCCACACGAACTTCCGGGTGCGGATGTGTGGACAGATCCGCAACGTTTTTCATGCAGCGCGCGTCCTGCAGCTCTGCCGCAGCATGTATGTACGCGTAAAGCCGGTGCGGCGGCGCGTCCGCACGGATCCGGCCGATCAACATCGAAGCCACCAGCACGGGATGCGAACGGAGAATTCGGATCTGGTACGTCCGAACCGCGGAGGACGCTTCCGCCAGTCCGTCAATGACACTCATCAGCAGCTCGGCATCCGCGTAACGCTCAAGACACGCGGTTGCCGCGCTCTGAACGCCGGGGTGGTTGTCGGCGATAAGTGCGAGGATATCGCTCCTGTCGCGCTCACAGGCTATTTGTGACAACGTGCGCGCCGCCGCCAGCCGCCTCCACCACAGGGCAGATCTGGCGCCGCTCAGAACCTCGCGAACCCACGGTTCGGCGTGTAGCAGTCCGGCGAGATCTTCCACTTCGCCTGGGTCCACCCGCGCCATCCCAAGTGAAACGAGATCGGCCGGCGCAATCTGCGACGACGACGCACGGAGCTCGCTCAACACTTCGCTGGCCCCCGGCGCCGCGCCACCCCGCGGGCGCGCGTTCACAGCCTCGACAGC
>JALYTX010000140.1 GCA_030854055.1 Gemmatimonadota bacterium | reverse complement strand
CACTGTCACGAATACAGAAGGCGGAAAGATCGTTACCTCGTACGAAGGTGAGCTCACCATTCGTGCTTCTGGCGATCGCTCGACGGGTGTCGGTGCGCGCCTTCAGGTTCCGCTCGGTGCGACGATGATGGTAAAGGACGGCGACGACGTAAAGAAGGAGCAGGTGATTTTTACGTGGGACCCATATACCACCCCCATCATCGCCGACGTGGAAGGAACTGTGCGCTTCGTCGACCTGGTTGAGGAAGAGTCGGTTTCCGAGGAGCTCGACGAGCTCACCGGGCTGCGTCAGCGCGTCGTCATCGACGATCGCGAGAAGAAGCTGCACCCGCACATCGAGATCTGGAGTGCAAAGGGTGGTAAGGACCAGCGAGTTCGCGACTTCGTGATACCGGTCGGTGCACAGCTGATCATCAATGATGGCGACCAGGTGACGCCTGGCACCATCATAGCGAAGATCAGCCGCGAAGCGTACAAGACGCGCGACATCACGGGCGGACTGCCGCGTGTTGCAGAGTTGTTCGAGGCGCGCAAGCCAAAGGATCCGGCCACCATATCGGAGATCGATGGGGTGGTTCGCTTTGGAGACATCAAGCGCGGCAAGCGCGAGATCTTTGTGCAGCCGATGCGCATGGACGGAGCCGTAATGGTTCCGGACGACGCGGTGGAGGCGCAGGTCTACGAAGTTGCCTCGGGCAAGCATCTCCGTGTGCACGAAGGTGACCGTGTGCGCGCGGGCGACCGTCTTTCCGAGGGCCCCGTCAATCCGCACGACATTCTGCGTATCAAGGGACCGCGCGCCGTTCAGGAGTATCTGCTCAACGAAGTGCAGGAAGTGTATCGCCTGCAGGGTGTGAAGATCAACGACAAGCACATTGGCGTGATCGTCAGGCAGATGCTTCAGAAGGAGCGCGTACTCGACTCGGGCGAGACGGAATATCTGGAAGCGGAGCACGTGGACCGCACCATGTTCCGCGACATGAACGCGCGGGCCGAGAAGAAGGGCAAGAAGCCGGCAACGTCCGAGCCGCTGTTGCTCGGCATCACGAAGGCGTCCCTCACGACGCAATCGTTCATCTCCGCGGCATCATTCCAGGAGACGACCAGAGTGCTTACGGATGCAGCAATCCGCGGCGCCAAGGACGATCTAATGGGTCTGAAGGAGAACATCATCATCGGCCACCTGATTCCGGCCGGTACTGGTGTGTACCGATACCAGGAAGTGGACATCGAAGGTGTCGCGGTTCCGGCTCCGATCGTTGAGGAGCCACCCGAGCCCACAATGGAAGAGATTCTCGCCGCCGGCGACGAGGACGAAGATTTCAGGCCTGGGAAGGCCGGTGTCGGGGCTGGCGCAGGCGCGATGGCCGGCATCAAGCCATTGCCAGGCGAGTAGCAACAGGAAAGTTCTTACCGGAACGTTCGACGAACGTGCAAACGGCGCATCCAGATCTGGATGCGCCGTTTGCATTTCCACGGTGCCGCTCATCGAAACGATCGCGCGGCTTTGTTCAGCGCGTCATTCTATTTGCTCGGGCGCGCCAAACAGCAGCCGCACCAACCCTTCAGTGGCCGGCGACCCGAGTACGTATGCGTGGTCACCTGCCTGCAGGACCGTCACTCCGTCCGCCACCAGGAGAGAGGAACCACGAACTATCATGGTTACGGCTGCGCCATCCGGAAATGGAATCTCGGCGAGAGCAACGCCGCACACGGGCAACGCACGATCCACAAAGAAGGAGCGGAGCGAGCCGCGCATCGGCTCGCTCGACTCCACGACGATCGTAGCGATGGGCTCAGGCGTGGTCGTACCGACCACTCGAAGCCGGCGAGCGAGCCATGCGACGAGGGTGCCCGGCATCAGCGCATTGATCACCACCACGAAGAACACGACGTCGAATATCCTGCGCCCTTCGGCGAGTCCCGCCATAACCGGAATAGTGGCGAGCACGATTGGCACTGCACCGCGTAAACCAACGGCGCCCAGGAAAAGCGACTCGCGCACGGTGTAGCGGAAGGGCGCCAGACAGAGTGCGACCGCGACCGGACGGGCGATGAACGTGAGCACGACGGCGAGCTCGATCGCCGGGACCGCGGCAGTCGCGAGCCTGCTCGGGGAGGCGAGCAGCCCCAGCACGAGAAACATTCCGATCTGCGCAAGCCACGCGAATGCGTCGTGAACTCGAAGTATCGCCGGCCTGTGCGGGAGCTGCTCCGTTCCGGAAAGACCGACGCCGGTGAGGTAAACGGCCATGAACCCGCTGCCGTGAAGCAGCGTCGTGATCCCGAACACTGCTATCGCGATTGCGAGTGTGAGGACAGGATAGAGCCCTGAAGATTCCAGGCGAACTTGCGACAGCAGTCGCGTGGCAAGTCTGCCGGCGATCCATCCTGCGACACCGCCAATTACAATTTCAACGGCTGCTGTCAATGGCAGCAGCCACATTGATCCGTGCCTGTCCACCCCGCTGTTCAACGCGTACGTGGTGAGCGAGATCACGAGGATGATAGCTACCGGATCATTCAGCCCCGACTCGGCTTCGAGCGTCCGCCCCACCCGCGACTTGAGCGTGACGCCGTTGCCGCGAAGCGTGGCGAATACGGCAGCCGCGTCAGTGGACGAAACTACCGCGCCTATCAGCAGGGCGATCGCCCACTCCTGCTGGCCAACCGACCATGCGAATGCGGCAACGATCGCAGTCGTCATGAACACGCCGAGAGTGGCGAGCGTTAGCGATGGCGCGGCGACCGCACGGAGCGCAGCGGGTGGCGTGTTGAGCCCTCCGTCGAACAGGATGAGCACAAGTGCAACCACCCCCGCGCGAAACGCGAACGAGTAGCTGGAAAAGGATATGTGTCCGATCCCCTCCGAACCCGCCAACAACCCAACGGCGATGAAGCCGAGCGCGATGGGGATGCCGATCCGGCCGGTCAGACGTGTGAGCAGAACCGAGCCGCCGAGCAGGATACCAACGGTCGCCAGGATGGCGGCGATCCCCAGCGTCTCACTCACGCGAGCTCCGCTGAGCTTGGCGTAGTCCTTCGACTCGGCGGATGAACGGCGGTCTCAGACGGGGAACCTGCAGTATGATCAGGCGCTTCATTCTTCCCGAATTTAATTGTAGCTGCCCTGTGTACCTCGCGGGACCGTCCAAGTGGGTTGCTCACCTGCGCCACACCGCCTAGATTATTATGGCTGTGGCCACTCCGTTCGGGAGGGCCTTTCCTTGTCGATCCATGGTAAATGCCGACAATCAATCAGCTGGTCCGCCAGAGCCGCAGCGATGTGGCAAAGAAAGAGAAGGCGCCGGCGCTGAAGTCCAATCCCCAGAAGCGTGGCGTGTGCACGCGCGTATACACTACTACTCCAAAGAAGCCCAATTCCGCGCTGCGTAAAGTTGCGCGTGTGCGTCTAACAAATGGCTTCGAGGTTACCGCCTACATTCCTGGCGAGGGCCACAACCTGCAGGAGCACTCGATTGTGCTCATCCGCGGCGGCCGCGTGAAGGATCTGCCGGGCGTTCGCTATCACATTGTTCGCGGCACGCTGGACGCTTCGGGTGTGAACGGTCGCAATCGGAGCCGGTCCAAGTACGGAACGAAGAAGCCAAAGGCCGGCGGAAAGGCCGCAGTGGCCACCAAGGGCTCGCCCAAGGGGAAGAAGTAAATGAGCCGTCGCAAGAAATCCGTCAAGCGCACGATCCTTCCCGATTCGCGCTACGAGAGCCAGACCGTCGCGAAATTCATCAACGTCATGATGTACCAGGGAAAGAAGAGCACGGCCGAACGCATCTTCAACGACGCGATGGACAACGTCGAAGCGAAGACGGCTCAGCCGGGCGTCACCGTATTCAAGCAGGCGATCGCGAACCTGAAGCCCATGGTCGAAGTTAAAAGCCGCCGCGTCGGCGGTGCGACCTATCAGGTACCCGTCGAAGTCCGTCCGGAGCGCCGCACGGCCCTCGCGATGCGCTGGTTGATCCTCTACTCGCGCGGCCGCAACGAGAAGTCAATGGCCGACAAGCTCGCCGCAGAGGTCATCGCAGCGAGCAAGGGCGAGGGAAATGCGGTGAAGAAAAAGGAAGACACGCATCGCATGGCCGAAGCCAACAAGGCATTTGCCCATTACCGCTGGTAGCTGCACGCAGTGCTAGATGCTGCATTGACCCCGCCTGGTGACCGTCGCCAGGCGGGGTTTTGTCTTGTAGTGTACGAATCACGTCAGCATATTGGAATGCCTGGTCGTATGATCGTGTTGAGGCCCCCTCAAACGAACCTGCCAATGACTCACATCCGTCGCCTTTCGACTATTGCCGCAACGCTGGGGGCCGTGCTCGTGGGCGCGCCGATTTACGCGTCGGCTCAGTCCATAGTCGGGTCGGTCACGTCGGCCGGTGCGCCAGTTGTTGGTGCGCGGGTTCAGCTCGTCGAGCTGGAGCGCGCGACACAGTCGGGTGCCAAAGGTGAGTTTCTGTTCCGCGACGTCGCACCTGGGAAGTATCGCGTGTTCGTAGCGGCGACGGGTTACGCTTCCGCCACGGACACGGTGGTGGTCGCTGACGGCGCCGCGACGGCCAGCTTTGATCTGCATCCAGCGCCTGTGCGCATCCGACCCATGGTGGTGTCCGCGTCGCCCACGGCACGAACTACCGACGAACAATATCAGTCTACGGATTCCAAGTCGCGCACCGACTTTATGAACAGTGCTGGATCCAGCTTCGCCGAGAAAGTCTCAGATCTGCCAGGCGTGAGCGTTCGCGGGAACGGATCGGCCCCGACCCGCCCCATTTTGCGCGGACTTGGCGACAACGAGGTACTCGTCCTCGAGAACGGGTTGCGGATCGGCGACATCGCGACGTACGATCCCGCCCACGCCACGCCGCTCGAGGCAATCTCCGTCTCGCAGATCGACGTCGTCCGTGGGCCTGCAACGATTCTCTATGGGCCAAGCACGATTGGTGGGCTTGTGAACGTCATCACCGACATTGTACCCACGGTATCTGATCGGCGCGTGTCGGGGACCGCTGCCTTCGAGGGTAACACCGTTAGCAATCAGTCGGCCGGCTTCATCAACACTGTATTCAGCGGCGAGCATCAAGCGTTCCGCGTTTCCGCAGGCGGCGTGCATGCGGGCGACATTCGCATCCCGGCCGGAACGTACACCGATCCTGGTAGCGGGATGGCATTCAACCTTTCGCGGATGCCGCAGACTTTCGATCGGAGCGGCGAAGCGGGCGCGGGCTACACGTACCAGGGAGACTTCGGCAGCATCGGAATTGGTGCGAAGCACTACGAGATCAACTACGGCATTCCCGGCGTACCACCCAATCCGGATTTCGCTACCGCTCCGCCCACCACGTCTCGAATTGATCAACGGCGGAATACGGTCGAGGCGCGAAGCCTGTTCAATGTGAGTGGTGCGCCCGTCAAGCAGATAAAGCTCGACGCGAGCTACAACGACTACAATCACTCGGAGTTCCCGACCGCACAGGATTCGTCAGGCGTTTCGGACCCCCGGGCAAACCATTTCCACAAGCGCGAGCTCAACGCGGTGCTGCAGTTCAGGCAGCAGCCCATCGGAAAGCTCGACGGCACGATCGGTTTCTGGACGAACGTCGAGGACCTGACCATTGAGGGTGACCAGCCCCTCGGTCCCAATTCGCTGACCACCGGCTACGCTGGCTACGCCTACGAAGAGTATGCGGCAACAAGCAACACGCGCCTCCAGGCCGGCGTCCGATTCGATTATAACAAGATCCAAACCCGACCCAATCCAGAGTCCACCGATTCCGTTTTCCGCACGCTCAACACATCGCGGCTGTCAAATGCTTTTACCGCGTCGCTCGGC
The DNA here is from genome assembly GCA_030854055.1 of Gemmatimonadota bacterium. Lineage (GTDB taxonomy): Bacteria > Gemmatimonadota > Gemmatimonadetes > Gemmatimonadales > Gemmatimonadaceae > Fen-1247. The sequence continues at coordinate 7,611 of JALYTX010000140.1, read as the reverse complement.
GCCGTTCAGCGATTAGGCGCGCACACCACGGCATCGTTCAGCCTTGCCCGCTCATTTCGCGCGCCCACGGTGCAGGAGCTGTTCGCAAACGGACTGGACGCAGCTAGCGGAACATACTCCCTCGGCTCAGCTGGTCTCGCACCCGAAACCGGACTCGGAATCGACGCGTCACTTCGTGGCAAATTCGCGAATGTCGCATTTGAAGTGTCGCCATATGTGAACTACATCGATCATTACATCTACGGCTTTCTTCGTGGCGATACCATCCAGGCGTTCCCCGTCCGGAAGTTCTCGGCGACGAACGCCAGACTTGCCGGTGCCGAGGGGAGTGTGACGGTGCAGCCATTTGCACATTTCGCCATGAAGGCGAGTGGCGATTACGTCAACGCCGAGGACACCGAACACGGCGTGCCGTTACCGTTCATTCCGCCGCTGCGAGGGCTGCTGCGCGGCACGTATCAGGACAATGCATACATGGCAATGGCCGAATGGCGAGTTGCGGCGAGTCAGACGCGTCTGGGTGACGGCGATACTCCAACGCCGGGTTACGGGATACTCAACCTTGGCGTGGGTCTGGGCGCGGTTGACGGAACGCTGGTGCACAACATCAGCTTTCACATCGACAACGTGTTCAACCGCGTCTATCGAGACAATCTTTCCGTCGTCAAGGATTTCATTCCGCAGCCGGCGCGCGCGTTCCGCGTGAACTACGAACTTCTCTACTAGGCCATCCCGCTCATGTTCAACAAATTGATCCGCGGTGCAGCGCTCGCAGGTTGTTGCGTAGCAATGGCGTTCGCGCCAGCGGGGGGACAGAATCGCGCGCCCGCAATCAATCACGTCTTCGTAATAGTTCTGGAGAACGAGGACTTCGCGAGAACCTTCGGGCCTGGTTCGCCGGCTCCCTATCTGGCTGACAGTCTTCCGAGCCAGGGCGCTTTTCTCCGGCAATATTACGGGATAGGTCACTCGAGTCTCGATAACTACATAGCGATGATCTCGGGAATCGCGCCGACGCCGCAAACGCAGGGAGACTGTGGGCGTTACGACGATTTTGTTCAGACTGGTATGGCGCCCGATGGCCAGCCGATTGGGAAGGGTTGTGTGTACCCCGCCCATGTTCGCACGATCGCCAATCAGTTGAGTGCAAGCGGCCGTACGTGGAAGGGTTACATGGAGGACATGGGCAGGGATCCATCGCGCGAAACAGCGACCTGCGCGCACCCGCCGATCGGGGAGCTCGACCCGACGGAACGCGCCACGGCTGCCGATCAGTACGCGGGCAAGCACAATCCTTTCATGTACTTCCACGCCGTCATCGACCATGCTTCGTGCAGGACGCAGGTGGTCCCGCTCACGGAACTGGAGGCCGATCTCGCCTCGAAACGGCGGACGCCAAATTACAGCTTCATCGCGCCCAGTCTCTGTCACGACGGTCATGACCGCCCGTGCAGGAACGGGGAGCCGGGCGGTCTTGTATCGGCGAATAATTTTCTCGCGCACTGGATCCCACTTATCATGGGGTCGGCCGCGTACCGTGACGGCGGCCTTATCATCGTGACGTTCGATGAGAGTGCGGGGGCGGATGCGACTGCGTGCTGCTCCGAACAGAGCGGGCCGAATACCAGGTCTCCGGGAACGCATGGGCCGGGCGGTGGCCGTACCGGCGCAGTCTTGCTTTCGCCTTTCATAAAAGGCGGTACGGTGTCGGACGTGCCCTACAATCACTATTCAATGCTGCGTAGCGTGGAGAACAGCTTTCACCTGCGCCACCTCGGCTATGCTGGCGCGTCTGGCCTGGTGGCGTTCGGGAGCGACATCTTCACCAACGCACGGGCGAGTCGTTAGCCGACGCGCTCGGAAGAGTCCGGCCGTAGTTGGTCGCGCCGACCTCAGCGAGTCGCAAAGTAGAAGTGATGGTGCAGCATGCAGCGCGGGTTGAAGCCGGCACCGCATTCAGGGCAATCGTTTCCGCATTCGAGGTATGCCGTTATGCTCAACTTCGAACCGCACGCTCCGCAAAGTATTGCAGAAGTCTCGAATGCTTCGCGCGGCCACGGCTTGAGCTGGTGGCCAGCGATCGCATCGTGACAATCCTTGCACGCATAAAACTCGCCGCAGCAGCTCACTCGTATTGCGAGAATATCGAGCTCCCCATGATAGTGCGCGCACCGCGTCGCGGCGTCCACCGCCAGCCCGTGCACCCGTGGGCTCTTCTCAGTCGCTTGGCTGCCGTCGGTCACGCCCGGGCAATCTAGCCGGCTTCCAACGTGGCCATGGGATGCTGCGGCTGTTGGCCGGCGGCGTCCACGTCGTTGGACCGCCTGACCTCCCGGAGTGTAGAATGGGAATGCCTGAAAACCGGAAACCCGATTTCCTGAACCGCGGGATGGAAGCATGGCGACTGCGTCGATCGCGCCCGTCCCGTCCTTGCTCCCGCCCCTGGCTCGACTGCGGCGCGCTGCTTGGCGCTGTGATCATCGCCGCGATGGGGGGGGTGACCGCTACCGCGGGCGCGCAGGGCAGCGGAAACGGATTTCTGTTTCAGGCGCCATCCGGAAGCGTTACTCTGAGCGGGGGGTACGCGCGCGCCAGTGCCAGTGGTGACCTTTTCTCCTTTGCAACGGACCAGCTAACGCTGAACCGGAGTGATTTCAGCGGACCGCTTGTGGGGCTCGACGTCGCACTGCGCATCGCGCCGCGTTTCGACGTGGTAATAGGCGCGGCTTACTCTGCGACCTCAACGCCTTCGAGCTACCGCAAGTACGTCGACCAGAACAACGCCGAGATCCGACAGACCACGAACTTCAGCCGGCTGCCAATCATGTTGAGCGTGAAGGCGTATCTCACGCCGCCGGGAAGAACAGTGGGACGGTTCGCGTGGGTACCGTCACGCTTCGCGACATACGTTGGTGCGGGCGGCGGTGCGATGCTGTACAGGTTCGACCAGAAGGGCGACTTTGTCGATTATCAGGACAGCAACTCCGTTTTCACGGGAGAGTTCACCTCGTCACGGTGGGCTCCTGCCGCGCAGGGATTCGTTGGAGCGGATTTCTCGCTTTCCCCGCACATCGCGCTGACCGGCGAGGCGAAGTATATATGGGCTCGGGGATCTCTCGATCAGAGTTTCTCCGGGTTCGACAGGATCGACCTTTCAGGCTTTACCACGACGCTGGGCCTCACACTCAGATTTTGAGGAAATGGAAATGCCGTCAGTTTCTGGGAGCCGTATGAGCCAGCGCGTCTTCGCGACGCTTATTACGTGCGTAGCATCGGTTGCTGCAATGCAGCCAGTCCACGGACAGTCAGCTGCGGCCGACGGACGCTGGCAGCCGTGGGCCGGATGTTGGCGGCCGGCCATGCCGGGCAACTCGGCCGTTGCTTTCGGCGGAGCGGGCAGCAGGGCACAGCAAACAGTTTGCGTTGTGCCGTTGGCGACGGATGGGAGTTCAGTCGCTGAAGTTGTCACCATCGCGGACGGGAAGATCGTCGCGACCGACACAATTGCGGCGAGCGGCGAACGGCGCGCGCGAAGCGCCGGCGGGTGCAACGGATATGAGAGCGCGCGGTGGTCTTACGACGGCCACCGGCTCTATCTCAATTCGGATGTCGTATGCGGCGGCAGCACCAGGCGAGTGTCGGCGGGTCTGTTCGCGATTTCGCCTGACGGCGGGTGGGTGAACGTAGAATCGGTAAACGCTGGCGGCGCGCGCGGAGTCAGGGCACTGCGATACGACGCGGTATCTGCGCCTGACGCGCTTCCCGCGGCGCTCACGAATTCGTGGCGCAACGCCATCAACTCCACGTCGGCGTCTCGAGCGGCGGCTGGCGCGCCACTTGAGTCCGCGGACGTCATCGACGCAGTACGGAACACGGATTCTGCCGTGGTTGCCGCTTGGGTACTGGACCGCGGGCAGAAGTTCGGACTCGACGCGAAGCAGTTGATAGCGCTTTCGAATGCCGGCGTTCCGAGCGACGTCACGGATGCGATGGTCGCGGTGTCATATCCAAGCGCGTTCGCCGTGACGGGCGCCGAGGGTAATGCGGCCGCGGACGCTGAACCCGCACCCGCGAGCGCCGCTGGCGGCGTGTTGTCGGGCCGGCGTGTCGATGTCATGATGTTACCCGAGTACTCGCCTTACAATATTTCGCCGTTCGGATGGTACGGCTTTGGGTACAGCGCATTTGCGTACTCGCCGTACGGTTACCCATCATTTGGATACTCGCCATACGGATCCCCGGTTGTGGGCTACAACGGCTACGGAGGCTATGGCGGCTATTACCCTGCGTCTCCCGGTGGGTTTTACGGACCGCCGGTGGTCATACTCAGAGGTACCGAGACCGCGCAGCGCGGTTACGTCGTAAACGGTCGTGGTTACACACGGACCCCTCCGGCGTATGTCCCCCCGGGCGCCGCCGCCCTGCCGCGTCCAGCTGCGGCACCTCCGCCACCTCCTCCGCCGCCGCCATCCAGTCCTGCCCCAGCCCGGACGGCTCACCAACGGCCGTAGTGGTTGAGCGAGCGTCGTGGACCTTTCCATTTGGCCGGCTGCCGGCTGCCGGCTGCCGGCTGCCGGCCGCCGCTGAGCCGCTAGAGACGGCGCAGGATTCGATCGGCTACGGGCTCTGCCGATCCACTTAGTATGGCTTGAAAGTGAACGAAGCACTCCAGTTCCAGCGCGGCCCCGGTGCGATCTGCTGCGATGCGTACGACTACGCCGAGCGGCAGGATGAGTGGCGCCGCATCGGCTTCTGGCTCGGGTTGCCAGGGCTCTCGTGGCGCGTCGGACGCGTCAATCAGGGCGCCGAGCTCGGCGCGGATTGTTCCCCCGTCAATTTCAGTGGCCTTGTAGTGCAGGCGCCGGGGCGTGTCGAGGAGCCCCTGGTCCGACTCAGGTTCCCAATCCGGTTCCGCGATTGAACGGGTAAGGAGCGCGTCGCCCAGGTAAGTGCCGACGATGGCCGAGCCGGGCGCGAGTTCGGGATCGTCCTCCATGCGGCGCCGAGCGAGCATGAGGGGTTGGTCTGTGACGAGAACGACTGGAGACATGAGGCGGGAGAGCAGGGACATTTCGGCGTGCGTGCACGAATCCGCCAGACGCCGCGGCAGTGCGCTTTTTGCGATTTCACGCCGGTTGACTTGAGACCGGTCTGAGCTATAATTAAAGGCTGCACTGAAAAAAAACCAATCGCCGGCCGACGCCGGCGCGCCTCGAGTCCCCAGCTGCGCATCAATGGCGGCTGCACCCGGCGGCGGCGGATGGATACCGGTCCCGAATGGGATGCCCGGTCCACCCGCTTTCTTGTTGCTCTTTGACGACCTAGACTCGCTGACATAGACATGGCCCGCCACACCCCGCTCGAACACTATCGCAACATCGGCATCATGGCCCACATTGATGCCGGCAAGACGACTACGACCGAGCGTATCCTTTATTACACCGGCAAGCAGCACAAAATCGGTGAAGTCCACGAAGGCACAGCCACCATGGACTGGATGGAGCAGGAGCAGGAGCGCGGCATCACGATCACGTCGGCCGCCACCACAGCGTTCTGGCGCCGGCACGGCCAGAGTGACGAAAAGGGCAGCGGTCCCGAATACCGAATCAACATCATCGATACGCCCGGGCACGTGGACTTCACCGTGGAAGTCGAGCGGTCGCTTCGCGTGCTTGATGGTGCAGTCACGCTTCTCGACTCTGTCGCGGGCGTCGAGCCTCAGACCGAGACTGTGTGGCGCCAGGGCGACCGGTATGGTGTTCCGCGCATCATCTTCGCGAACAAGATGGATCGCACAGGTGCCGACTTCGACCGCTGTCTGCGCATGATTCGCGATCGTCTGACGAAAGAGGCGTACCCGATCCAGCTGCCCGTCGGGTCCGGCGACACATTCACGGGTCACATCGACGTCATCGAGCGCAAGCAGTACATCTTCGACGATGAGTCGCTTGGCAAGACGTTCGCCGTCGTCGAAGTCCCGGAACAGTTCCGGACAGCGATGGAAGAGGCGCGCCACGCGGTTCTCGAAGCGGCGGTGTCGCACGACGAGTCCGTACTGGAGAAGTATCTTGATGGTGCGGAGCTGACAGACGACGAGATTCGCCGCGCGATTCGCAAGGCGACGATCGGCGGCCATATGGTGCCGGTGCTGTGCGGCGCTTCCTTCAAGAACAAGGGCGTGCAGGCGTTGCTCGATTCAGTAATCGACTTCATGCCGTCGCCGCTCGATGTGCCGCCCGTCGAGGGACACCTTCCCGACCACAACGAGATTGTGGAGACGCGCGAGGTGTCCGACGACGCTCCGTTCGCCGGACTCGCGTTCAAGATTGCGACAGATCCGTTCGTCGGTAAGTTGACGTTCTTCCGCGTGTATTCCGGCGTGCTGCAGAGTGGCTCGTACGTGTACAACGCGACCAAGGGCAAGCGCGAGCGCGTTGGTCGTCTGTTGCAGATGCACGCGAACAAGCGCGAGGAGATCGAGGAAGTGCACTGCGGCGACATCGCGGCTGCCATCGGACTTCGCGACACGCGTACGGGCGACACGATGACCATGGAGGACCGGCCGATCGTGCTCGAGGCGATGAAGTTTCCAAATCCGGTCATCGACGTCGCGATCGAGCCCAAGACGAAGGCAGATCAGGACAAGCTCGCCATCGCTCTGCAGAAGCTCGCTGAAGAAGATCCGACGTTCCGCGTCCACTCGGACCCGGAGACGAATCAGACGATCATCTCGGGAATGGGAGAGCTGCACCTCGAGATCATCGTCGATCGAATGCAGCGCGAGTTCAAGGTTGATGCGAACATCGGTCGCCCGCAGGTTGCGTATCGCGAAACGATCAAGAAGCGCGTGGACAAGGTCGAAGGAAAGTTCATTCGCCAGTCCGGCGGTAAGGGACAGTACGGACACGTGGTGATCAACGTGATGCCCGCAGAGCAGGGCCAGGGCTTCGTCTTCGAGGACAAGATCGTCGGAGGCGTCATTCCGCGCGAGTTCATCAATCCGATCGAGGCTGGGATCAAGGAAGCACTTGAAGGTGGAGTGCTCGCCGGTTATCCGATGGTGGACGTGAAGGTCGAGTTGGTGTACGGCTCGTACCACGACGTCGACTCCAGCGAAATGGCATTCAAGATTGCAGGATCGATGGCTGTGAAGGACGGCGCACGCAAGGCGGGCGCTGTCATTCTGGAGCCAATAATGAAGGTGGAAGTTGTTTCCCCGAACGATTACATGGGCGACGTGCTCGGTGACCTGTCAGCTCGCCGCGGCCGTATCGGCGGAATGAATCAGCGTGGCGAGGCGCAGGTGATCGACGCGCAGGTCCCGCTGGCGGAGATGTTCGGATACTCGACCAAGCTTCGCTCGATGTCGCAGGGTCGTGCAGTCTATTCGATGGAATTCAGCCACTACGAGGAAGTGCCGAAGTCGGCAGCTGAAGAGATCATGAGCAAGGCCAAGAAGTAACCAGCTACAGCTACAGCTACAACGACGCAACGAAACAACGAACCGAACAGGGAACAGGGACGACATCATGGCGAAGGCGAAATTCGAGCGTACGAAGCCGCACGTAAACGTGGGAACGATCGGCCACGTTGATCACGGCAAGACGACGT